>JBEOJY010000041.1:0-95200 GCA_040275305.1 Bdellovibrionales bacterium | reverse complement strand
GAAGTCGTGATGGGGCAGATCCTTGGGGCCGGGCAAGGGCAGGGGCCTGCGCGTCAGGCTTCGATGGCTGCCGGAATCCCGGTCGAGAAAACAGCCTATTCGATCAATCAGATGTGCGGCAGCGGCCTTCGCGCCGTCGCCAATGCCGCGCAGTCGATCAAGGCTGGCGATCACCAGATCGTCGTCGCGGGCGGCATGGAAAACATGACGATGTCTCCGCATTGCGTGCATTTGCGCAACGGCATCAAGATGGGCGCTGGAGAGCTGGTCGACACGATGATCAAGGATGGATTGTGGGAGATTTTCAATAACTACCACATGGGATCCACGGCGGAAAATCTGGCCAAAAAATACAGCATTACGCGCGAGGAGCAGGACGCTTTCTCGGTATCGTCCCAGAATAAAGCCGAGGCGGCGATTAAGGCCGGGAAATTCAAGGACGAGATCGTCCCCTATGTCATCAAAGACCGCAAGGGCGAGACAATTTTCGCGCAGGACGAGTTTCCTCGTTTGGGCGCCACTCTGGAAGGAATGGCCAAGCTTAAGCCTGCTTTCCAAAAGGACGGGACGGTGACGGCTGGAAACGCTTCGGGTATCAATGACGGCGCGGCGGCTCTTATCGTCATGAGCGCGGAAGAAGCCGCCAAGCGTGGGTTACAGCCTTTGGCGCGCATAGCGTCGTGGGCGACGGCTGGAGTCGATCCGTCGATTATGGGTATTGGTCCGGTTCCGGCAAGCCGTAAGGCGTTGGAGAAGGCCGGATGGGCGCTGGCCGATGTCGACCTGATAGAGGCCAACGAGGCGTTCGCGGCACAGTCTTTGGCGGTGTCCAAGGACATGGGTTGGGATCCCGCCAAGGTCAATGTTAACGGCGGCGCGATTGCGCTTGGCCATCCCATCGGCGCTTCGGGCGCGCGAATCCTTGTGACTTTGCTTTACGAAATGCAGAAGCGTTCGGCGAAAAAGGGGTTGGCCACGTTGTGCGTTGGAGGCGGCATGGGCATCGCAATGTGCGTGGAAAGATAGCCTCTATCGCTCATGAGCGCGTAGATTGAACGAGCGGCTCCATCGGGCCGCTCGTTTTTTCTTTGTTTCACGCGCACTGCGCGTGATGTATCGTTGCGGCGAGAAAGTATCTTTTGGTACACATTTATAATTTTTTGCACTAATACGTTGTCATGAATTGCGGCTCCTTTGTTTTTCAATCTTATGCGTTCGACGAGTCGAGCGGCCTATTGCGTTTGCATTATCGCTTCTCTGGCGCGAGCGAGTTTGAAGAAATCATCCAGTTTCCCCTTCTTGAGCGCGTTCTCTCGCCTATCGAGCGGGAAGCGTTGGATCGCGCGTTCAGGCTTCTCTTTCTGTTGGCCGGCGTCAGCTATTACAAAGCGCTTGCCCCGGAGTTCCTGCGTTGCGACGCTTTCGAGCTTGATCCGCAGACGGCGTCATTCGTTGAAGAGGTTTACGCGCGTGGCCTTGCAGAATTCGCTTATCGCAACGGGCTTGATATGCGATCAAGGGCAAAATTTGATCGCGCTCTGCTTGTTGCCCGCGCCCCGCGCGCGCTGGCATGGGATCAGCCGCATCGGCTCGGCGTGCCTATCGGCGGGGGCAAGGATTCTCTCCTGAGTTTAGAACTTTTAAAACAGGCCGGAGAACCCCTTACACTTTTTGCCGTCGGCTCGCTCAGTGCAGGCGTCGCCGCTCCGATACAAGCTGCGCTGGATAGGGCAGATGCGCAGTCGGCGGTCGCGCTCCGTCAACTATCTCCGCGACTTCAGGAACTTAATGCCCATGGCGCGTTGAACGGGCACGTTCCCATCACTGCGATTGTCAGCGCCATCGCGTTGGCAACTGCCATATTACAGGGTTGGAATGCGATTGTCATGTCGAACGAACGCTCGGCCAACATCGGCAACATCGACCATGATGGCATCGACGTTAATCATCAATACAGCAAATCGTTCGCGTTCGAAGACGCCTTCGCCACCTATGTTAATAGTTACGTAACCAAGAGCATTTCTTATTTTTCATTGTTGCGCCCGCTCAGCGAAGCCAGCATCGCCGCGCGTTTTGCGAAACTTAGCCACTGGCATGATTGTTTTCGAAGCTGTAATACCGCTTTTCGTCAGGAGCAGGCGCGTCGCAGTAAATTCTGGTGCTGTTCATGTCCGAAATGCAGGTTTGTTTTTTTGGCTCTCGCGCCGTTCCTTTCCCGCAACAAGCTTGTTCGGATTTTCGGGCGCGATTTGTTGGACGATTTGGCGCAAACCCTTGGCTATGAAGACTTATGCGGCTTGCGCTCCCACAAGCCGTTTGAATGCGTTGGGGAAATTCAAGAATGCGCTGCGTTGATGCACCGTCTTTCTACTCTGCCAGCATGGAGAGACGCGCTAGTGGTTCAAGATTTGTCGCAAAGACTGGTTGCGCCTCTTGAAGGGTTTGATCAAGCTTGGGCGAAGCAGATGGCTCCGGACTATGCTTTACCTCATCGCGTGCCCGATGCGTATCGCGAGCTGCTTGAATTTTCGGGCATCACTTAATTTTATTTGCGAGATCACGCATGTCGCTTTCTTTAGAGGATCTCGGCGCACATAGTGTCGCCATCTGGGGAGCAGGGCGGGAGGGGTTGGCTGCGACTGCTTTGATACGCAGGCGTTGGCCTGCGTTGCCGCTTATCATTGCAGACGACGACATGAGCGCAGAACGCCCTCAAGATTATCTACGCGAAGGCGATTTATGGGTTACCGGAGAGAAACTGCGCAAGCAGGCGTTGAAGTCCGCCAGCGTCGTCGTTAAGTCTCCGGGCATCAGCCTGTATCACAGTGACACGCAAGAACTCATTAACAGCAACATCGTCGTTACCTCGCTCCTCAATCTTTGGTCTTCGCAAGCGCGCGGCGCGAAAACAATTGCCGTGACAGGAACGAAAGGGAAAAGCACCACGGCTTCCCTTATTTCTCATATACTTCGGCAATCAGGCCGTTCGGTCGCGCTTCTTGGTAACATTGGCGTGCCCCCCGGCAGCGATTACGAGGGAGAAGCCTCTGCGGATTTTTGCGTGATAGAGGTTTCAAGTTATCAAGCCGCCCTATTTGACGGTTGTTTCGATTTGGCGGTTCTCACGAATCTGGAGCCGGAACATCTGGACTGGCACGGGTCAGTTGAGTGCTATTACCGCGATAAACTTAATCTTCTGGCTCGCGCGCGGCACGTCGTTGCGCCTGCGAATTGCAAAGGCCTGCTGGAGTCGCATTTGCCTGAGATTGTCGATAGATATTCATGTAGCGGCGTTGATGCGCGATCCATTCAATGGTCAAATTGCGAAAGTTCATTCCATGCCGAGCTTTCGGGCGAGATTTTTAACGGTCCGCAGCGGTTCGGTTTTGTTAACAACTCATTTCTTTCTCGCAATCACAATCTCGATAATTTTTCCGCTGCGCTTTGCGCGTTGCAGCATTTTTCGTTAGATTTGAATCAGGCTTTGGTTGCTGCGGAATCGTATCGGGGCTTGCCGCACAGGCAGCAGATTATTGGCGAGCGTGACGGGATTGCGTTCGTCGACGATAGCATTTCGACGACGCCCTTGACAGCGCTGGCGGCGCTTTCGGTTTGGCGTGACAAGCCGATTAGCCTGATCGTAGGCGGATTTGACAGGGGCCTTGATTATAGCCCGTTGATAGATTTTCTGGTTTCGAACCCAGTTTGTTGCGTTTCGGCAATGGGGCCTAGCGGCGCGCGCATATTGCAATTGTTAACAAATAAGCACTACGCCTCGCCACTATGCTGCGCCGCAACAATGCAAGAGGCCGTGAACTTTTGTTTGCAGCATACGCTGCGCGGCGGGGTCTTGCTTCTTTCGCCAGCCGCGCCAAGTTACGGTTTGTTTAAAGACTTTTGCAAGCGCGGCGAGGCTTTCGCAAAATGCTGCGGATTGTAGTCCGCAGCAATTCGAATTCGTCACTACGAGGAGTTTTCCACTCGCAAGGCGGAAACGACGGGGCAATCCAGAGTCATCATGGTTTGTTCTTGCCGCTCTGGATTGCTTCGCCCCCCAAGAGGGGGCTCGCAATGACGGCTCTTTTTGACGATGTTTGTCGTCCATAGACCTCATGAGAACGGCTTGGAGTTACATTTTTAAGCCGTCACATTCGCGGTCATGTTTTCGGTATTGATCGCGTTTGGTTGCGGCGCCTGTTGCATATCGATGGTCACAGGCAATGACTTCAGGCTATTGGCCAAACCTTCCGCTATGACGCGATTGATATTGATCAGGCTTTTCACCAAGGCCGGGTTAAATGACGCTATGGCCTGAAAGCTTGTTTTATCTATGTAGCGGCTTATATTTAGGAGCAGAATTTTTAGGTCTTGGGGGAGTTCGTTTTCGGGATCGGTCAACGCGACTTGAAACATTGTCCACAATTGTTGGTTTTTTTTCAGACATTCTTGATAGGCCGGCATGTTTTCTTTTCCCAAATCCACGCAGCTTTGCAACTGCCCCGCACATATGAGTAATGCGCGCTTGTCGGTTTCACGACTGTCTTCGTTGCCGCGCTGATGTTGTGTATATACGCCAAGTTTTTGCTCGGTGGTTTGCATAGCCTTTTGTCCTCGGTGTTCAGTGGATTGGATTATTTCTTTTTCTAGCAAATCTTATGCCAACGTACGCTGATTAGGCGTTGTTTTCTGTGAGGGTTGTTTGGGGGAGGGTATTTGGCCGCGTTTCTTCCAGAAGCTTATGCGCGACTTTTAGCGCTTTAAACCCTTCGCCAGCTTCCAAGTGTCCGATGATGTGGAGCACTTTGCTCTGTAATTCTGGGTATAATTTTGCGAAATTTTTTATCGTTTCAATGACGAGCGCGTCTTGCGGTTTTCCTTTTCCTTTGAAAAGATAAATCACTTGCAGCAAGAAGTAGATGTTTGTTGCGTCGGACTCCCGGCTGCGGTCTATATTCATCATATAGTCTTCGCGCAAGACGGGGCTGTCGGATAAGATCAGAAGATCGGCAGGATGCTTGCCAACATTCTTTAGGACGGCGCCACCCGCGAAAATTTTACCTTCTGGCTTTACACGAATTTTAAGCGGCATATCCCGACTCCTTCGAGATTATTATCTTAGGTATACTCCGTATGATTGGAAAGCCGAATTATGACTGGCCCTTAAAGCGCTTCTTGCGCTCATGAAAGACCATCCTGACAGAAGGAGCGTCATCGCAGCGTCGTCGCCATCTGTAAGGCTCCTCGCGATGACGGCCCTTGTCGCTTTTTCGGGTTGCCAATCCTACGGAGTATAACGTCAAAAAGAGAAGGGTGAGCCGAAGCCCACCCTTCGTATCCCAATTAGAACAAGCGCAGGATCGCTTGCGACAACTGGCCAGAAATACCCAGCGAAACGATACCGAGTTGGTTCTGAGCCTGCAGCGCTTGCAGGTTCGCGCCTTCTTCGTTCGTATCGGCCAACACAAGTTTGTCCGAAGCGTTTTGAAGGTTATTAATCAGGGTCGAGGTAAAGTCTTGACGTGTCTGGATCAGCGTCGCGTTACCACCGAACGATGCAGCGTCCGTACGTAGCGTGGACAGCGCCGTCAGTAGCCGCGAAGACGCCGAGTTGATGTTTACGTCTGTTTCGAAACCACCGTCAGCCGCTGCGAGACTGAGGCCTGAGAACGTAACATTGACGCCGCTGATTGTTAGCGCCGTTGTGTTGGTTTCGTTGAAGTAAACGACCAACTGATTGCTCGCAGAGTTCAACAGATTCGTACCGTTGAAGGTCGCGTCGTTGACCAGCAAGTCGAGCTGCGTCAGCAACGAGTTGAACTGTGAAGCCAGCCCTAAACGCGTCGTGGTGTCCGTCGTTCCCAGCGCCTGGGTCGTAATACCTTGCAGCTGGTTGACGATGGTGGTCACGTTCGACAACGAGTCCTGAACCGACGCCACGGTGGTCTGCGCGGTTGCAAGGTTATTCTTCAAGTTCGAGAGGTCGTTCGCACGTTGGAGAAAGCCTTGCGACGCAAAGTACGCCGTCGCGTTATCAGAGGCCGAGTTGACTGACTTACCTGTTGACAAGCGTTTCTGCGTATTTCCCAGCAGCGTTGCGGTATTTTGCAGCGCCGACAGGTTTGCTCGCGCAGAACCACTTAGTGAGACTTCGCTTATTGCCATGACTTGAACTCCTTTCGAGTTTGATCGCGGACTCCTTCCGCAAATTTAGAAGCTTACGGCACCACTTCCCGATAGGTTATGATTTCCGACAGCAACTCTTGCACATGCCAAAAGCATGCCATTCACGCAGGTAGTGTGATCCCGTTGAACAGGCTCTATTATCGACTAAAAGCTTGACAACCAGTTAACCGACACCGCGATTTGCAAGGGTTCATGTGGGTAATTCGCGCGGTAGGCAATATTTGCCGCGCGGTTCATTCGGTTATCTTCTTTCGTTCCGGCTGTATAATTTAGTTTGGTTATTATCTAGATTTGAGGCTTTTTGTCACTATTTCAGAGGTATTCGCCGATAATGTTTTGACGCGCGCCAAGCGTTGCAACTCCGAACGCATCGCGCCAGAGCGCGGGGTGTGGTAATCGCGCCACCGGGCAAACTGTTTTGCCAGACGCGCGGCGATGTTGGGGTTGATAGGATCAAGACGCCGAATCATTTCGGCTATAAAGCGATACCCTGATGCGTTTGCCGCATGAAATCCCTCGATGTTTCCGGCAAAAACACCAATCAGCGCCGACACCCTGTTTGGATTCTTAAGGTCAAATGACGGGTGTTTCATAAGCCGCTTGACATCAGATAGCGCTTCTTTGCGTTTCGCCGAAGCTTGTACCATCAGCCATTTATCCATCACGGTAGGCATTTTCTTCCATTGCTTTTCGAACCCTACTAGCGCTTTGTCACGCAAAGGCGAGGTTGTTTCCGCCAATATCGCAAGCGCCGCTATTTTATCGGTCATGTTTTTCGATTTTACACACTGTTCATAGGCTTTTTGCAGCATCGCCGGGGCATGATGCGCCGAAAGATAGGAGAGGCAAAGATTCCGCAGACTGCGTTTGCCCATCGTAACGCCATCGGCAGCCATGGGATCAATGCCGCTCAATTCATCGTGAACTTTTTCAAAAGATTCGCGCAGGGCCGACGATAGATATTTGACCAGAGATTTTCGCGCCGTGGAAAGCGCTTCTGGATCAATTTTCTTGCCGCGCGCGACGAGGGCTAGTCCCAATTCACTCTCACTCGGCAAAGTGAGCGCCATCGCGCGGTAAGCGCCATCGAGTTTGTCATCCACCAACACGCCTTCGAGCGCTTTGGCATAGGCTTCGAGCGTTTTTTCCGACAAGGCGGCAGATATAGTTTTTGAGCGCTTGTTCGGGTTGGCCGCTATCTCCAACAGGTATTTTTCGCCCAATTTCTGCCCGGCCTCCCAGCGGTTGAACGGATCGCTGTCATGCGCAAGCAAAAACAATAAATCCTCGTCCTCGCTGTCGTAATCCAGTCGCAGGGGGGCAGAATAGTCGCGCAGCAGCGACAAAACCGGCTTTTCTTTCAACCCGGAAAATTCAAAGCTTTGTCGCGATTTATGCAAATCCAGAATCTTTGTTTCCATCATGTCGCGCCCGTCTTGCCCCAACAGGCCGACCGCAAACGGGATATGCATGGGCTTTTTCTTCGGTTGTCCGGGCGTGGGGGGGCAGCTTTGACGCAAGGTGATTTTCAACGTGTTGCTCTTACCACTCCACGCCGTTTTGACGTTCACGGTGGGGGTTCCCGCTTGCGCATACCACAGCATGAATTGCTTGATGTCGAGTTTGTTGGCATCCGCCATTGCTTGCGCAAAGTCATCGCAGGTGACAGCCTGCCCGTCGTGACGTTTGAAATAAAGCTCCATTCCTTTACGGAATCCCACGCGGCCCCCGGCCAAGGTTTGGATCATGCGCACGACTTCCGAGCCTTTGTCGTAGACCGTCGCGGTATAGAAGTTGTCGATGGCTTGATAGCGGTCAGGGCGCACCGGGTGGGCCATGGCGCCTGCGTCTTCGGCGAATTGTCGCGACCTTAGGTCGCGCACGTTTTCAATACGCTCGACGGCGTGGTCGTGCATATCTCCCATGAATTCCTGCTCACGGAAAACCGTCAGGCCTTCCTTGAGGCTCAACTGGAACCAGTCGCGGCAGGTCACGCGGTCGCCGGTCCAGTTATGGAAGTATTCATGGCCGACGACGCGCTCGATAAAGCTGATGGTCGCATCCGTCGCCGTGTCCGCGCGCCCCAGCACGCAGGAATCGTTGAAGATATTCAGGCCTTTGTTCTCCATCGCGCCCATATTGAAATACGGCGTCGCGACGATCATGAAGCGATCAAGGTCGTATTCGAGGCCATATGTTCTTTCATCCCACGCCATGGCTTTTTTGAGCGCGTCAAGCGCAAAGGCGGTTTGATCGGTTTTGCCGGGTTCGACATACATTTCGATCAGCACTTCGCGGCCTGAGCGCGTCGTGAATTGGTCTTTCACTTTGTCGAGTTTGCCCGCGACCATGGCGAACAGGTAGCAAGGCTTGGGAAACGGGTCTTCCCATGTCGCGAAATGCCGTCCTTTAGGCTCGTCGCCCGCGCCCAGCAAATTGCCGTTGGCAAGCAGAACGGGGTATTTCTTCTTGTCGGCATGGAGCGTGACCTTAAACTTGGCCATCACATCCGGGCGGTCGAGGTAATAGGTTATCCGGCGGAACCCTTCGGCTTCGCATTGCGTGCAGAGCATCGGGCCGGAGGCATAAAATCCTGACAAGGCGGTATTGGCATAGGGGGTGTGCTCGCTTGCAATGTCCAACACGGCGTTGGCGGGCATGGTATGGATGGTCAGGTCGTGTTCGGTGAGGCGGTAATCTTTGCCCTCCACCAGCCTTTTTCCGTCAAGCGCGACTTCGACCGCCTTTTGTATCTCCCCCTGCAGCACCAGAGGCGCTTTGTTTTTTTTGCTTTGCGCGTTGCGGCGGATTTCGAGCCGCGATTTTACGATGGCTTTGTCAGAACAGATGTTCACATCCAACGTCACGTGATCGATGAGAAATTCGGGGGGGCGATAATCGGCGAGAAGGATTTCTTTGGCTGGCTTCGGGTTGCTTTTGCGCCGCTTCAACTCAACCTTTTGTTGTGTCGCATTTTTATTCCCCCGCTTGCCCTTTAGGGTCGCGCTTGCTGCACGGCTTTGTTTTGAAGCGGTCTTCATTGGGGAATTACCTCGTTTGTCCGCGCCATATGCGCGTGGGTGATGTCTTTCTTCTTACGGGATTGCGGCGCGCGCGTCAAAGGTTGCGCAACTATTGTTTGCGTGACAGTTCCCTACGGCGCGGATATAAGTCCGTTACATATTTTTTGATTTATAGGCGGATATTTCTATGGCCATTAGTGAAAAATGCGCTTGCTCAGATCAAGCGCTTGCAAATCAGCTTTTAATTCGCGAGATGGATACTTGCGCACGCATGTTGTTTCATTTAGTCAGGCCCCTTCGTAAAACAGACTCGACTGCTCATATTTCGGTTTTGACTTTCGGTATCGATACGTTAAAGGCCGTCACTGATTTTGAAACATCTTCGCGTGCCAACCACTCAAACATCGATAGAATGATTAAGCTTTTCAAGGCACATGGCTTAGTGGCCACCGTGGAACATGGTCGTTTCGAGACAACCAATCAATTTATCTCTGAAGAACCTCATCCAAACTTCGTACACGCTTTGCGTCTTACCGTAATTATCCCTCGTCGCGACAAACTGGCTACGCTTGAGCGTGTATTGGATTGCTGCACATTCAATCTTGCGTGAGCGTCTGTTTGCCCTTCCTCTGTTAGGCGGTTTCTTTTCCCTTTTGCTCGTTGCGCAGACGTTGTCGCAGACTGTCTATGGAGGCGAGAGCTCCTTCGCGCTCGTAGCACCAGAAGGTCCAGCCGTTACAGGCGGGCAGACCTTGCGCGAGCGCTCCGATCTTGTGGATCGAGCCTCGGCATTCGTTGTCTTGCGCCTTGAAGATCAGCGAGGCATCGGCGGCAACCCGCGCGCTGTAGCGCTTGCGTTCGTCGTAGAGATATTCGCCGGGGCGCAGCCAGCCGCGTTCAATCACGTTGCCGAACGGGATGCGCGGCTCCGCGCGGCGCGACGGCGTAACCAGCCCTTCGAGATCAGAACTTGCGTCTATGCTGGCGATACGTCGCTCGGCATGTCGAATGTAGGTTTCGTCGCGTTCGATGCCGATATAGTGGCGGCCCAGTTGTTTGGCCACCGCGCCGGTCGTGCCGGAGCCAAAGAAGGGGTCTAGCACGACATCGCCGGGTTTGGTCGAAGCCATCAGCACACGGTAGAGCAGGGCTTCCGGCTTTTGCGTCGGGTGGACCTTGTCGCCTGCTCCGTTTTTCAGCCTCTCGCCGCCGGTGCAGAGCGGGATCGTCCAGTCGCTGCGCATTTGCTTGTCTTCATTGAGATTTTTCATCGCCTCGTAGTTGAAGCACGGTTTTGCTGTTCGCGACGGGGAGGCCCAGATCAGCGTTTCGTGCGCGTTGGTGAAGCGCTTGCCACGAAAATTCGGCATCGGGTTGCTTTTCAGCCAGATTACGTCGTTCAAGATCCAGAATCCCAGATCCTGCAAAATCGCGCCAATCCTGAAGACATTATGATAGCTCCCGATGACCCAGAGGCTGCCGTTGGGCTTTAGCACTCGCTTGGCCGCGCTCAACCACGCCTTCGTAAAAGCGTCATAGGAGGCGAAATCCGCGAACTTATCCCAATCGTCGTTCACGGCATCGACTTGCGAATGGTCGGGGCGGAGGAGTTCACCGCCCAGCTGCAGATTGTAGGGGGGGTCGGCAAAGACGGCGTCCACCGAACGCGCAGGCAGGTTCGCCATAATCTCGATGCTGTCGCCACAATGAATGCAGTCCAGAGGATTGTCCGTAACGGGTTTCTTACGCTGAGGTGGTTTCATAACATGCAACTGCTAATCTAGCGGCGTTAATGATCGGTAAATATCTTTTATGCATTTTTCTAGGCGCGCGTCCACTTTCGTTAGGCCTCCATGAATCTCAAACCATATAGGCATATCCCCGCAGTTTTGATTGTTTCTGTCGTTCTTGCTTTAGGGGGCGCGTTCGTCATGGCCAAAGTTTGCCTGTTTTCAGAAGTAGATGGGATTGTCTTCCTTCATGGTAAGCCCGTTGAGGGCGCGGATGTCGAACGCCAATATGAATGGGCGTGGGGGGGCAAGACTTTCACAGACAAAGTTGTGACAGATGCCAACGGGGCTTTTCATTTCTCTCCGGCGTTCAAGTCCATGATTCTTGGCAGCGTTTTGCCACATCAGCCAGTCATTACGCAGACGATCAACATTACGCATGATCAAAAATCCGTGCGTGTTTGGGCCTATGCTAAAATGCTTTATGACGAAAACAGCGAGCTGGGGGGCAAGCCTATCAAGATCAGTTGTTATCTGGATCGCGAACCCACACATTTTGCAGAGAAAATTACGTCTGTATCTCCTTATGGGCCTTGCGAACTCCGCGAATGACCGAAGCCCTCGTGCTTGCGTAATTCCAGATATTTGCTCACAGGGGCGAAGGTGGCGCGATGCCATGGAGTTACGCCCAAGCGGGACAACGCTTCCAGATGTTCCGGCGTTGGGTAGCCTGCGTTATGTTCCCAGCCATAACCGGGAAAATCCTGAGCCAATTTCGACATGAACCTGTCGCGCTGGACTTTCGCCAGTATCGAGGCGGCGGCGATGGACAGGCTTTTGTCGTCGCCTTTCACTATCGTGACTTCTTGACAGGCCAGTCCCGGACGGCGGTTGCCGTCGATTAACGCGGTATCAGGCGCGAGGTTTAATCCGGCCACAGCTCGGCGCATCGCAAGCAAGCTTGCCTGAAGAATATTCAAGTCGCCAATTTCCTCGACCGAGGCTTCGGCGACGCAGAAGCGGCAGGATTCGCGGATGGGGTCGAACAGGGTTTCACGCTGAATTTCCGACATTTTCTTGCTGTCGCGAATGCCTTCGGTCAAGGCCTTGGGGATGTCGGTCGGCAGGATGACCGCCGCCGCCATCACCGGTCCGGCCAGAGGTCCGCGTCCGACCTCGTCCACGCCGCAGACGACTTTTCCGGCGGCGCGGCCATGGTGAATTTCGTGAGCGAGATCAGGCACTTCAACCTCTTGGAAGTCCGGCGATGATTTCACAGGTTTTGACGGCAAGCTCCGGAGCGTTGGCGATGACGGAGCCGCGCGTCGCGCAAGCGCGGTAGTTATGGCTGGATTCGTTCATCGCGACCGCTCCGGCATTTTCAAAGGCGGGTCCGGTGGTCCAAAAATCCCATGGAGTCGTATAGAACGGACTTACCGCCAGATCGAGTTCGCCCGTCACCACCATGTTATACAGGCATTCCGCGATGCAGGTCATGATTTCCATGCGGCCATTCGGTTCGATGAGCGCGCCGAACATCCTGCTGCCTTCCGCCTTATGCCGTTCTGGGTCTTTCAGGAGTCCGTAAATCAGATACTCCATGTTGAGCGGGCGTTTCCGCGACGCCTGAACATGCGCGACGCGCGGCGGTTCAATCGCGCCGTTGGGGTCTATGCCTATCAAATAGCTTGGCGCCTTAGGCGTTGTGAACAGGAACTCCCGCGTGAGCGGGTAGTAGATCCACGAGGCGGCGAACTCCCCATGATCAAACATGGCGAGCATGGTGGCAAAGCGCCTTCCAACCTTCGGGCCCATCGCGAAATTGATGGTTCCGTCGACAGGATCCATGATGAAAACCTTACGGCTTCGATCAGGCACCCACAAGCCGTTTTCTTCATGTAATAATGGCGATTCCCGCCAGTCGCCGCCATCGGTTTCCTCGCCAATAAATCCAGCTCCCGGAAACATTTCCGCAAGCTCTTTGCGCAACGCTGCTTCCGCCTTGCCGTCGGCTTCGGTCACGGGCGTATGGTCGGCTTTGATCTCGACATGCATGTTCGGGCGGCGATAGATGGGCAAGATGACTTCTTCGGCAATCTTGATTATCAATGTCGCGACTGGATCAAAGACAATTTGTGGAAATGTTTGGTCGAGCATTGAATTCAGCCTTGCGTTAGGCGTTACACGCATATTGTTGGCGGTCTGTAACCTCCCAGACCACGTCAGGGAACCACAGACAATCGCCGCAAAAATGGTCGTCAATCACGAGGAGATACGCGCCTTAAGGCGCGTATTGACGTGGCGATCCAGAGTCTTCAAGAGCTGTCGCTTGGGACTCTGGATTGCCGCGTCGATTCCCGCCTTCGGCGGGAAACTCCTCGCAATGACGCTAACTTTTGCGCTTTTCTTGCTCTGCTTCCATCATGCTTGCGTCTGGAAGCACCGTATACCTTAGCTATCCCCTAAAATCTATCTTGTCCGACTTATCGTTTCAGGGCTAGAATTTGGTCGCCTTTCCTGAATGGGCGGCACGTCGCTTGAACGGTTTCAGGCGCTTACGTTGAAGGGAATCTTTATGAGCGATGAGCGTTTTTCTTCGTCGTTACCGACGAAATTTTCCCGTATCGAGCGCCTTCCCCCTTACGTTTTTAACATCACGTCCGAGCTTAAGATGGCCGCGCGGCGGCGCGGCGAGGATATCGTCGATTTCGGCATGGGCAATCCGGACGGGCCAACGCCTGCGCATATCGTCAAGAAACTGATCGAATGCGTCCAGAAGCCGGATACGCATGGCTATTCCGTTTCCAAGGGCATTCCGCGCCTGCGCCGCGCGATTTGCAGTTGGTATGAGCAACGCTATGGGATTTCGCTCGATCCCGAAAGCGAGGCCATCGTTACCATCGGTTCGAAGGAAGGCATCGCGCATTTGATGCTGGCGACCTGCGACAAGGGCGATTGCGTTCTGGTACCAAATCCCAGCTATCCGATCCATATCTACGGCCCCGTCATCGCGGGCGCGGATATCCAGCAAGTGCCGATGACGCCCGGCCTTGATTTCTTTGCCGAGCTTGAGCGCGCCATCCGTTCGCGCATTCCCAAGCCCAAGATGCTGATCGTCAATTTTCCGTCCAATCCTACGGCGCAGTGCGTCGAACTGGATTTCTTCGAGCGTCTTGTTGGGTTGGCAAAAGAATACGGCATTTATATCGTTCACGATCTTGCTTATGCCGATATTTGCTTCGACGGATGGAAGTGCCCCAGCATCATGCAGGTCCCCGGCGCAAAAGATGTCGCGGTCGAGTTTTTCACCATGAGCAAGAGCTATAACATGGCGGGTTGGCGTATCGGTTTCATGGTCGGCAACAAGACGCTGGTGAACGCCTTGGCGCGGATCAAAGGCTATCACGACTATGGAACCTTTACCCCTATTCAGGTCGCGGCCATCGCGGCGCTGGAGGGGCCTCAGGACTGCGTGCGCGACATTTGCGCGACTTATCAGAGCCGACGCGACGTTTTGGTCAAAGGGTTGCACGAAGCCGGGTGGATGGTCGAGAAGCCGCGCGCCACGATGTATATCTGGGCCAAGATCCCGGAGGCTTACGCCGCGATGGGGTCGTTGGAGTTCACCAAGAAGTTGATGGCGGAAGCGAAAGTCTCCGTTTCGCCGGGGATGGGTTTCGGCGAATTCGGAGAGGGTTTCGTTCGCTTCGCGCTTATCGAAAACGAGGCAAGGACGCGGCAAGCCATTCGCGGCATCAAGGACATGTTCCGCCATGACGGGTTGCTTCGCGGCGGGTAGGACGGAGGGTTATTCCCGACCTTTGACATCGACGACTTCTTCGACTTCGACATCCTCGCTTAGTTCCTCGACATCCTCGATAAGTCCTTCCTCGGCGTCATCGTCGGCTACGGGAACGTCAGCGATCAGGTCGTCCGCAACCTCCACTTCTGGCACTGGCTTGCTGGCAGCGCTGCGGCTGCGGCGCGACCTTACCTGACTTTCCGGATCATATGCTGTGTTGCATGCCGGGCAAACAGGCACGCTCTTTTTCATATCGTAATAGCGCGCGCCGCAATTCGCGCATACTCGCTTTTGTCCCAAATCCACTTTGACCACGTTCCTGCCTCCTGACATATCCCGTTGCGATGAAATCCGGGCAGTCCTCTGCCATGATTATGGCGCTGTGTCAATTATCGCGCCGCTTAACTTACAACGTCTATCGTCTTTCTCAATTAGTTCCTTAAGAATAACCCCAGTCAGAAGGGCCGTCATTCCGCATCTCCTCTTTCCGACCTTCGGTCGGAAGCTTCGCGCGGAATGACATCAGCCCCTGCGGACATTATTGGAAACGACTATAAAGTTTAGAACATGGGATGCCCGCCTGCGCGGGCATGACCGGATTTCGGCGCATTAGCCATGAATCTTGGCGCACACACTTGCAGCACGTAAACAGCGCTTTGCCAACGCCATACAACCTTTTTAGCCCTCCGCATCGGCCTTGCGGGACATGCGCTTGCGCATATTGGGATCGAGCCAACGCTTGCGCAAACGGATCGACTTGGGCGTGACTTCCACCAGCTCGTCGTCCGCGATGTAGGCTAGCGCTTTTTCAAGCGGCATGATCAGGGGCGGCGTCAGGCGCACGGCTTCATCCTTGCCCGCCGCGCGAATGTTCGTCAGCTTCTTGCCTTCGAGCACGTTCACGTCCAAATCATTGCTCTTGGCGTGTTCGCCGATGAGCATGCCTTCATAGACCTTGACGCCCGGCACGATCATCATCGGGCCGCGATCTTCCAATTTCCACATCGCGTAGGCGACAGCCTCGCCCGTGCCGTTGGAGATCATGACGCCGGTGCGACGCGCGGATATCGCGCCTTTGTACGGCGCGTAGCCATGGAACAGGCGGTTCATGACGCCGGTTCCGCGCGTGTCGCTTAGGAACTCGCTGTAATAGCCGATAAGCCCGCGAGAAGGCGCGATGAAGGTCAGGCGCACCTTACCGCCGCCCGAAGGGCGCATATCGGTCATTTCTGCCTTGCGTTCGGACATTTTGTTGACGACAGTGCCGGAATAGGGTTCGTCCACGTCGATGACGACTTCTTCCATCGGTTCGGTCTTCGCACCGCTTTCGTCGGTCTGGAACAGCACGCGCGGACGGCTGATCGACAGTTCATAGCCTTCGCGGCGCATGGTTTCGATCAAGATGCCTAGTTGCAACTCGCCGCGTCCGGCCACTTCGAACGCGTCGGAGTCCTGAGACTCCGTCACGCGAATGGCGACGTTGCCTTCGGATTCGCGCATCAGGCGGTCGCGGATCATGCGGCCCGTCACCTTGTCGCCCTCGGTTCCCGCCAGCGGCGAATCGTTGACCGAGAAGGTCATGGCGATGGTCGGGGGATCAATCGGCTGCGCTTGAATCGGAATCGTCACGAGCGGGTCGCAGATGGTATCCGCAACCGTTGCTTTGCTTAACCCCGCCAGCGCGACGATATCTCCCGCCTGCGCCTCGTCTACGCCCACGCGCTCCAGACCACGGAAGGCCAGCACCTTCGTGATACGGCCTTGTTCGATCAGCTTGCCTTCTCGCGTCAGGGCTTTGATCGCCATGTTGGGTTTGACGCTGCCGCTTTCGATGCGGCCCGTGAGCAGGCGGCCTAGATAGGGGTTCGCTTCCAGAATGCTCGCCAACATCGTGAACTGCGCCGTTGGGTCTACCTGAGGGGGCTGGACATGTCGCTTGATGAGTTCGAACAGTGGTTCAAGGTCTTTCGGCTCTTCACCCAGCTTCTCGACCGCCCAGCCGTTGCGGCCAGAGGCGAACAAGGTCGGGAAGTCGAGCTGCTCCTCCGACGCATCGAGCGCCGCGAACAAATCGAAGATTTCGTCATGGACCTGATGCGGACGGGCGTCGGGGCGGTCAATTTTATTGATGACGACCATGGGCTTCAGGCCAATCGCCAACGCCTTCGACACCACGAATTTGGTCTGGGGCAGGGGGCCTTCGGCGGCATCCACCAGAAGCACCGCGCCATCCACCATCGAAAGGATGCGTTCGACCTCGCCGCCGAAATCGGCGTGGCCGGGCGTGTCCACGATGTTGATGCGCAGCTCGCCGTGGAAAATCGACGTGCATTTCGCCAAAATCGTGATGCCGCGTTCGCGTTCCAGATCGTTGCTGTCCATGGCGCGTTCGGCGACGTGCTGGTTCGCGCGGAAGGTTCCAGATTGTCGCAGCATGGCGTCCACAAGCGTGGTTTTGCCGTGGTCAACGTGGGCGATGATGGCGATATTACGGAGATTCATGGTTGCTTCTTTACTGATACTTTGGTTGTTACGACTTACGGTTTTCTGCCGTTCTGGGGGCCGTTTGCTGTTTTACAAAGGCTTTCATTTCGGAGCGCATGGCCCCAGCGACGCGCGGAGCCATAGCACATAGTTCGCTCGCACAGCAAAAGGATATGCGCATTCTGGCGTTTTTTTTACTTTGCTACATTCGACAATGCTGTTGGGCTGCGGCTAGTCCGCGTTCTTTTAAGCTTTGCGCCAGAGCGTTATATGCTTTTTTTGCCGCGTTGGCAGGCGATGTTTTGGGGGTATGTGAATTATCATTCTGTATCTGGCGCATATAAACCTCGATGACTTGCCTATCCGAATGCTTTAGTCCCGGCTGATTTCTTGCGCATTCGTCGAGCGCGCGGTCGGCTATTTCTACTTTTACAGCTGTTTTTTGCTCTGCCCTTAGCGTTTGTATGGCAAGCTTAGCTACTATAAATTCAGCAATTACCTGAGCTGGCAACAGGGGGAAAGCGCCTTGGGTAGATTCTCCGAGCGGGGCAGTCTTCTGCTGATTCCGCAGGTTTTCTACGGTGAGTAGCGCAATTGTTCTTTCTGCAACATTTTGATTTGTCTTGCCTTTTGCAACTTCATTTCTTACTTGTATCTCTAATTGTTCTTTTCTTGTCTTCTGTCTCACAATTTCCCCGTATGCGCCTGCCAGTGCGTCTATGGCACTATTTTTTTCTACCTTCAATTTTCTATTTGCTTCTTTCCCTGCACTGATCGTCTGGACGTGATGTTGTAAGATGCGCTTTAGCTGCGCATTTTCAGACGCTAGATCTTCGGCGCTCTGCAACTGGATCACTGCTGCAGTAAGAGAAATGCCTGCAATTCCGGAAGCGACCAAGTGTTTGTATTGGTTTAATTTATTAAAAACCTTATTCATACAATCCTCTTGTAAATACATTTTTACAGCAATCAGGTGAATGTATTACAAGATCATGAAACTAACAATTATCCATTTGTAATGACTTGTACTTTTACCGTGTGTTTTGCCATAAGATTCCACGATTTTAATTCTTTACACGACACCACCTTGCTCATTAACACATTGTTCTAAAATAAGATTCATTGCATCCATATTGGTCACGCTTACCGTCGCGGGCATTACGCTTGCGGTTTGTTTCCCCTGTAACATTCATGTATTTTTCATAGGGTCATGCGCCTTTTACACAATCGGCGCAGGGATTTTACCCCTGCGCCGACTTCATCTACCGCGCTTATTAACCATTTCCAGACTTAACAGCTATCTTTCTTGCAGGATTCTGCTCTTCAGGCACTTTGGGCAAGGTCACATTCAACACGCCTTTTTCGAACTTCGCCTCAATCTTATCTTCCGCCACGCCCGGCGGGAGCGCGATTTGCCGGGCGAAGCTTCCGTACGAGCGTTCGACGATATGCCATGTTTCGTTCTTTTCGTCGCGCTCGGCCTTTTTTTCGCCCCGGATCGTTAGCACGCCGTCGTCATAGGTCACGTCGACATCTTTCTCGGTCAAGCCCGGCAGTTCCGCCGTTACGCGATAGGCTTTTTCGTCTTCCCTCACGTCCACCCTGACGGGCATCATAGCCGTCTCTCCGGCAATTGCAGGAAGCCCGGAGAGGGGCCAACCTTCCTCAAAATTACGCATCAATGCGCGTTGCACCAGCGTAAACGGGTCCTCGTTCGTCCGCGTCTGCGGAAGGCGGGAACTAGGGATGAGTGAACGAAACAGCATGGCAACCTCCTTTCATTGCATTACCAATCTCGCCTCGCGGCGTCCGGGGGTTTCCCCCCTTCATTCTTGAGATGGGCATGCGCCGTCCATTTGTAAAGGGGGCGTTAACCACTTCTTAATCGGCTGATTGCGGTGTAATTTGGCCTTAGGGATTGTCTGATGGCGCGCTATGAAATCCGAACCTCATGCCATCCCAACAAAGATAAAATTTTGTCGATTCTTTCTTTATCATCTCGATTGCGGTAGGTATTTCGCACCCGATTGACTTGAGAAACTTTTTATCATGGGAGACTGTCATTCCGCTTTCGGCAGAGGAAGGCTGGCCGTCTTCCAGAGAAACAAGGTGTTTGCCCTTGATTGCGTCAAATCGAGGGCTCGAAGCTACTCCCTCGAATATTGTGACATGCGCAGGGTATATGATCCCGCCGCGCGGCTTGGCTGTGCGGTCACGCAAGAATACGACAAGGTCATCCACCCCGTCGTCGTCAAGATCGGCTAGTCCCCATGCCGTCGGCGTCCAGCCGCTAATCTTTGTGGCTTCTATGTATTCGCGCGCAACCACAGACATGACATCGGCGGAAGTCAATGTCTGCGGTTTGCCTTCTGCAACCAGTGAGCTGGGAAGGACCGTCAGCACAAAGAGAAGCGCGCTTGTCGCGAGCCGCGCGTAGCGATGCGTATTCATTTTCTGCCTCATATTGGAAGGCGTGAACCCATGACGGGAATATTCTTAGGCATACCCATTACAGCAAAGAGTGGCGTCATCGCTAGCTTAGCGAAGCGATTTAGAGTCACAAGAAAAAGCACGGAAGGGTTTGGATTGCCGCATCGCTTCGTTCCTCGCACTGAAGGTTTTGCCAATTCTTGAAATGCGACAAGTTTGGTTATAAGTCCGCGCATCAGCTTAAGCAATTTTAGCAACTCCCAAGCTGTCAACATAAAGACCCGGACAAGTTGCCTTGCCCGGGTCATTTCCTGTCGTCTTTGTCGTACTTATTTTATCAGGCGGCTTCGACTAGCGTACCCTCCAACTCTACGATGGTGTCCTTGATTTTAAGTTTTTCCGCTTTGAGTTGATGCAGGAGGACATCATCGGGGAATGGACGGGATGACTCTGCCTGTATCTTGAGATCGTACTCGTTGTGACGCTTTCTTAGGGACGCGATATGCTCATGAAGTGCCATGATTTCCTCCGTAGGTGTTTGGGTTCAGCACACAAAGACAGGAAGCTCACTGGCGTAAAGAATAGCACAAATCGAGTCCCTTTGGTTAGCTAAATGTGTCCAGCGCGCAACATGCCGTAATTTATTATTCGTCAATAGGATGCGTGAAATTTACCGACATGCTGCCCGGACATTCGCAATTTTCGGTATTGTTGAGAGAAAATTTACGTATGCCCCAATTTCTGATCGGCCCGCAAAAACATATGCAGCGTCGTATCGCCGTAATGGCGTTGTAACGCCGTAAAAAAGCCTTGCGGAATCTCCAGATTTTCGCTTTTTGCGGTTTCCGCCACGATGACAGGTTGCGCCGTCAGCCAGCCTGCGGCATCGAGCGCCAAAAGCGCCGGGGGGATCAACCCTTTGCGGTAGGGAGGAGCCAAAAACACGAGCGAGCAAGGCTCGCGCGTTTTCGGCGGCGTCAGGGCGCTGGTCGCCACGATTCTGCAGCGATCCGATAGTCCTAAATCAGCGGCGTTCCTCTCCGCAATCTGCCTTGCCTGTTTTCCGATATCGAATAGGGTCGCAAACGCGGCACCGCGCGACAGGGATTCGAAGGCCAGCGCCCCGGTTCCGCAGAACGCATCAAGCACGCGCACGCCGTCGAAAAGTTTGGGGACGTTCGGCCCCCAGTCATGGTGTTCCAGAATATTAAACAGCGCTTGACGCACGCGGTCCATCATCGGGCGCGTCGAACGGCTTAGTGGGGGCGTTATTTTTCGCCCGGAATGGGTTCCGCCAACGATGCGCATTGTTGCTATGTCTTTCTTTGCACAGGCTATTTATTAGACCTCTTACCTAACTGTTATCGTCAAGAACATGGGAT
This sequence comes from Bdellovibrionales bacterium, assembly GCA_040275305.1. GTDB lineage: Bacteria > Pseudomonadota > Alphaproteobacteria > UBA9219 > UBA9219 > JBEOJY01. The sequence continues at coordinate 74,166 of JBEOJY010000041.1, read as the reverse complement.
GCCCGCCTTCGCGGGCATAACAAGATTTCGGCACATATCGTCCGTTAACCCCAGTGTCACACCCGCGAAAACGGGTGTCTCATTTTTCTGTATAGTTATGCAAGAAGTCTATTGCTGAATAGCTTAAATTTTTCAATTATTGCAAGCAATTCATCGTGTTGACGATTTCTCCTGCGTGTTCATATATTGGCGCGGCATTTCCGATTGGCCATCAGTTTGGCCGTCTTTCTTCTTTGTTCATTTTTTAGCGCATTGATGTTGTGGGGCGTTGTTATATGTCGACTTTGATTCCAAATGTGCATTTAGCACAAAAATATCAAGATCTTAAAGAGATGGTGTATTCTGACGGGGACAAAAGTGGGTCCACGCGCAGAAGGCTTGTGCAGGAACTTTATGACGCCGATATCCCTTATCCTATGTATGGCGTCGGACAATTGGTTGCCTGTCATGGCAAGTTGCTACAACACGATGACGCTCTTGTGATTGGCACGACGGCCTTTCAGATTTACCTTGCGCATGCTGGCATTGCGGTAAAGGATTCCTATTTTGCGCAGACCTACGACGTTGATATCGCGATTAGGAGATACGCCCCCGTCGCCAACAAGCGCATGCGTCCTCGTTTAAGCTGGGATATTGCTCAAAGACGCTATTACAATGATTATTTTAGCGCTCAGATGGATTTGCTAACTCCCCATTTTCCAAAGGAACCAAAAGGCATTGTGTGGCTTCCCGATTTAAATACTTATGCATTCACCATGCCCTGGAAGAGCGCGCCTAGTTTTTCGTTCTTGCTTCAAGAGTCTGTTTCCGAGGTTATCCTGCTGGGCGACGGCCTTCCGGTTAGAGTACCGGAACCGATCAGATTTGCGCTTCATAAGTTGGTCTGTTCTGTCCTGCCTGCGCGACGCGACTATTTGTTGAAACCGGGTAAAGACAGGAAGCAGGCTTTAACAGTGCTTGCGCAACTCGATACGTCCGCGATTTCTCCTGCGTTACGTGAGGAATTCCGGGCATGCGGCGCACCTGCTTGTCGTCATCTGGCCCGTGCTGTTGAGGAATGCGAGGAACGTGATTTGCTTCAGGCAGATTGGCTTGGCGCATTAGGCTCGCTTACGGAAGGTTTCACGCGTAAGCCCAGAAAGATTGAGCCTTCATTTCCCCGGTTGTGTCCAGCGCCAGGCTGCGCTAGCCTCGCGCCATGATTAAGAGATACCTAGCGCTATGCGTCACAGCGGCTGCTGTGGCTCTGTTTTTTGCGTCCCAGATGGCTTTCGCGGGTCCGTTGAATAGTGTCTCCAGCTTGGCGGATTCGGTGTCGCCAGTATCGGTCCCAAAGACCACGGTGGGAGGAGATACCCAGTTCGTGCCCTCGATCGAGGATCTTCCGCTGATGCCCGGACTTAGCGCTCTGCGCGATGAAGACACGGTGTTTGTCGTGCCACATGGCGGGAGGATCGCGGAAAGCGCCGCTATCGGGGCTGTCGATGTCGACGATGTCTATCTTTACTATAAGCGCAGTCTTCCTCAACTTGGCTGGAAGGCAAGCGACGCCAGAACCTACAGGCGTAACGGGGAGAGGCTGAATATCCTTGCCCGCGCGAACGGCAAGATCACAACGGTACAATTTTCGATCAAGCCGGAATAGCCGCTGCGTTCACTGTCGTAGTCATTGGTCTTAAAGCTCTAACCATAGAGCTTGTTTTTTAGAAAGCAGACGAGCATGAATTCCGATATTCCGGTGAGAGATGCGAGCGACGGCATTGCCGAAACGATTCGCACTGTGATCGTTGCAATCATTATCGCGATGATTATACGCACATTTGCATTTGAACCCTTTAATATTCCTTCAAGTTCGATGGTGCCGTCTTTGTTGATCGGAGATTATCTGTTTGTTTCCAAATATTCTTACGGCTATGGCAGCGTTGGGACTTTCTGGGGCATGCTTCCTGTCGTAGGACGGATTGGAGGCGCGGCGCCGAAGCGCGGGGATGTCATTGTTTTTAAAACGCCCAAGGATAACAAAACGGATTATATCAAACGCCTCATCGGACTGCCGGGAGACACGGTACAGGTCAAGCGTGGGATTCTCTTTGTCAACGGCGAGGCGGTCAAACGCACAGCGATGGATATGATCGTGTCCAATGAATCAGGTTTGTCACAAGTTGGGGCGACTGAGTTTCTCGAAGAGCTTCCCGGCGGAGTCGCGCACGTCGTTCGCGAGGAAGGCGACGATATGTCCCTCGACAACACCGAAGAATTCAAGGTTCCTCCCGGCCATTATTTCTTTATGGGCGATAACCGAGACAATTCGCTTGATAGCCGCACGGCAAAGGTTGGCTATGTGCCAGAAGAAAACCTTGTTGGACGCGCAGAAGTTCTTTTCTTTTCTCTGGATGAGCATGCAAAATTCTGGGAATTCTGGAAGTGGCCGACTGCCGTACGCGTGGACCGCATTTTTACAAAGATAGAGTGATATACTTCTAACAGTTCGAGAATTGGCAAAATGCACCCGATAGCGCAGCGTCACACCCGCGAAGGCAGGGGTCGATCTTCTAATGTTGAGAACAAGCACAAATCATGCAAACGAAGCGCTTACATCAAAAACAGGAAATGGCCCCCGCCTTCGCGGGTGTGACGCTTGTTTTGCCGCAACATTTTCTAACTTTTCATATGCGATGAGTATGTATGGCAGAAAACAGATTAAAGCCTGACATTCAGGAACTCGCCAACAGGCTTGAGCATGTATTCACATCGCCTCAATTGCTTGAGGAGGCTTTGACGCATCCTTCGCTGGCAGGTTTTAAGCAGCGTCGTAATGGCGCGATGCCCTATGAGCGTATGGAGTTTCTCGGCGACCGCGTTTTGGGCCTTGTGATCGCTGAGTGGCTCTATCGTCGCTACCCCGATGCCAAGGAAGGGGAACTGGCGATGCGACACACAGCTTTGGTCAATCGCAATGCGCTTCAGGCCGTCGCGCTGGAAATAGGCCTTGGCAAGCATGTGCGGCTTGCGCGAGGCGACGAGCTGACGGGCGAGCGCAAGGATATTTCGACGCTGTCTGATGCTATGGAAGCCGTAATCGGCGCGATTTATCTCGACGGCGGGTTGAAACCGGCGCAGGATTTTATTCACCGTTATTGGCAAAAGGACGTGGCGATTGAAATAGCGCCCGCCGATCCTAAGACGGCGCTTCAGGAATGGGCGCAGGGACGGGGGCTTCCACTCCCCGACTATCGCGACATTCGGCATTACGGCCCCGCTCATGCGCCGCGTTTCGTGATCGCGGCCCATGTTAAAGGGTTTCCGGCGGCGGAAGCTGAGGGCGAGACCAAACGTTCGGCGCAAAAGGCCGCTGCGGCCCTTTTGTTGCAGCAACTCGAAGGCATAGGAAAACCATGACCGAGCAGACCACTGACGGCCCCGACGCGATTCGCCATGCGGGGTTTGTCGCCTTGCTTGGCGCTCCCAATGCAGGGAAATCGACGCTCCTTAACCAGCTGATGGGGCGCAAGCTTGCCATCGTTAGCCCCAAGCCTCAGACGACGCGGGCTTGCGTTAAAGGCGTTTTAACCGAGGGCGCGACGCAGATCGTTTTCATTGACACGCCGGGCATTTTCGCGCCGCAAAGGCGGCTCGACCGCGCGATGGTGCAGGCGGCATGGCAGGCGCAGAGCGATGCGGATGTTTTCGTCGTCGTGATCGACGCGACCAAATATGGCGGGGCCAACGCTCGCGAAACGGATGCGATATTAGAGGTTCTGCGCGAGCGAGGACTTAAGGCCAGCATCGTTCTTAACAAGATCGATGCGTTGCGCAGCAAGGCTGCGTTGTTGCCATTAGCCGAGAAACTTGATGCGACGGGCGTTGCAAGCGAAATTTTCATGGTTTCGGCTCAAGTCGGCGACGGGGTCGATGGTCTCAAACAAGAGATTGCGCGGCGCATGCCGGAGGGGCCGTGGCTTTTTCCAGAAGATCAGCTCAGCGATTTGCCAGAGCGGTTGTTGGCGGCGGAAACGACGCGCGAGCAGGCGTTTATACAACTTAATCAGGAACTTCCGTATGGTATTGCGGTGATTCCGGAAAGCTGGGAAACCAAAAAGGATGGGTCGGTCACGATCCATCAGACGATCCTTGTCGCGCGCGAGGGCCACCGCCCGATTGTGCTTGGCAAAGACGGGGCGCGGATCAAGTCAATCGGCGAGGCCGCGCGGCATCAGTTGGAAAACATTATGGGCCACCGTGTGCATTTGTTCCTTGACGTGAAATACGACAAGAATTGGCAGGAGCGTCCGGACTATTATCGCCTGTTCGGGCTGGAGTTTACGCCAGAGAAGTGATGCAAGTAGCGTTGGTGTCGCTCTTGTAAACTTCACCACGCTAACCTACACATTAACCCATTGTTTGATAAGATAACTTATCTTAGCCGTCCGCGTCATTCCGGCGCAAGCCGGAAGCCAGCTGCGCCGCGTCTGCGGCGCGAAAGAGTCAAAAACACGCCCTTGATCGCAGGCCGTGAATTCGTTCTTTTCCTCTCGCTGCCGCTCGCAAGCTGGATTCCGGCTTGCGCCGGAATGACGCGTGTGGCTAATTTGTCCTGCAATATCAATGTATATCTTTGTGGGGTCGCATGAAACCATACAGAAAAGGCCTCCGAAGAGGAGGCCTTTTCGTTTCCATCAGGCGTTGCGTCGACTATCCGTTAAAGCCTGGCGATGCTGGAGCTATTCGCGTTGTTGTTAGGTCTATGCCTGCCGTGTGTCCAACATTCGGTGATGGCGGCGGCGGGGCGTGGTTAGCCGTTGCGGATGCTGTCTTCAGATCAGAATAGCAGCTTCTTCTTCCTCCACCGGTCGCGCAGTTCGTGTCTTGAGCCGCAATCTGTGGCTTTCTTCCCGCTACTTGATTTTCTGTCACGGTTCCTGCCTGATACATCGTCGTACGATTTCCTATCGTGGCAGTGTTTGGGCCGGGTCCACCACGCATCGAGTGATCATTTGATGTGTTTGCCATGGTTACTGGTTTGTTGGGGTCGTAGGCCCTGCTCCCTACGCCTTCCATGGCGATTGTGTTCATTCCTGGTCCGTGATTTTGCATATGCGGCTCGACTGTAGCGGCCGAGACCATGTTTCCTCGCCCATCCGGGTTTGGCGTATCGTGCTGAACTGTCATTTCCCGGAACGTGCCATCGGCTTTTTGAAAGCTCGCGTATCCTTGTGGCATATGCTGCGGCGCTGTGGACGGCGCGGCTGCCGCTGCTATAGCGGGCGCAGTTTGCATCGTATGCGTTCTTGCCGCGCGTCGCCCGAGGTTTCTTTGATGGTGGTTGCGCGGTTTGGGCGCGGCGTTATGTTCTTGCGCAGCATATTCAGGCATCGCTGGCGCGTTATGGACGGTTATTTTTCCGGCGCCTCCTGCTGGTTGCACGGGAGGGGGTTCAATATTAGGTCCGGCCATTGTTATACGTCCTTTCCTTACAATCTCATCCTCGATTTATCAGCCAAATGTTACACTAATATCCTGTCGTTTTCTTCAGCCATATTAGTTGCCAACTTTTAACATTTTGTGAGTTTTTGCACGTGTTTCTCACAGCCCCTCTATCATATTGATTTTTTTGTATAATTGCATAGCCAATTTTGCTGCGTTGCACAGCTGTCTTTTGACAGAGGCGGCGATTCTTGCTTAATTGATGCTTAACGTAACCGGGGTGTCCCGCCATAGCGTTTAGCGCTGGGGTTGGGGCTGAGATTATACCCGTTGAACCTGATCCGGATCATGCCGGCGAAGGGAGCAGGGTTTCATGCTTATCCATACAGCGCGGAGCGCCGCGCGAGAAAATCTGGGGCGAAGCGGGTTTCCGTTCGGGCTTCGTTCGCGCATGTTCGACGCACCTTTTGTCAAAGGCCGTCGCATCACGGCGGGTTTTACATGGATGCAGCGCATGGGAAAAGGCGCGTGCTGGGATCTGTGGTTTTCCGACGAGACTAAGCTGGCCGCAGAATCCGCACTGAATGCAGGGAGCGGGCTGACGCGCGACAAGTTCCCGGCGGAATGGGCGGCGGTACGGCAATTCGAGCTTTTGCAAGAGGCGGGCAACGACAAGATTTATGATCTTAAGGTCGAGAATCTGACCCGCACGCTGACCGATCTTACCAAAAGCATGCATGGCGGAGGCTATCGCGTCACGGTCGCGACCCTTGGCAGCTATTGCAGCGAGGCTTTGCGCGACGATCTGGAAATTTTTGATCGCGCCTTGCAAGACCGACTGATGCAGATGCTGCATTTCATGTATTTGTACGAGTTTAGCGCAGAACGCAACGAGCAGGCCGATGCCGCGTTGCGGGCCTGTGGGTGGAACTGGCGCGAATCCTTGCCGCATATCGGCGCTACATTCCATGCGCGGAGGCTGTTTAAGCCGCTCGATCCAGCCTCGCGCTGCGGTCGACGCGATAGCATGGCACAGGCGTTCTTCGATATTATCGAATCGTTACCGTCGCGCCATATCGTGGACGACACTTCGGTCGCGCTGGAACTGCCAACCGCGACGGCGGAAGGCGAGTGGATTTACTTGCCTTTGCCGGGCGACACGTATCATGGCTTTAATCGTTTCATGGATGACATTTTTAGACCCTTCGACGGTATCTCGCTTGCCGCGCTGGACGGTCGCGAAGGAGCTGGGCGCGAGATTAAGGCTTGCTCTGCGCACATGCGCGGCTATGGCGACAGGCTGCGCAAGGATTCGCAAGCGCATTATCGCCGCCTTGCGCAGGGTTAATTCTTGTTTATCCTTGCGTGGCTTTCTCAGGCGGGTTGCCTTTGATGTAGCCTTCGGGATTCACGGGTTTGCCGCGGCTGCGGACTTCGAAGTGAAGCTGAGGCGAGGGGACGTTACCCGTTTTGCCAACTGTGCCGATCATGTCGCCCTGCGCGACCACCGTATCCTTATTCACCATCGCGCGGTCGAGGTGCGCGTACGCGGTGACCAATCCGCCCTGATGCCGGATCAGAACGAGGTTGCCAAATCCCTTGATCTCGTTGCCCGCATAGACGACGATGCCACTCGCCGCCGCGACGACAGGGGCCCCTTTCGGCGCGCTGATATTGAGGCCGTCGTTGCTGAGGCCTTGTCCTTTGGGGCCGAAGCTTGACAGTAACGGGCCTTGCACCGGCCATATCATCGTAGTCTGGTTTTCCTCATCATTTGAATTCGCGGGTCCCGGCGTTTCGACGACTGGCGTGGGGGCGAACACGCCTGAGGTTCCGTTTGACTGCGCCGGTTGCTCCGCAGGGATGGAAGCGGGGGGGGCAGGTTCTGGCGCGGCTTTCGCGAGACTTTGATCATTCGCAACATGGGGCGGGCGCAGAATGTTTTCCGGCGCGGCGGCTGTTGCCTGCGATGCCTGCGTGCCGTTCGTTAACGGGGAAGCCATGGGCTTTTGCGGAGGCAAGGGCGGTAAATCGGCTTGTTCGACCGCAGTAGCGGCTACGCTCGCCTCAAGGGCGGTTGGCGGCATTTTGGACGAAGTCGCCACGACCGACGACGCATAATCGCCTTGGCCTTGGCCATTGTCTACAGGCCCTGATGAGGGTTTGGCATTGGCGGGTAGAACGAGTTTCTGCCCGGCCTTAAGCGTAAATGGCGCGCGCAGATCGTTCAGCACGATGATATCGCGCATCGCAACGCCATTCGCGCGGGCGATGGCATAGACGTTTTGATTGTCGCGCACTGTGACGGTTGGCCCTGGCGTGATCGACGCGCGGCTAGGCAGATAGGGCGCTGGCGGGCGCACCGCCGTGCAGGCCACCATCCCCAGACAGGCAAGCAACGCGACGACACTTAACAATCCCGCCCTGATTTTCGTCCATCGTGCGTCGCCCATGCTTTCCAGCCTTATCCCTTCACAGTCTCGATCCGCTCCATGCCACCCATATAAGGGCGCAAAACTGTCGGAATGATGACCGAGCCGTCCGGTTGTTGATAATTTTCCATCACGGCGATTAGGCAGCGACCAATGGCGACGCCTGAGCCGTTTAGGGTATGGACGAACTGCGTTGCTTTTTCGCCTGCCGCGCGGCAGCGGGCATTCATGCGCCGCGCCTGAAAATCCCAGCAATTCGAGCAGCTTGAGATCTCGCGGTAGGCCTTTTGCCCCGGTAACCACACCTCGATATCGTAGGTCTTGCGCACGCCAAAGCCCATGTCTCCGGCGCATAACACGATGGTGCGGAAGGGCAGATCAAGCTTCTTCAGCACGGTTTCAGCGCATTGCGTCATGCGCTCATGCTCGGCTTCGGACTGGTCCGGCCCCGTGATGCTGACCAGCTCGACCTTATAGAACTGGTGCTGACGCAACATACCGCGCGTGTCCTTGCCCGCAGCGCCCGCTTCGGCGCGGAAGCAGGCCGTTCGCGCGGTGACGCGCAACGGAAGTTTCTCACGCTCGACGATCATATTATTGACGATGTTGGTTAAAGGCACTTCAGCCGTCGGCACGAGCCACCAGCCGATACTCGTCTTGTTCGGGTCGTCGGCCAGCGCGCCAATTTGTCCCCCCGCCAGCGCAAAGAACTGATCGTCGCGGAACTTCGGTAGCTGCGCCGTTCCATACATAATCTCGTCGCGCACCATCAAAGGCGGAGAAACTTCGGTATAGCCGAACTCGGTCGTATGCAGGTCGAGCATGAAGTCGCCCAAGGCGCGTTCCAGTCGCGCAAGCTGGCCTTTCAGCATCGTGAAACGAGCGCCGGACAATTTGGCGGCGGTTTCAAAGTCCATCTGCCCCAAAGCTTCGCCAATTTCGTAATGTTCCTTGGTCGTTGCGGTCGCGGGTTTCGGTTCGCCTGCGCGGCGAAGCTCCTTATTATCGCGTTCGTCCTTGCCGTCCGGGACATCGGCCCCCGGCATATTGGGAAGGCTTGAGAGCCTTTCATCCAGCTTGGCAGCGTATTCCGCTTCCTGCATCTCCAACGTCGCGATGCGGTCTTTGATCGAGGCAACTTCTTGCATCGGGGCGGAGGCATCACCGCCCTTGCCCTTGATCGCGCCGATTTGTTTGGAGACCTCATTGCGGCGCGCCTGAAGCTCTTGCATCGCCGTCTGGGCGCTGCGGCGTTCGGCGTCAAGCGAGAGCAGCTCTTCGGAGGCGACAGGCAATCCGCGCCGTTTTAGCGCGTTGTCAAATTGGTCAGGGTGTTCGCGGAGAAATTTAAGGTCGTGCATGGCGCGCTCAGTCAGTTGTTATGTTTTTCCTCTTGTAACTCCAAGCATTTTACGCAGCTTATCTAGACAAACATTGCAAAAACGCCATCATTGCCAGGAGTTCCCGCTCGCAGGGCGGAAGACGACGCGGCAATCCAGATTCCATGGCACAGTCCTTTCGACTCTGGATCGCCACGTCGCCTTTCAGGCTCCTCGCGATGACGGCTCTCCTCTAACATTTGCCTGTATTCGGCCCAGAAGGCGCTTGGCGCTACTTCTTGTTGTCAATACATTGATATTTCTTAGCATGCGCCGGGCGGCAAGCCTATGGATTTCGTGAAACACGGCTTTTTTTGGCCCATTTAGCCCCGAATATGGACAGTTCATACAGCGCCATGAGCGGGATGGCGAGGCTCAACTGGCTGAAGACATCCGGCGGGGTCATGATCGCGGCGGCGACAAAGATGAGGACGATCGCGAAGCGCCGGAACTTTTTTAACTGTTCGGGGGTTAGTATCCCCACGCGAGCGAGCAGGATTAGGATGACGGGCAGTTCAAAAGCGATACCGAAGGAGAAGATGACCGTCATGGAGAGCGACAAATACTCGCTGACCCGCGCTTCCATCTGGATGGGAAGAGCGCCAGCCGCTCCCGGTATTTCAAAGCTCAGGAAAAATGTCCAGGCGAGCGGGAAGACAAGGTAATACGCGAAAGCCGCGCCGATCAGAAACAGGATCGGCGTCGCAGCAAGGAATGGAAGGAAAGCTTTTCGCTCGTTTTCATACAAGCCCGGCGCGACAAACATCCAGATTTGCGTCGCGATCACCGGAAAGGCGATGAAGCACCCGGTCCATAGCGCAAGGCGCAGGTAGGTCGAAAAGGCTTCTGTAAGGCCCGTGTAGATCAAGCGGTGGTTTTCGGCCCCGGTAGCAGCCGCTAGCGGTTTGACAAGGAATGCATAGATATCTGGCGCAAAACCATAGCTTATTACAAAACCAGCCATAATCGCCAGAAACCCATAGATCAACCTACGGCGCAGTTCGATCAGATGCGCCAGAAGCGGTTGCCGCATGGGATCAAGTTCGTTTTCCAATATTTCGGGGCCGGAATTCATGCGGGCCTAGCGCTCTTCGTCGCGGGGGCGGGGTGGAGGGGGCGTTGTAGAATCGGGTTGCGGAGCTGCCGTTTGCGTTTCTGACGCCGCGCTTTTCTGTTGCTTCAGCTTTTCCGCGATCTGAGATTCGTACTCAAGTTGCTCGAACGTTCGGTGGAATTCGTTGGCGACCGTGCGCGCTTTGCCAACCCATCGGCCAAGCACCTGCATCACGCGAGGCAAGTCTTTGGGGCCGATAGCGACAAGAGCTACAGCGCCGATGACCACCAGTTCGGGCCACGCGATATCGAGCATTTCTGCTTACCCTCAGGTTTTTTTTGTCGAAGACGGGGGGAGCGGTTTCGCATCCTGTTTCGATTGATCCGCCTGTTTTTCTTCATTGTTATCGCTATTCATGCCGTCCTTGAAGCTGCGAATGCCTTTGCCCAGATCCCCCATGACCTGCGGCAAGCGGCCTGCGCCAAAGACGATCAGCACGACCAACAACACGACGACGATGTGCCAAAAGCTCAGTCCCATTTTGCTCCTCCGATTTTCTTATCCTTCTTGTTTATCATACTTTTGCGCCGCCCAGCGAGATTCTTGAGCTATCGCGGCTCGCTTTTGCGGGTTATATCTTATGTATGAACAGGTTACGTGTTATTTTAATCGGTGGGCCGACGGCGTCAGGTAAATCGGCTTTTGCGATGGAGGTCGCGCGACGCGAGCGCGGCGCGATTATCAATGCGGACGCGATGCAACTTTATAGCGGCTTGTCCATTCTCACGGCGCAGCCGCGCGATGACGAGCGGCTTGAGATTCCTCATAGGCTTTATGGCGATTTCGATCCGGCCACGCATTCTTCTGTCGCGAGGTGGCTTGGCGAAGCGCAACGCGCCATCGGCGAATCGCACGATGCAGGGCTTGTCCCCGTTCTTGTCGGCGGTACAGGTCTGTACTTCCGCGCTCTGGAGCAGGGACTTGCCGACATCCCAGACATTCCGGGTTCGGTTCGCGCCTCGGCGCAAGCGCTTTACGACGAGCTTGGCGAAGCGCTGTTTCGCACTCTGCTTTGCGAGAACGATCCTGAATCCGCGCAAAAAATCGCGAGAAACGACCGCCATCGTCTGGTTCGTGCTTATGAAGTCGCGCACCACACGGGCAAGTGCTTGGGCCATTGGCAACGCCTGTCGCGAGAGACGATATCCCCCCGGTTTAGTTTCGAGCGTCATTTGTTGCTGCCCACGCGAGAACGGCTTTATGCGGCGTGCGACGCGCGGTTTCTTGACATGATAGACCGAGGCGCGGTCGAGGAGGCGCGCGCGTTTTTGTCACGCGGTCTGGATTCCGGGTTGCCCACAATGAAGACGATCGGCTTGCGCGAGATCCGTTGTTTCCTGCGCCTTGAATGTTCGCTCGACGCGGCAATTCTCAAGGCTCAGCAAGCGACCAGAAACTATGCCAAGCGTCAGACGACGTGGTTTCGGAACCAGTGGACACACTTCGTTCAGGCGTGTGAACGCGCCTGATAAAAAATCGGCTGCTTCATATATCTGCGAAATTCAGCGCCTGCGTGAGTTGCCCGTCGCTCATTGGCTTCCTCCAACACATCTCCGACAGACTGAGTCGTTTTGTTCTTTATTCGAGATGTTCTTGTCTTTCTGTCTTGTCTACGCTGATTTTTGTTTGAAAATATCTTGTTGCGTCGTCTTGTTTCGTTTGAGGACATACAACAAAGCCCCGTCGTTTCCGTCGGGGCTTTGAAGGCAATTGGCGGCATCTTCGATCTTGGCGATGAGCCGTTTTAGGCCATGTATTGGCCGCCGTTGACCGAGAAAGTCGCGCCGGTTGAAAAGCCCATTTCATCGCTGGCGAGGAAGAGGACCGTCTTGGCGATTTCATCCGTCCGACCGAGACGTTTCACGGGAATCTTTCCTACGATCTTTTCGAGGATTTCAGGCGCGATGGCACGCACCATTTCCGTATCAACATAGCCGGGGCAGATCGCGTTGACCGTGATTCCCTTCGATGCCGATTCCTGCGCCAGCGCCTTGGTGAAGCCGATGATGGCGGCCTTGGCAGCGGAGTAGTTGCATTGACCGGCTTGTCCTGCTTGGCCATTGATCGAGCTGATGCTGACAATGCGCCCGAAGCTTCTTTCACGCATGCCTTCGATCACGAGGCGCGACATGTTGAAGACAGAGCTTAAGTTCGTCTGGATCACTTCGTTCCATTGCTCTGGAGTCATTTTGTGCAGAAACCCGTCGCGCGTGATTCCGGCGTTGTTGACGAGAATATCGACAGGGCCGAGCGCGGCCTGGATTTTGGCAACGCCGTCCTTACAGGCATTGAAATCAGCCACGTCGAATTTGAAGGTCTGCACGCCCGTTTTGGCCGAGAATTCTTGCGCGGCTTTTTCGTTGCCGTGGAAGGTCGCGGCGACCTTGTATCCGGCTTTGACCAGCGCTTCGCTGATCGCGGCGCCAATACCGCGCGTGCCGCCAGTGACGACTGCTACTCTGCTCATGTGATGTCCTTTCTTTTGAGTTTATATATGTTGAATATTTTAGGAGGTCTTGAGGGGGGTGTTTTCAACAAAGGCGATTTTGGCGGGTTCTAGTTAATAACGCTTTAAAATCATGGGAATTTTTTGAGTTGCGTCTTTGTTTATTAAACCCCGTACCCTTGAAATCTAAAAGAGTGGGTCTTGGCTTTGCGGCCAAGACCCATAATTCGTAAGGTGGTCGGCTTAGGGTTAGTGGAAGCGGTAGTTTACGCCAACGCGGAAGATGCTGCTGGTTAAATCAGCGCTGTGTTCCATTGGAGCAGTCGAGCCGCCGTTCGCATTCAATGTTCCGGTCGGGCGGACTTTGCCGTAGTTCGTGTACATATATTCTGGACGAACCGACCAGTGGGAGTTTAGCGCAACCTCGGCCCCGGTGCCAACAGACCATCCAGCATGAAACTCTGATACGTTCTGCGATTCAAAGGCGTTCAACCCATAATTGTCAGAGAAGGTCGATTCATAGTTGATTTGAGATGCCACGACACCTGCGGAGATATAACCAAGGATGTCGCCGATTGGTGTGCTGTCAAATGCGTACCCAATTTTTGGACTTAGCGAAACTGCCCAGTCATTCGAAACTTTTTGCGAAATCGTGTAGGTCGATGGCGAGCAGCAGGGGTAGACAACGGTGGTTGACTTTGAATCGCTTGCGGTGCTGCCTGACGCATTCCCTTCAAGTCCGAGCACCCAGTGTCCTGTCTGGTAATTGTATCCGCCTTGCGCACCACCAACAACCCCTAAGGGGTTCAGCTTTTGCGTTCCGTTTGCAATAATGGAGGTTACGCTTGAATTCGCGAAATAGTTTCCTATGTTCGCGGCGTGCGTATTCGCGCTGGACTCGCCCAGCATGGCACCAGCATTCAGCCCTGCGTAGAAGCCCGACCAGTCCGTCGCGGCATGGGCATGCGCAGATATGGCTATAATTGCGGCTATTGCGCATGTCGAAATCAGTTTTTTCATTCTTTCTCTCCATTCTTGTGCGGTTAGTTTGAAGGTTGCAAATTACATTATTTTGGGTTCTTTGGATATATCTGCCATTTGTTATTGCAACTTATTCGCAGCATGTATCTTCGATACAACATGTTCGCGTGTCCGTTTTTTTGTTTTAATTTTCAGCGCCCTTTAATTTTAAGATCAAATCTTCCAGCTGGTCGAGGCTATGGTAATAGAGGGTCAGCGTTCCCGACTTGCCTTGTGTCTGAATCTTTACCTTTAGTCCAAGACTGCGCTCGATATCCTTTTCCAGCGCGACAATGTTGGCATCCGCTTCGGTATTCGCCTTGCGTTTGTGGATTTGCGGGTTGTCGTTCATTTTCTTCGCGAGAGCTTCGGCCTGCCGCACATTCAGGCCTTTCTTCACCACCATCTGCGCGACTTCGAGCGGATCGCGCGCGGTGATGACGGCGCGGGCATGCCCCATGGTCAGATCGCCTTTTTCTATCATCTGCAAGATGGTTTCCGGCAGCGTCAGAATGCGCAGCATATTCGTGATGTGCGGGCGCGAGCGTCCCACAATTTTCGCCAAGTCATCCTGCGTGTGGCTGAACTCCTCGATCAGGCGTTTATAGCCTTCGGCTTCTTCGAGCGGCGACAGGCCTTCGCGCTGGATGTTTTCGATCAAGCCGAATTCTAGGGCTTCGCGGTCGGTCAGCTTTCGGACCACCACGGGCACGTCGTGCAGTCCGGCGATTTGCGAGGCGCGCCAGCGACGTTCGCCCGCGATGATTTCGTAGCGGTCTTTCGCGTCTTCGACGGGACGGACCAGCAGCGGCTCCAGAATCCCGCGTTCGCGGATCGAGTCCGCAAGCCCTTGCAATGCGCTTTCGTCAAAGTGGCGGCGTGGCTGAAACGGGCAGGGCACGAGCCATGTTACCGGCATGGTTTGGGGGCTGTGCTTGGCAGTCGCTTGCGCCAAAGGTTCTCCGGCGGCGACGGCCTGCGCATTGGCAAGCGCCGCGAGCGCCGCTGACCCGTGTTCGGTGCGATGCGATTGTTTTGAGGCCTGATATGACGCATCGGTATCGCCTAGGAGCGCCGAGAGGCCGCGACCGAGACGCGCGGGTTGTGCGGTTTGTGCCATGCTGTGTTCCTGTTTTTTTAGCGTTTTATGCGTGGATTTGCTTGTAAGTTTAGAGGCGTTCTTGGAACTTATCCGGCGATTGCTTTTGCATAGGGGCTATCGTCGAGGTTTTCAGGCTTCAGGATTTCGTCGCGCTCCGTCTCGCGGCGTAGCATTTCGCTCGCAAGATGCAGGTAGGCTTGCGCACCCGGACATTTCAGGTCGTAGAGCAAGACGGGCTTGCCATGCGATGGAGCTTCGGAAACTCGCACGTTACGCGGAATGACGGTTTCGTAGACCCTGCGGCCAAAGTAGCTGCGGACATCGCGCTCGACCGCGTTCGACAGGCTGTTGCGCCTGTCGCACATGGTCAGGATCACGCCTTCGATTTCGAGCATCGGATTAAAGCGCGCGCGCACGGCCTCGATGGTTTGCAAGAGGCTTGTCATGCCTTCAAGCGCGTAAAATTCAAGCTGCAGCGGCACGAGCAGCGCATTGGCCGCTACCAGCGCATTTAAGGTAATGAGGTTGAGCGAGGGAGGGCAGTCGATGAGCGCAAGATCGTAATCCTTGGCGCTGCGGTCCAGCGCTTCCTTCATCCTGTATTCGCGTCGTTCAGCGGTGGCAAGCTGAATTTCCGCGCCCGCGAGATCGGATGACGAGGTGATGATGGAAAGATTCGGGATGGTTGTCGGACGCGCAACTTGCTCGATGGCCATGCCATCGAACATGAGTTCGTAGCATCCAGTCCCACGGTCTGAGCGCGCTATGCCGAAGCCGGTCGAGGCGTTGCCTTGCGGGTCGGCGTCGAGAATTAAGACACGCTTGCCAATCGCCGCCATCGCAGTCGCGAGGTTGACTGCCGTCGTCGTTTTACCGACGCCGCCTTTTTGATTCACCACACCCAGAATGCGGCACTTTGGCGCCTCCGGCATGGTTCCGGTTGGATCGTTGATCATGTTGATTTCTGACGGCCTTAAGTCTTGTTGCGCTTGGAGGTCTTATAGAAGTGTGTAGCTGGCGCGAGGCCGCGAATCAAGAGAATGCTTCCGGAGGGGTCGCTCACGCTTGTATGTCGCTCAAGTTTGTATCTTAGGTATCTACGCGATTCGGCTAATTCTCCATCGACGCTTTTTCCTTTCAGGAACAGGCAAAGCGAATCTTTTTTTAGCAGCGGCTTTGCAAGCTTGAGCAACTCACTCAGAGACCCGACGGCTCTGGCGGTCACGACATCGACTTTGAGATTCTTGATGCCCTCGGCTCGGCCATGATGGACGACCGCATTCAGCTTCAGTTCTTCCACCACAGTTTTTAAAAAGTTGGCTTTCTTGCCTGTGCTTTCAATCAAGTGAACCTGCGGAACGCCAAGGATGCTCAAAACGATTCCGGGAAATCCTGCGCCTGATCCAATGTCAGCCAGAGTCTCCGATGATTCAGGGATGTGGTTTTTCAATTGCGCACTGTCGAGGATATGGCGCGTCCAGATTTCAGGCAGTGTGCTCTTGGCGACAAGATTGAATTTCTCGTTCCATTCTTTCAGTAGTTCAACATAGCGCTCTAATTTTAGAGTCGTTTCATGGGGAACGGAGACATGTGTCAGGAAAGTTTCTTTTCCGGCATCAATCGATTCGGGTGAGGAAGGTTCCATGAGAAACTCAGGTGGTTGATTGGGATGATGACGGGGAGCGCTTAACGTAGCGCAACAGCGCGATCAGCGCCGCCGGAGTCATTCCGGGAATTCGCGACGCGGCTCCCAGCGTTCCGGGTTTAGCCTGACGAAGCTTCTGGCGAATCTCGGTTGACAGACTGCCGATGGAATCGATGTCCAGATCTTCTGGCAAAATCAAGTCTTCGTCCTTGCGAAAAGCGCGGATGTCGTTGGTCTGGCGACTCAGGTAGCCTGCGTATTTGCCGTCGATCTCCAGCTGCTCCGCTATGTTCCGGTCGAATGAGGCCAATTCGGGCCAAACCCGCGCGAGGCAGGCTATGTCGATGTTCGGGTGAGACAGAAGCTCCAACGCCGAGCGCCAAGCTCCGTCCGCATTGATGTGGATGCCGCTCGCCTGAAGCTGCGAAGGCGTAGCCTTCAGATTAGCCGCAAGACTTCTAGCGCTGTCGAGCGCCGCTTTTTTGGCGGAGAAAGATTCACGGCGTTCGCGGTCTATGCAGCCAATCTCCACCCCTTTCGGCGTTAAGCGCTGATCCGCGTTGTCGGCGCGGAGCGAAAGCCTGAATTCCGCGCGCGAGGTGAACATTCGATACGGTTCGCTCGTGCCAAGGGTAACCAGATCGTCGATCATGACGCCTATGTAGGCCTGCGAGCGGTCGAGCGTGAAGGGGTTAGAGCCGGAAGCGAGCAGGCCGGCGTTGACGCCTGCGATGATACCTTGCCCGGCGGCTTCTTCGTAGCCGGTCGTGCCGTTGATTTGCCCGGCGAAGAAAAGCCCCGGAACGCGGCGCGTTTCCAGCGTCGGCTTCATCTCGCGCGGGTCGCAGAAATCATATTCGACCGCATAGCCGTAGCGCAGGATCGTGACGCGCTCCAGACCACAGATGGCGTGGATGAAGGCGTCCTGCACATCGCGGGGCAGGGATGTCGAGATGCCGTTAGGGTAGACGGTGATGTCGTCGAGGCCTTCCGGCTCAAGGAAAATCTGATGCCGCTCACGAGCGGCGAAGCGAACCACCTTGTCCTCTATCGAGGGGCAATAACGTGGGCCGACGCCTTTGATCTGGCCGGAATAAAGCGGGGCGCGATGCAGATTCGCGCGGATCGCTTCGTGCGCGGCTGGCGTGGTATAGGTAATGCCGCATTGCACTTGCGGATTCGTGATGGCGGCGGTGAGGGTAGAAAAGGGCACGGGAGGGTTATCGCCGGGCTGCATCTCCAGTGATGCCCAATCAATCGTGCGGCCATCCAGTCTCGCCGGAGTTCCCGTCTTTAATCTGCCCAAGGGGAAGCCAAGGCGCTTTAGGGCATCTGATAGACCTATAGACGGCTGTTCGTAAATACGTCCCGCTGGGGTTTTCTCCTCGCCGACATGGATAAGGCCGCGCAGGAAGGTTCCGGTGGTGACGACGACGGCCCTAGCTTCAAATCGTTGGCCGTCGGCGGTGACGATTCCGCCTATCCTCGCGCCGCTAGAATCCAGAAACAAATCTTCGACCGATTGCGCAAGGATGGTGAGATTTCTTTGCTCGGCCAGAATCTCCTGCATGGCTTTGCGGTAGAGTTTGCGGTCGGCCTGCGCGCGGGGGCCTTGCACGGCAGGGCCTTTGCTGCGGTTCAGGACACGAAACTGGATCCCCGCCTTATCGGCGACGCGGCCCATGACGCCGTCCAACGCGTCGATCTCGCGCACCAGATGGCCTTTGCCGAGGCCGCCGATGGCAGGATTACACGACATTTCCCCGATGGTTTCTAACTTATGGGTGACCAAAAGAGCGCGCGCACCCGTACGCGCAGCGGCGGCAGCGGCTTCGCATCCGGCATGTCCGGCGCCAATGACAATGACATCATAGGGATTCATAAGCGTTATAGTCGTTCTCGTTCATGTTTTTTACAAGCCATAAGCTTTGTCATCGCGAGCGGATGCGAAGCGGTAGGTCGCCTTCTGGCAATGGCGGCCCCTTTAGCGGATTGGGGAAATTATTTGGCATGGCCGTAACATAATGAATTTAGCCAATAATATCAAAATGATTTCAAACGTCTAGATTGTTTCGCAATCTTAACGATATAGAGAGGCTCTTGTTCTATCATGAAATCAATACGCAAGCGCCTAACCGCATTGGAATGAAAGGGTATTTTTCAGTCATTACTTTATTAAAAGGTCAGGGCCACCATGACAAGCCGGGCCAATTTAATGACACTCGACGACTTCAAAACGCATCTTGATCGCGTTCAGACCAAACTTGCCGCCGAACAACAGTCCATTGTCAATTATGCGGTCCTTCCCGCCGACATGCCGCGCGAGGCTTACGCTTTCGCCTATCTACGCGCCGAACGCATCGCGTTCAAGATAATTAACAGGCGGCTTGAAGCGCTTTCCTGGATGCCTATCCAGCTTAATCCTCGCTTTGATGCTCAAGACTCGCGACGCGAATCTATGAAAAAATGGATCAAGACCGAGCTTGCGGGGCCACCCGATGCCTGCTCGTTCGGCAACGATCTTTTCCATGCTCTGGCTCGTTGCGGAATCGCCTATGGGTGGGACGGCGCCGAATGCTCATACACGGCGACCAGAATATCAACTCTGTTACAGGATATGGCCTGTCTTGTGGCCCTTATGCAGTACAGCATCTGGCTGCATGAAAAAGGGATCGCGGGCATGGCCCTTACCGATCCCGACAATCTTAGCCTATGCTTATGCGATATCGTGTCGTTTATCCATACCTCCGCATTATACAATTATCTGAGATCACGCGATGAAGAAGCGGAAAGATTGCGGAAAATGAGGGAATATAGACAGAAAAAAGATATGCAGGCGCGGCGATCTTTCTTGAGGCTTGTCGATACGGCTTCTCTTGCGGCTGAACAAGACCGCGCCTAACGCTTCTATGCACGTGAAGCGTTGGCAACCCTTGACGCAGGACATGCTGGATTCTCTCCCCGCAAGGGGGAGGGAATCAGATCTCGCTAGGTTTTTGACTACTCCCAAACTCTTGAGAGGTTAGAGGTATACACATGATTGTTTTCATGGTGTGCCCAGCATGTCACTGCGTCGTCTGAGCGGTTGTCGCAGCAGCATCATTCGCATGGTCGTACAAATTCCATAAGTGCATAGCAATGCACAATATATCTCGACAATTGTAAGGACGCATTTGCAATAGTTATAAGGCGCTTCATATTACATACCATCGAATGCAGTTATATTGTTGTTGTAAATTTCTTGTTGCGCTCATATTTTTATAACTTACTCGAATGCAGTAGTTCTTCATCTTAAGTCCTGAGGAATTGGCCAAGAGTCCAGACTATTCTACATCCAATAACTCCTCGTTCTGCGTCCGTAGATGGCATACGAGAAGCCTAAACATCATCACAATATAATGGGGTACAGCTATGGGAAACTTGCTCGCTCGCGTCAAAATCAATATCCGCATTTACATGTTGATGGCCGTCGCCGCGCTCGGAATTATCGGAGTCATTGGGATTGCGGCCTATTCCATCGAAGGTAGTCTGACGAAAGCGAAGCAAACGGAGACAGAATCTCTGGCTGACACTGCTCTTTCGGTTGCTCACGCCTACCAGCAAAGGGCAAAGAGCGGAGAGTTTTCTGAAGAAGAAGCACAAAAACGCGCCTTGGAAACGATTGCGAGTCTCCGCTACGACAAAACAAATTACTTTTTCGTGCTTGGCTGGGACGGCACAATGTTAGGGCATCCCAAGAAAGAGATCGTTGGCACTGACGTGCTTGGAACAACAGATGCTGATGGCAATTATATATTCCGCAATATGATCGAGGCCTCGAAAACAGAAGTTGGCGTCGTCAGCTATATGTGGAAAGATACTGACGGGAAGATCAAACTTAAAATTTCTCATGTCGCTGGCATGCCAGATTGGAAGTGGGCGGTCGGAACCGGCATTTATGCGGACGACATCGCGCGAGACGTTTTGGAGGTCGAAAAACATCTTGGCATCGTTGCTGGGGGGCTGCTCCTAATCGCCATATTTATCGCCAATATGATCGGGCGCAGCATTACGAAGCCCATCGATCAGCTTAACTCGAGCATGCAGCAGTTGGCGGGCGGGGACACATCCGGCGAGGTCGGCATGGAAGATCGTCGCGACGAGATCGGCACGATGGCCAATACTGTGCGCGTGTTTCAGGAAAACGCGCGTCAGGTGGCTAAGCTCAAATCCGAACAGGCCGAGATGGAGCGCCGCGCAGCCGCCGACAAGAAAACAAGTATGAACAAGCTTGCCGACGACTTCGAGCATAGCGTTGGGCAGATCGTGCAGGTGGTCGCGTCCGCAGCGACAGAGTTACAAGCGAACTCCAAACATCTGTCGGACATCGCCGACCAGACCAGCAGGCAATCGGCGACCGTCGCGGCTGCGACTGAAGAGGCTTCGTCGAGCGTGAGCACAGTGGCTTCCGCCACGGAAGAGCTTTCCGCTTCCATCGGCGAGATCAATCGGCAAATCACCGAATCATCTCAGGTGGCGCAAAACGCGGTGAAGGAAGTCAAGAAAACGGACGAGACCGTCTCGACGCTTTCCGAAGCGGCGGCGCAGATCGGCGATGTCGTCAAGCTCATTCAGGATATCGCGGAACAAACCAACCTTCTTGCGCTCAACGCCACGATCGAGGCCGCGCGCGCAGGCGAAGCTGGCAAAGGATTCGCAGTCGTGGCCAGCGAAGTGAAGAATCTGGCCAATCAGACGGCGCGAGCAACCGAGGATATCTCCAAGAAGATCGTGACCGTGCAAAATGTGTCCACCGACACGGTTAGCGCCATTCGTTCGATTGGTAAAACGATCGAGCAGATGAACACGATTACGACCGCTATCGCCAACGCGATACAGGAACAGACGGCGGCGACCAAGGAGATTTCGAACAATGTGCAGCAAGCTTCAGCGGGAACCAGCGAAGTGACGAGCAATATCGTCGTGGTGACGCAAGCATCAAGCGAAGCGCGCGGCGCGGCAAGTGAAGTGCTCAGCGCTTCGAGCGAGTTATCCAAGCAATCCGAACATCTGCGCACGGAGATCGACGGATTTTTGAGAAAAGTGCGCGAAGCCTGAGGGGCTTGTCGAGAAAAACTTCTCTATTAAAAAACAAGCGTCATGCCCGCGAAGGCGAGCAAGGCGCTTGTCACTTATAATCTCTGCAATATCAATAGACCTCTTGTATAACTGTAAAAGTTTAGAACATGGGATGCCCGCCTCCCGTCTTCGTTGCTGCAACTACGACGCGGCAGGTCGCGAGCATGACAGGATTTCGGCAAAAATCGTCCATTAATCCCGGTGTCACCCCCGCGAAAAAGGGTGTCTTTTTTATATGGATATGCAAGAGATCTCATGCGCTTGTCTGTAGGGTAGTGTGGGCGTAATGATCATAATTGTGTGGCTGGAAGTTGTGCGAGCTTATGATATAAATCGTGGCTGAATGGTTGTACTTCTTTTCCTTTGTTTGTCCTTTCTTCTGTCGCTGGGCCTGACGATCTGGCTTCGGCGTTGGCTGCTTAAGTTAGCGTTTCTTGACTGCCCCAATGTCAGAAGCTCCCATAGACTGCCAGTTCCGCGCGGCGGGGGGTGGGCCATTCTTGGCGCCATTCTTCCTGGAATTCTTTGGAATCATTTCACGCTGCCGAACGGCCATGCCTATTCGTGGCTGTTGGCAGGATTAAGCTTGTCTGCCTTGATATCCTGGCAAGATGATCGCAAGGGTGTGCCTGCGGGCATTCGTTTGATTGTCCACCTTGTGGCGGCGGCTATGGGGACCTTTTTCTGGTTGCCAGATCAGATGCTTTTGGGAGGCGTTCTGCCATTACTGATCGACCGCACGCTCGTCATCATCGGGTGGGCCATGTATATGAATATTTATAATTTCATGGATGGCATTGACGGGATCACTGGGATCGAAACAATTTCACTGGCTGTAGGCGTAGGGCTTTGTCTGACTGCGGCGGGCCTGTTTGCACCGGGACTTGACGTTATGACGGCAGTGCTGGTTGGGGCTTCGCTTGGTTTTCTGTCACTCAACTGGCATCCGGGAAAAATTTTTCTTGGCGATATTGGCAGCGTACCGCTTGGGTATCTGACGGGCTTTTGTCTCCTCACGCTTGCCCTACATGGGGAATGGGCCGCTGCGATCATCCTGCCAATGTATTATCTAACCGACAGCTGCTTGACGATCATGCGCCGCGCCTTACGTGGCGAGAAAGTTTGGAAAGCTCATTGCGAACATTTTTATCAGAAAGCGGCCGCAAGGTGGATCCGTCATGACAAAGTCGCGCTTATTATCATGGTCTCCAATATCGGTCTGATCCTTCTCGCCGTCGCGGCGGCCAGCGTCAGCCTCCTGTCCATCAAGCTTGGGTTGATCGCAGCCGCCGCTGGCCTTACGGCTTTGACCTTAAGAAGGCTCCAAGCAGAGGACTAATCCTACTGCGTCAACAAACGGCCTTCCCTTTACACAAAAAAGACAAGCGTCGCAAACAAGGGCCGTCATCGCGAGGAGCCGAAGGCGACGTGGCGATCCAGAGTCGGTGGGGGTGTCCTGTGGGATTCTGGATTGCTTCCGCCGTCGTTGCGAGCCCCCTCTTGGGGGCGACCTGTCCGCCATAGTTGCGTAGCAACGACGGCGCTCTTTGCGATGTTTGTCTCCACAGATTCACAGAAGATCCTCGACACAGGATTTACTGACGCCATAAGACTAAACTGTTGCGTCGACTTTTTGAGCCTCTGGCGCGGCTTTCGAAACTGCGACTAATGCTTCGCGCAACAGGCGGTCATGGATGACGTAGCCGGGCTGCAGAACCTGCACGACAGTGCCCGGCGTGTGCGTGGAATCTTCGACCTCCATCATCGCGCGGTGGAAGTTAGGGTCAAAGGGTTGGCCCACAGGATTGATCTTCTTGATGCCGTGGCGTTCGAAAGCGGCGAGCAACTGGCGCTCGGTGGCTTCGACCCCGCCGATCACGGAGGCCATGGATTCTCCGCCATTTATTCTGGCCATGGCGTCAAGCGCCCGACGCAGGTTATCGGCGACGTCCAGCATATCCTTGGCGAAGCCCGACACGGCATAGCGCGAGGCGTCTTCACGCTCCTTCTGGCCACGGCGGCGCACATTTTCGACCTCGGCCAGCGCCCGCAAGAGCTGTTCTTTCGCGGAGACAAGTTCTGCTGCATGGGTATCCTTAGCGAGTCCTTCCTCCTCATGCGGTTTGGCGTTTTGCGCGTGATGGTCTGCCCCGCCCTGCGCGTGGCTGGCATGGTCCGGGGCCGGTTTGCCGTGGGAGTCCTTGTCCTTCATAACGTGCATCCTTAACTTGTTAACCATTGGAGAATTCGGAATGCCGCCCAGTCACATAGGAGGCTGGCTTCATAAATAGCTACCCCCCATGGGCAAAACAAGTCCCGGTTTAGGGCTGTGTCGCAAAATTCCGGTTTGCCTAAATTCTGTAGATTCTTGCCTGAAACAGCTTGATGAAAGCAAAAGAGGAGCGTAGAGCAGCTCGCCTGACATGCGCAAAGCGTGGTTTGCCGCAAAAGGCGAAACACTTAGTCATTTAAACAACAAGCACGAGGGGCATTATGCCGTTATTCTATCCGTCACTGAGAAATAGCGTAGATCAGTTAATGGAGCAAAATCCTGATTGGTCTCCAGCGGAATTAGTTTTGATTACACAGATACGGGAATCCTCGAACAGATCACTTGCGCGCTTTCTTTCTCATGAGCACATGCACGATGCTCCTTCAGGTTTCTTCCGCATTAGCGTGGCTATTTTTGAATTTTTTAGAATGGCTGCTCGGGAAGTACAGGGCTCATCCGTAAGAAATTGGAGAAATTTTCATGAAATTAACAATGGGAATGGGGGACTCTTCAGTTTGTGGAAAAAGCAGCAACCTCATTATACAAAAATTAGATGCGCGGATTCTCGAGCGGATATCATCATTGATGATCGTCCCGGAAAGATTACGATACAAGCCGTTGTCGGCGGATCAGTTGAAAATGTCAATGCTCCCGGGGAGCTAAGTGAGGGCACTAAGCAGAACATTGCTTTAACTTCACACCTTGGGATCAAAACTATTGTGGTTGCCTCTCACGGTAGATGCGGTCATGTGAAGGCTATGCTTGATGGCAAGAATCACCTTTCTAGCGATGAACAAGGGATTAGCGAAGAAGCCAAACAGTGGAGAAGAATGGCGGCGGCCAAACAGTGGCTGTTCAAAGCTGCCAATGATCCTGCCAAAGTAGAAGACACTGTCGCAAAAATTGACTTTGTTCCTGAACAAGATGAACGTAGATATCTTGCGGCTGAGCTGTTGCAGGGCTTGAAGAACGTCGAGTTGCTTGAAAAATATTTGTCTAAGTATTATCCAGATTCTGGTATTCAGGTTGTTTTAGTCCATCAAGAGATTCGCGATTTATCGAATATACATATGTACAATCGAAACAGGGGAAGATACGTAAGGATTACGAATCATGCTCCCTCCAATCTGGTGAAAGCTTATATCGATTTAGGCCATCGTATGTGCGGTTATAATAACCGTGTAAAATCCTCACTCCCTTCCATAAAACATAAGATTAGTCATTTCTTAAAAAATTACATTTAATATCTGAGCGTGGATTCCCGCGATATCGTCATACTCAATCCACGCGCTCCTATTTCACACGAGCTTGCTTGCATCAAAGGCGAGCAGGCGTTCGCCTATCTCGGTGGACTACGCGCACCAACGCACGAGACTTGCGCGCAACAGCAACGCCCTGAAGTTTCCGTTCCGGCATGGCTCACTCAGGCATTCGAGATGGGCCATAAAACCAGACAGGCGCGGCAAGCCGCAACTCTCACGATCGATTGACAACAGTCAGCAAGACTACTTCACTGCCTCGACGACATCGGGGATTGGGGTGTTGTGGGATAGTCTCAGGAACCTGCCAGTGTTGGGGTTCCAGATATGGGCATCCAGCGTGCGCAATTCCTTGTGCACAAGATAGACGGTCATGGAAGGCTCGTCGGTCTTGCCTTCGCTGGCGTCGAGGGCAGCAACGTAATCCTCCGCCAGTTTCTTGCAGTGTAGTCCGTGCGCGATTTCGGCGGCAAGTTTCGTTCTTTCCAGTCCATCGACCGATGGCGCGTCCAGATATTGCAGAAAATACGCTTCTCCCTTTTGCTGGATCAGATCGTGGATGTGCTGCTTGCGCAACGCCATCTGTCGAATGACCTGCTTTTCCAGAGTCGCTTCGCCGACCATCGGCTTCTGGTGATCCGGACAGACGGCATTGGCCATGCATCCGCATTTGCCGTGGGTGAAGATAATGAATTTCTTGACTCCGATATGCCGCGCGTAGGTGATGAAGTCTTTCGCGTCGGTGCTGAGTTCGTTGGGAGTCAGAGGGTTTTCGAGCGAGCTTCCGACATTCTGGAGCGAGAACACCTGACCGGGGGCGCGGGCCTGAAACCATGCATGCGGCTGAATGCGCGCGTCCGAGCAATCGACGATGGCGTAATCGGGCTTCTGCCCATGCTGAAGATTGGTTGGCTGGTTGCCTAGCAAATAGAAATCTCGCACGGCCTGCCTGAAGATACACAAACACTCCCGCGCCATGGTGCGGAAGGTTTCCCTCAGATCGACCAGTCGCGCCGCGAGGGACGGCTTCAAGATCCAGCCGCTTTGTCCGTTCTTGTAGGCGAGGACGCGGCGCTGATGGCTGCCGAATTGTCCACGGACGTAGCGGCTGCCTTCCATCAAGCGATGGGCGATGGCCCGATGGCCGGGGGGAAGCGTCTCAAACATCGCCTTGTCTATGCGCCAACTCATACGATATCTCCGTTATATGCCGATTATGGGCGACAGGGACGTTACCAATTCTGTCGTCAGGATCAAGGCCGATGATTCTTGCATTAACGAATAGGCCTTCGCGCTGCCGCTTCCACGGCTAATCGGTCGACGCGCTCGTTCTCTGGGTGGCCATTGTGGCCACGGACCCAGATGAAATCGACCTCATGCGGAGCGCGAGCGGCGGCGAGTCTCTGCCATAAATCCGCATTCTTGACTGGCTTCTTGTCGGCGGTTTTCCAGCCACGCTTGATCCATTGGGGAAGCCATTTGGTGATGCCCTGCTGGACATACTGGCTGTCGGTGTATAGTCGCACGCGCGACGGGCGCGTCAGCGATTCCAGCCCCATGATGGCCGCCATCATTTCCATACGATTGTTGGTCGTACCGGGCTCGCCGCCAGACAATTCCTTTTCCGCGTCGCCAAACCGCAACAGGACACCCCATCCGCCGGGGCCAGGGTTACCTCGGCATGCGCCATCGGTGTAGATTTCGACAGCCGGACGTGATCCGGCCTTATTTGGAGTCATGTCGCCAGTCCATAGCTCTCCGCCCCATCAACCATTTGATGGAAACGCAGGACATCCATACACTGGCCCAGTTCGCATGACGAGTGGCTATTGTTTTGGGTGGTACCGGAAGACAGGGTTTTCAGCAGCCTGTCGAGCGCCGCGCCACGCGCAAGGACGGGAAGGGCTTCTAACTCATCGGCGCTGATCGATTTACGCGCTTTATAGTATGATTGCAGCAATTTGCAGGATTTCGTCAGATTGAAGGCGCCGTTGGTTTCGAAGCACCAAGCGCTCAGGCACATTGCCAGATCGAGCGCCCACATATCGTTGCACGCTGTTTCAAGCCCCATGACAAGAGAAATATTATCCCCGTTTATGAGAACACGATGCGGCGTTAGCTGGCCATGTATAATATTTGCAGGTAGGTTCTGGGGCCAGCGCGGTCGCAGGAATTCAAGTTCTTCGTGAATGGTTTGCGCTATCTCATAGCTCGCCGCGCACGACACTCTTTCCGCTATATGGCTCCAGTCCGCAGGGTTAAGCGCGCTGCGGCGCTGGCCTTGAAAGTCTGTGCCAGAATTATGCAGCTGCGCCAATACATTGCCAATATCCGCACACAAATCGCTTGTCACTTCCGTGACAGGCGCGCCTTCTGGGTAGTTTGACACTGCGGCGTACCCGTCCTCAAGACGACCATACAAGCTTCCGTCACTGCGGCTGATGGGCTTTCGGCACGGAAACTTGCGCTGCGCCAGATGATCGAGCAGATCAACGCAACATGTCGTCCTGTCAGACCACGCCCTGTCGTCAAAGACCATCAAACTAAAACGTCCCCGCGAGGTGTAGACGATGTAATTCTGGCTTGCGTCATCGCGCGACTCCTCAACCAGTTCTCTGAACACGCCTAGATTGTAGAACTCAAGAAACTTCGTCAGGGCTTCTTGCGAAAATTTGTTATACTGGGACATGTGATCAGATGGGTGCCAAGGTTGAATGGCTGAGGTGTTCTGATTGCATAATCTTTCGACATGTCCTCGTCAATATAGCATTTCATGGGTTTTGAATCTTGGATATTCTCTTCATCACATCGAACCGTTTAGGCGATGCCATTCTCTCAACGGGCGTACTCAGAGCGCTCGGAGAACACTACCATAACGCGAATCATGCGATTGCCTGCGGGCCGCATGCAGCAGAATTGTTTCGCGCGGCGCCGGGGCTTCAGCGTTTATTGGTTCTCCGCAAACAGCCTTTCAACCGTCATTGGCTTGAGCTGTGGCAGTCCTGCGTCGGCACAAGATGGGATGTCGTCGTCGATTTACGGAACAGTGTTGTTTCTCGGTTACTATGGGCGCGGCAAAGGGCGGTCAAAGGGCGGAGCACAGGCCAGCACAAGGTTCTTGAGAATGCGCAAGTGCTCACTGGTTTAGGCTGGCAGGCGGGAGATGTGCCCCCTGCGCCTTATCTTTGGCTTGATGAGGAGGCCAGGGCGGAAGCGGATAGCCTGTTGCGCGGGCGTTCCGGATTTTTGGCGCTGGCGCCTTCGGCCAACTGGCCTTGCAAACAGTGGCCCGTGGAGAAATTCGCTGAACTCGCGCAACGCTTGACGGCTGTGGACGGGGCGTTGCCCGATGCCCCAATTCTGATCGCCGCAGCTCCGAACGAACGCGGGCAAGTCGAACCCTTGTTGCGGCAAATTCCTGAAGATCGCCGCATCGACCTGATCGGGCGGCCTTTGTTGACGGTCGCGGCATGTTTTCAGCGCGCGCGGTTGTTTGTCGGCAACGATTCAGGTCTCATGCATATGGCGGCTGCCGTTGGCGCGCCAACGCTTGGGCTGTTCGGGCCGGGGCAAGAGGCCATATATGGCCCCTTTGGACCGCATTGCGCTGTGGTCAGGACGCCTGAAAGTCGCGAGGAGTTGCTGGCGCGGCTTCCTCATTCTGGCGCTCATGCGCCGAATTTAATGGAGACGCTCAGCGTGAATGCCGTCGAGGAAGCGGTTCGCCGTCTGGTCATTCGTTCTTAACTGCCTTCGACACAGTCTCAAGCCGTTCTGTATTCGCGGCCTAGTTCGGCGTACTGGCGGGCGCGGAGGTCGAATTGGGCGATGTCTTCGGGCGACAGGTTGCGCCAGAATTTCGCGGGACTTCCGGCCCACAGTTCGCCTTTGCGGATGGTCTTGCCGGGCGTCAGCAGCGCACCAGCGGCCAGCATGCCTTCGCTTTCTATGGTCGCGCCGTCCATCACGGCGGCTTTCATGCCGACAAAGGCTCGCGTTGCCAGTGTACAAGCATGAAGAAGCGCCATATGGCCAACGGTCACATCGTCGCCAATGATGGTGGGATAGCCTTGCCACGGGGGAGGCGCGGCTCCCGGCCCCATACGGGCTGGCTGCTCGGCGCTGGCGATGTGGATGATGGTGCCGTCCTGAATGTTCGTTCTTGCTCCGATGCGGATTTTGTTCACATCGCCGCGAATGACGCACCCGAACCAGACGGATGTCTCCGGGCCAATATCAACGTCGCCTATGATAACTGCTCCCGGCGCGATGAAAGCTGTCGGGGCGATGCGGGGCAGGATTCCGCGATAGGGCAGGATGAGGGGAGAAGCGTGGGGCATAACATATCTGGAATGAATTATGAGATCACAAGACATACACCAATCGTTACCTCAAGCATAGCGCTTGCGGCTTGCCCCCTCCCTATCCCTCCCCACGAGGGGGCAGGGGATTCCACTGCGCTCTCTTCGTGGATTTTTCTAGATTTTTAACGCAAGACGCTCCCCACATCCCGACAAAGCAAAACGGCGGCAAGTTGCCCTGCCGCCGCTGTATGCGTGGAAACAATAAGAGGATTAACGCTTGCTGTACTGGAAGCGACGACGCGCCTTGGCACGTCCAAACTTCTTGCGTTCGACGACGCGAGAGTCGCGGGTTAGGAACTTCGCGACCTTCAACGGTTTGCGCAGATCCGGTTCGAAATAGGTCAAAGCCTTAGAGATACCGTGCTTGACTGCTCCGGCCTGACCCGACAATCCGCCCCCGTTGACGAGGCACTCGACGTCAAACTGGCCCGTGCGATCCGCGACGGCGAAGGGCTGGTTGACGATCATCTGTAGGACCGGACGCGCAAAGTAGACTTTCAGCTCGCGGCCATTGACGGTAATCTTGCCGTTTCCGGGCTTGATCCAGACGCGGGCGATGGCGTTCTTGCGCTTGCCGGTGGCATAGGCGCGGCCATATTTGTCAACTTTACGCTCGTGCTTCGGCGCTTCCTGCGTTTGCGGGGCGGCATCGTCCGTGACGACTGCGGTAGACTTCTGCTCATGCTCTGAGGACTTCACGGCGGACTTGATATCCGATAACTGAGCGGAGGTTGTTTTGCGTGTGACCATTAGTCAGCCCTCTTGTTCTTGGGGTTACGCGCGGCGAAATCGATCGCCGTGGGATTTTGCGAAACGTGCGGATGGGCGGGGCCCTTGTAGACCTTGAGGTGGCCCATCTGACGACGGCCCAGAGGTCCGCGCGGCATCATGCGTTCGACGGCTTTTTCGATGACGCGTTCGGGATGCGCGCCTGCGAGGATCTTGTCGCGTGTGCGTTCTTTGATCCCGCCAGCATAGCCAGTGTGATAGAAGAAAATTTTGTCGGTCGCTTTGCGGCCAGTCATACGGACCTTTTCGGCGTTGATGACGATGACATTGTCACCGCAATCGACGGACGGCGTAAAGGTCGCGCGGTGCTTGCCACGCAGGATCATGGCAATGGTGGAGGCTAGGCGGCCCAGAATGACGCCATCGGCGTCGAGGACAACCCAACCTTTCTTGATATCCTGATGTCTCAGCTCGAAGCTCTTGGTCTGAACGCTCCGGCCTATGCGAATTTTGGCGGCCATATTGAAATGCTCCTTCACGTCTCCAGCATGCCATAGAAGCCATGCGTCCCCGCTCCATGCGGGACGCGCACAAATACTAAATCTTATGGCAATATGTCAAGGTTAATTGCGCCATTATGGCATAAAATATGTATGGTATCATAATACCTTCATTGCCCGGATTCACATGAAACGAGCAGTGGCATGTCTTAAGAAGAGGCCATATCATGGGGCAATCCATGGCGTGGGGACAGGAAAGCAATGGCAATCAAGCGCGTTATGCTTTTGGGGGCGGGGGGACAGATTGGGCAGGCTCTGCAGGCCGTCGCACATCCGCAGGACTGGGAGCTGGGGGCTTTCGGGCATGCCGCGTGCGATCTTGCTCACCATGGGGCGACGCAACGCGCCATCGTCGAATTCAGGCCCGACCTTGTCATCAACGCTGCGGCGATGACGAATGTGGACGCTTGCGAGAAAGATCCAGACAAAGCCGTGGCGATTAATTTCGAAGGGGTGGCCAATCTTGCAGCGCAGTGCGCCGTGCGAGACATTCCGCTGGTTCACCTTTCGACCGATTACGTCTTTGACGGCAACGACGGCAACATTCCCTATGTTCCGGATGCGCAGATGAACCCGCTCGGCGTTTACGGCAACACCAAGGTTATGGGCGAAATGTCGGTGCGGCACGAGCTAGCCTGGCACTTGATCCTCCGGGTCTCTTCGGTGTTCAGCTCGTACGGCAACAACATTCTTACCAAAGCGCTGGCGGCAATCGATACGATGGATACTCTACGCTATGTCACGGATCAAAAGTCTTGCCCGACATACGCGCCGGACCTTGCCGCGGCTTTAGTGACCATGGCGGATGCTATCCTGCATGGCAAACCGGGGACTCTTGGGACGTTTCATTACTGCGGCGCTCCGGAAGCGACGCGCTTTGAATTTGTTCAGGCCGTGATGGAATCCTACGCGCCCTATACTGCGCGGCGGCCGGAGATTCTTGAGGCCGTCAGCAGCGATTTTCCTACGGCAGCGCCAAGGCCCGCCTATTCTTCGCTTGATATGGAGAAAACGACTCGTGTATTTGGCCTGTCGCCTCTGCCGTGGCGCGAAAGGCTCAAGGAAGCAGTTGCCATTCTGCGCACGCCTTGCTGAAGTGGGAACTAGGATAGAAACTACAAACTTGCACTGACACATGCCTTCCTTTTCCCATGACAAACGACTTGCCGAAGCGATGGCCCTGCATGGGGCTGGCAAGCTTACTGAGGCTACGCGGCTCTATCAGTCTATGCTCAAAGACGCGCCGCAAACGCCCGAAGCGATCCATATGCTCGGCGTTATCGCGCAACAGTCTGGTAACCCGGCCCATGCGCTTAAATTGATGGAGGCGGCGCTGGCGCTCAAGCCGGATCTTGCGCAGGCGTGGAGCAATCGCGCGATCGTGCTACGCGCGCTGGGGCGCGATGACGAAGCGCTGCACTCGGCGCGGATGGCGACGGACTGCGATCCGAAACAAGCCGATGGGTGGAGCGCTCGCGGGAGCCTTGCGCGAAAGTTAGGCGATACGAAAGAAGCGCAGTCCTGCCTTGCTCGCGCGGTGGAACTTAAGCCTGACGACGCGCTGATCCTGCAAGAATCCGCGCAGATGGAAGCGTTTCTTGGCCGTTACGCCAAAGCTTTCTCTCATTATCAGAAAGCGGCGAAGCTGCGACCCGATTTGCCGCAGCTTGGGCTTGCCAATCTTCTGGCGGCGGCGGGGTATCCCGAACGGTCGCTGGAACCCTACAGGCAGGCTTACGAAACCTTACCTGCGCAACAGAAGGCGTTGGCGCGAGTGGGGGAGGGGCATGCCTTGCTGCGCATGGGCGAGATGGAGGCGGGGCTGACGGCGCTTGAGGCGCGTCCCGACGGCGACGATAGATTCCGCGCTGTGCCGCTGTGGCAAGGCGAGAAAGTTCGGCATTTGCTCTTGCACGAGGACCAGGGGCTGGGGGACGTCATATTCGCCGCGCGGTATCTTCCCTTGATGACGGGACGCGCGGAGGCCATCACTTTGGTTGTCGCGTCGCCTCTCGTCCAACTGATGGAAGCCCATCACTCCTCGCTTGAGCCACAGGGCTGCGCGCTTACGATTCAGTCCGTAGATAGGCCTGTCCCTGCGAGCGTCGAGGTTCGCGCCCGAATGATGAGCCTACCTTATTTTCTCAAGACAACGCTGGCGACGATCCCTTGCGCGATTCCCTATCTTCACGCTACGGAAGAGGGAAGGGCGGTTTGGCGTGGGTGGCTTGCGGCGAAGATTCCCGATCAAGGCCTTTCCGGTCTTGGATTGCCGCTTGTCGGGCTGGTCTGGGCGGGCAATCGGCACAATATCAACGATCATAACCGCTCGGTTCCCGTGGATGCGCTGGAGCCGCTTTTGCAAACCGGGCAGGGGCGCATCGTAGCGCTTCAGAGGGAATGGAATGGAGCTTTTCCGCAAGCCTGCCCGAACGCAGGGCCTGAGCTTCAGGATTTCGCTGCGACCGCCGGGTTGCTGGCCGAGCTTGATTTGCTCATCACGGTCGATACGGCAGCGGCGCATTTGGCGGGCGCTATGGGGCGGCCCGTCTGGTTGCTGGTTCCCTTCGATGCCGAGTGGCGCTGGCTAATCGGGCGCGAGGATAGTCCGTGGTATCCGTCCCTGCGGCTGTTTCGGCAGACCGCACCGCAGGACTGGCGGGGGGTTACGGAACAGCTGGCAACGGAGATGAAAAGGTTTCTTGCGGGGGACAAGGCCGTTCTGGTCGCCAAGCGGTGGGAAGGGAGACCGTTGCGCAAGAATCCTCTGGCCATCAGTTTTCCTGCCCATTAGGAACCCGGCGTTATGCAGAGCTAATGATTTGAACACCATGGGATTCCGCATCTCCGCATCCTGCTTCGCAGGGGGCTGCGTGCGGAATGACAGTCCTTTTTGCGTTTTCTGGTTTTCACAGACACAGAGTATTATCTGTTGCTGGCGTGGTCGAATTCGGGCACGAGCGCGGACAGCATGGCTAGCGCCTTGCCTTCCCCGCAAGCGCCTTCAAGTTCCTTCGTCAGGTCGGACAAGGCGCGGCGCAAGGCTTTGAGGTCGCCTGACGGAGATTTCGCGACTTTGACGCCATCGACGCCTGAAGGCATCAATTCCTCGGAATCCGCGAACAGCTCCTCATGCAGCTTCTCGCCGGGACGCAGGCCGGTATAGACAATCTTGATATCCTCTTCGGGTTTATGCCCCGCCAAGCGGATCATTTGTCTTGCTAGATCGGCGATTTTCACGGGCTGGCCCATATCGAGCACGAGCACCTTGCCACGCTTGTCATTCGGCCTTACCCCGAAGGTTGAGGCCTGAAGCACGAGTTCGACCGCTTCGCGAATTGTCATAAAATAGCGCGTCACGTCCGGGTGCGTGACCGTCAGGGGGCCACCTTTCGCAAGCTGGTCTTGAAAACGTGGCACGACAGATCCGGTCGAGCCAAGCACGTTACCAAAGCGCACCGTGATAAAGCGCGTGGGCACAGCGGCGGCGAGATCCAGCGCCTGCATATACATTTCAGCAAGGCGTTTGGTCGCGCCCATGACGCTTGAGGGCCGCACGGCCTTGTCGGTCGAGATGGTTACCATCGCGATGGATTTGGCTCTGGCGGCGCAGTCCGCGACGGCGCGCGTGCCATGCGCGTTGGTATAGATTGCTTCGCGGATATTCGCTTCGGCCAACGGCACGTGCTTGATGGCAGCGGCATGGAAGACAAGATCGGGGCGCTCGGAGGCAAAAACCTGCTCTATCCTCGCTGTGTCGCGCACGTCTGCGAGAACGGCAGAAAGGTTGATATCTGGGAATTTTTCGCGGATTTCGAGGTCGATCTTATACAAATTGAATTCGCCGAAATCGAGCAAGGCGAGGTGGCTGGGGCCAAGCGCCGCGATTTGACGGGCAAGCTCCGAGCCAATGGAACCGCCCGCGCCTGTCAGGAGCACACGACGATCCTTGACGAGAGCGGCGATATCCTGTCGGTTCAGTTTGGTTTCTGGACGGCCCAGCAGATCTTCGAGCACGACTGGCTGGTCGCGCAACGCGAGCGGCGATGACGCTCCTAGATCGCTGCGAAGCTCTGTCAGCGCCGGAAGCCGCGAAAGCGACAGGCCCAGCATTGAGGCCTGTTCCAGTAACTGCGCGATCAACGCCCCGTTGAATCGCGCCATGCCGCGCGTCAGCACTAAGCGGCTTGGCGCGCGGTCAAGCGCGCGCAGATCCGACACGACGCGGGACAGTTCTTCCACCTCGCCCAGAACGGGCACGCCATGAATCTTGTGGCCGACGCGCTTGGCATTCTCACCGATGATGCCAACGACGCGATAAGGGGCCTGCGGATCGGCGCTGATCGCGCGTAGGAATAAGTCGGTCTCGTCGCCAGCGCCTACAAGAAGGATGTTTATTCTGCCGCCGCCAGAACGCTCCCACAACACGCTGAGCCTACGTTCGCGCCAAAGCCTAAACGCCATGCGCCCGCCGCCCATGCCCGCCAGCATGACAAACCATGCGATGAACGGAACGGTTCGCGGGATGCTTTCAAGGCGCGTGGTGACGAAGGCGAGCAGCACGAAGGCGAGCACACCTATGCCGGAGGCCCGCGCGATATCGATCAAGTCGCTCAAAGACGCGAAGGCCCAGATGTTGCGATGAAGGCCAAAAACGACAAACGATACCGCGCAAGTCAGCGCGAACAAACCCAACCACACCGCGAGCGTATCGCCCGGAACCTGCGTCCACTCGCTGCCTAAACGCAAATACAGCGCAAGCAAAAAAGCTAAGGCCGCCATTGCTGAGTCATACGCGACGACTTGCACATGGCGCCGATTGAACAAGGAGGAGGGTGGGGTTGCGGAAGACATCGCTACCGAAGACCTGACTTTCACAAGATTGCGTACGCAACGCGCTTTTTCGGGATGAAGTTATGCCACCTTTGGCGGCGAAAGGGCAAGCGCAACGGCCAGATTAGGGGCTCGCTGTCGTTTCTCCTGATTTCCGGCAATTCCCAAGCCGTCATTTGGGCATGAGAAGGCGGACGTCTAGGAAAGGACTTTTCCATCAGCGCCGCGTCTGCGGCGCGAAAGAGTCAAAAACACGCCCTTGATCGCAGGCCGTAAATCAGTTCTGTTCCGCTCGCTGCCGCTCGCAAGCTACCTTCCGGCTTTCGCCGGAATGACGCGGACGGTCGCAACGAATCTTATTCTGAAGCAATGAGTTAAGGCGTAGGGTAGTGTGCCCATCGCGTATGAAGAATTGGCGTGGCCTTGCCACAAGCAAGACGCGACTCCCTCGCCCCCGCGAGGGGGAGAGGGCTGGGGTGATGGGGAGAGTCAGCCGTTTAAATCCAGACTCCACCCTCACCCCAACCCCTCTCCCTCCTATGGAGGGCGAGGGGCGTTACGCCGCGCCATCGGCGAAAATGCTCCCAACTCTTCATGCGCGGTGAGTATATTATGAAACCAACAGGATTACGCGCCCCTGCGCGAGGAGGCCCACATTTCCTTGACCTTGGTGAGGAATCCGGCGCTTTCCGGGTTTGAATGATGCTTTTCAGACTCGGTGGCGAAGTCGGCCAGAAGCTCCTTCTGCTTCTTCGTCAGATGCACAGGCGTTTCGACGGCAAGATCGACATAAAGATCACCGCGCGAGGCGCTGCGCAAAACCGACATGCCCTTCTGGCGCAAGCGCGTGCGGTGGCCGGACTGGGTGCCGGGATCAACCTTAAGCTGCGTCATATCACCTTCTATGGTCGGCACTTCGATGGTGCCGCCAAGCGCCGCGACAGTCATCGGGATGGGCACGCGGCAATAGAGGTTTGCGCCGTCGCGCTGGAAAACGGGGTGAGGTTTCAGCCCCAGAATGACGTAGAGATCGCCGGGATTGCCGCCGCGCAGACCTGCCTCGCCTTCTCCAGTCAAGCGGATGCGCGTGCCTTCCTCAACACCAGACGGAACGCTGACGGCTAGCTTGCGCTCCTGTCGCACGCGGCCTTGTCCCGCGCAGGATTTGCACGGCGTCTGGATCACTCGGCCTGCGCCCTGACAGGTCGGGCAAGCGCGCTCGATGGTGAAGAAGCCTTGCTGCGTGCGCACGCGGCCTATGCCGCGACACATACCGCAATCGGTGGGAGATGTTCCAGCGGCCGCGCCGATTCCTCCGCATTCCTTGCAGACTGCGGAGTTCGCCACGCTGACGTTTTTCTCGACGCCCCGGAACGCTTCTTCCATCGTCAGGTCAAGATCATACCGAAGGTCCGCTCCGCGCTGCGCGCCTTGCGCCGCGCCGTGGCGCGCGCCACCACCACCTCCGCCGAGAATATCCCCAAACATCTCGTCAAAAATGTCGGCAAAGCCTGCGCCGAATTCAAATCCTCCGCTGAACCCGCCGCCTCCGCTCGTGCCTTGCTCGAATGCGGCATGGCCGAAGCGGTCATAGGCGGCGCGCCGCTGGTCATCGCGCAGAACTTCGTAGGCTTCGTTGATTTCCTTGAATTTACGTTCGGATTCCTTGTCGCCATGATTGCGATCAGGGTGATGCCGCATGGCCAGCTTGCGGTAGGCCTTTTTGATATCCTCCGCGCTTGCTCCCCGCGCAAGCTCCAGCGTTTCGTAATAGTCGGCCTTAGCCATGCGCGTCATACCTTGATCGTTCGGTAGTAGCTGAAGAGGACGTTACGTTACTTCTTCTCGTCCTTGACCTCGCTGAATTCGGCATCGACGACGTTGGGATCGGCTTGCGAAGCGCCGCCTGCGGCTCCTCCCGTCGAAGCTCCAGCTGTGGCGTTGGCGGAAGCCGCCGCGCCTTGCTGGTTGCGATAGAGCGCTTCGCCGATGCGCATGGCCGATTGTCCCAGCGCGTCGGTTTTGCCCTTAATCAACGCGGCGTCCCCGGATTCCAGAACCGCTTTCAGGTCGACTATGGCGCTTTCGACCTGAGACTTTTCATCTGGCGAGAGTTTGTCGCCTGCGTCCTTCAGCGACTTTTCCGTGGAGTGCAGGAGGCTATCGGCGTGATTGCGCACATCAATGGCTTCGCGGCGCTTCTTGTCTTCGGTCGCGTTGGATTCCGCTTCCTTGATCATGCGTTGGATATCGGCGTCCGACAGGCCACCCGAAGGCTGGATGCGAATTTGCTGCTCCTTGTTGGTCGCCTTGTCGCGCGCCGTGACGCTTACGATGCCGTTGGCGTCGATGTCGAAGGTCACTTCGATTTGCGGAACGCCGCTTGGCGCGGGGGGAATGCCGATCAAGTCGAACTGACCGAGGAACTTGTTGTCTCCAACGAGTTCGCGTTCGCCCTGAAACACGCGGATGGTCACGGCGTTCTGGTTGTCTTCCGCCGTCGTGTAGACCTTGTTCTGCTTGGTCGGGATGGCGGAATTACGCTCGATCAAGCGGTCGAACACGCCGCCCTTGGTTTCGATGCCAAGCGATAGCGGCGTCACGTCGAGCAGCAGAACGTCCTTGACTTCGCCTTTCAGGACAGCGCCCTCGATTGCGGCGCCTACGGCCACCACTTCATCTGGGTTGACCCCACGATGAGGTTCGCGCCCGAAGAACTGCTTGACCACGTCGACGATGCGCGGCATGCGCGTCATGCCGCCGACGAGCACGATCTCGTCAATATCGGAAGCCTGAACATTCGCGTCCGACATCGCTTTGCGGCAAGGTTCGATGGTTCTTTGCACTAGTTCTTCCACAAGGGTTTCAAGCTTGGCTCTGGTCATCGTGATGCTGAGATGCTTCGGTCCACTGGCATCCGCTGTAATGTAGGGAAGGTTCACTTCCGTTTGCATCGCAGAGGACAGCTCGATCTTAGCCTTTTCCGCAGCTTCTTTCAGGCGTTGCAAAGCCAGACGGTCCTTACGCAGATCAACGCCTTGTTCGCGTTTGAATTCGTCGCAGAGGAAATCCATGATGCGCGAGTCGAAGTCTTCGCCGCCAAGGAAAGTGTCTCCGTTGGTGGATTGCACCTCGAAGGTGCCTTCCGGCGTGA
Organism: Bdellovibrionales bacterium; assembly: GCA_040275305.1. GTDB lineage: Bacteria > Pseudomonadota > Alphaproteobacteria > UBA9219 > UBA9219 > JBEOJY01. The sequence goes on along the minus strand of JBEOJY010000041.1, from coordinate 35,315 downwards.
TTTCGAGAATGGAGATATCGAACGTGCCGCCACCCAAGTCATAGACGGCGACGGTTCCTGTTTTCTTTTTCTCGACGCCGTAGGCGAGGGCCGCAGCCGTGGGTTCGTTGATGATGCGCAAAACTTCGAGGCCCGCGATCTTGCCCGCGTCGCGCGTGGCCTGACGCTGACTGTCGTTGAAGTAAGCGGGAACCGTTATGACGGCCTGCGTAACTTTCTCGCCGAGATAGGCTTCCGCCGTCTCCTTCATACGCATGAGGATGAAGGCCGAAATTTCTGAGGGGCTGTAGGCCTTGTTACGGATTTCGACCCAAGCGTCGCCGTTGCTTGCGCGCACGATCTTATAAGGCATAAGGCCGATGTCTTTCTGGACCATTGGATCGTCATAGCGGCGCCCAATCAGACGTTTCACCGCAAAGATGGTGTTCGTGTAGTTGGTTACGGCCTGACGCTTGGCGGACTGGCCGACCAACCGTTCGTCAGTATTCGTTATGGCAAAGATCGACGGCGTGGTGTTGGCGCCTTCCGCGTTGGGGATAACTTTCGCCTGCCCGCCTTCCGTGATGGCCACGCAAGAATTGGTGGTTCCGAGGTCTATACCGATAACTTTCGCCATTGTCCTTATTCCTTTCCATCCTTAGCCCTTGGCACTTTCATGCCTTGTTGGCTCTTATATAGGCAGAGTTCTGGCCTAGACAAGGCGGGGGACGTGAAAAGAGCGGAATCGCGCTCTTTTTTTTCGTAAGAGCTTTTGCGTCAATGGGTTGTAGCTCAACGCAGGCGTCTTCCCGATCATTTCGGAGTTGAGGGACAGGATTGTCCCCATGGCCAGTATTGACAAAGTCCTTACCTAAAATCAGGCCAGCATGAAGCCATCCTGTCCTTTTTATACAGATTCCCGTGAAACTTCAGGAATCTGCTCTTGTTTAATTCATCCGACAACTGTATTCGTTCGTCGCAACCGTTCGGGGACGAAAGGGGTCCGATGCATATCACGCTGATCGGCATGTCGAATATAGGGAAGTCGTATTGGTCGAAACGGCTGGAAGCTGAGGCTGGATTCCGCCGCATCGACTGCGACACCCTGATCGAGAAATGGTTGGGGCAGGAGCTGTCAGAGCTCGGCTATCAAGGCATTCACGACGTCGCCCGGTGGATGGGGCAGCCTTATGAGGCGCGCTATGCGCAGGCAAGCAAGCGCTATGTCGAGGTCGAACGCGCGGTGATGCTCGATGCCATCGCGACGCTCCGCAAAGCCGATCCGCACGAGCCGCCTTATGTGATCGACACAACGGGAAGCGTCATTTACGCCGGGGACGACGTCGCGCATGAACTGAAGTCGCTGACACAGGTGGTTTATATCGCAGCGTCTTCCCAACATGTTTCTCAGCTTTTCGCCGATTATCTTGCGAGGCCCAAGCCTGTGATCTGGAGCGATACTTATGCCTGCGCGCGCGGCGAGACTCTGGAAGATGCTTTGGAGCGCTGTTATCCGCAGCTATTGTCCTCGCGCGCGCGGCTTTACGAACGCATGGCGGATGTGATTATCCCTTCGGATCGCCACCGCGACCCCAAGGCGACCGCACATGACTTGTTCGATTTGGGCGATACGCCGTTACGGCAAAGCGCATCCGCGAGATAATCGTTTATATGTTCGCGCCCATGGAGGGAATTTGGGTAGCTCGCGGCGGCTCAACCCCGATCTTTTGTGACATTTCCTGAACCTTGCTGGGGGCAGGATTGATCAACGAGTTGTGGCGATAGACTGTGACTTTGCATGCGTTCGTGCGGAATTTTGGGCCACCCAGCATGTCTTTCTGCTTAAAATCTGAAGCCCATTTCGGCTGGCCATTTGGTCCCGATCCGCAATAGACCGCTATATGTCCAGCTTCTTGGCCACGCTGCATCACCGCAACGTCGCCCATCTGTGGTTTATATTCCTGATTTTGTTGACCAAAATTATCGCCACGACCACCGGCGATTGGCACAAACCCCTTTTGAGCCAGAAACCCTGTCGACGCATACTCGCCTGCTGTGCCGGGATGGCCGCTCATATTGAACCCAACGGACTGAAAGCCTTGACGGACATACTTGGCGCACATATGCGTTGATGTGTCGTGAGCCCTGCTCCATACGGCACTTGCCAGTTTCTGGGGGTCGAAAGCCGGATTCTTGCCGACATAGTTTTCCTCTTTGGCGGATGGCTGAAGCGGCATGCTTTGCTGAGATTGATTCTGCGCAGAATCCGCTTTCATCGCGTTGTAGTCGCGCGGGCGTCCCGATGGGGCCGTTGGCGGTGGAGGGGAAAGAGGCTGACGAGACGTTTCCGCTGATAACGCAGGGCTTTGGTCGTTATGGAAGAATCCTCCGGCTCCGCCCCCGCCTGATGCAAACACTGCGCGCATCCAAGCATGGTCTGACGATTTGCTTTGCTGTCTCTCGCTATTTTCATCGGACATTGAAAACCGATCCGCGTCAATCGCTCAATAGTAATTGAATAAAATATGATCTTATTCTAACAGAGGGCGGTTAATGCCTTGTTAAGACAGCAAGAACAATCGACCACTGCGTTATACAGAAAACCACGCTTAATCAATGGGTTGCTTCTTTGGCGCGGGGGGGCTTCACAACTCTTCGGCTGGTCCCTTTATTCGGCGCGGTTTGGGGGATTGAACACGAGGCATTTGCTTGATCGGGAAATCTTGACCCCATTCGTTAACGGCCAGTTTTTCCGCTCCAAGGATGGGGCTTTTTCCTTTCAGGACATGGTACTGACCTTTTTGCGTGACTTCTGGGGATGGGGGCCGATTTTTCGCGCGGCGGCTGTATGCTGGATCACTTTCTTGTTCCGCGAACCGATCCTTCATTGGTTTGACTTGCGTTTGGTACATTTTTTTGATTTTGCGCTGATAGAGCGGGTCAGTCGCATAACGACGGCCATTACGCCCATGCTGCAAGGCCCAAGCCGCTTTCTCGAAACTCTCTTGCCCTAATGCGCGAGGGAAATTCCTTTCCAATATATGCGCATAAGATTCCATAGAGGCTTGCCAACTTGGGAAGGCCGCATAACCTTTTTTACCCCGGATCCCCAGTAAATTGTTTTTCTCCTTTGCCGTTTGGCTCATATTCTGGAGGTGCGGGTGCGATTCATGAAGCGCCTGCGTCGTGAGCAGGTCCGCCGCGACACGATCTTTGGGGAAAATTCTTTGCGCTTCCTGCCAAATTTGGGCCTTGCGCTCGGATGGATTCCGGCTGAGAGGTTCGAGCGCCTTCTCTGAGGATAACTCTGTCTTGCCTAATCTCACCTCGGATTCAGGCTTAGGTAACCGGAGGGTTTGCTCGTGCGATCGCGACGTGGGCGGGGGGAATTGCCCCGAGTGCTTATCGCCATATCCAGTTGTGAATTCCTGTTCAATCGTCATATACTTAATACTTTGAACTATTACGATGGAAATATACCGATCCGCACTTAACTCACATACCGATAACACACTGTAACAATTAAGTAAAGTTGTATTGGTGCTATGATGGAATAATTTGATGCCTTGCCAAAGGGTCGCACAGGAATTGAAATCGCGCCGTTCGAGACTATATTCATATGATGTGGGTGGCTGGATATGTCATAAATCAGCCACAGGTGAGGCGTAGGTAGGTTATTCAGATATCCCCTTACTTTAAGGGCTTTCAGACCATGGAAAGGCGCGCGTTGTGAACGGCAATACAGTCAAAAACATCGCTCTCATCATCGTTATCTGCCTGATGCTGGCGATGCTGTTCAACATGTTTCAGGGGTCGGCCACGATCAGCGGCCAAGCTCCTATACCGTTTAGCGAGTTTATGACCCGCGTAAACGAGGGTACCGTCGCAGATGTCGAGCTGCAGGGCCGGATCGCCAAAGGACATTTAACCAACAAGTCAGAATTTGTTAGCATCCTGCCTGAAAACAGCAATGTCGCGGACAGGCTCCTGGCCAAGAATATCAAAGTCGATGTGAAGCCAGAGGAGCATGATTCGCTGTTGTGGAGTTTGATCATCAATTCTTTCCCAATGCTGTTGCTGGTGGCGGTCTGGGTGTTCTTCATTCGCCAGATGCAAGGGGGCGGGGGGCGCGGGGGCGCGATGGGCTTCGGGCGTTCGCGCGCGCGGATGTTGACGGAGAAGACCGGGAAAGTCGTGTTCGAAGATGTAGCGGGCGTGGACGAAGCCAAGCAGGAGCTGCAGGAGGTTGTCGATTTCCTGAAAGACCCGCAGAAATTCCAGAAGCTGGGTGGCAAGATTCCGAAAGGCGTGCTGCTGGTCGGCCCCCCCGGAACAGGTAAAACGCTGATCGCGCGCGCTGTGGCGGGCGAGGCGAACGTGCCGTTCTTTACGATCTCCGGTTCCGACTTCGTTGAGATGTTCGTCGGCGTCGGCGCAAGCCGTGTGCGCGACATGTTCGAGCAAGGCAAGAAGCATGCGCCTTGCATTATCTTTATCGACGAAATCGACGCCGTGGGGCGTCATCGCGGCGCAGGGCTTGGGGGCGGCAACGACGAGCGCGAGCAGACGCTCAATCAATTGCTGGTCGAGATGGACGGGTTCGAGGCCAACGAGGGCGTGATTCTCATCGCGGCGACGAACCGCCCGGATGTGCTTGATCCGGCGCTGCTGCGGCCGGGTCGTTTTGACCGTCAAGTCGTTGTGCCAAATCCCGATATTGCGGGGCGCGAAAAGATTCTCAGGGTTCATATGCGCAAGATACCGCTTGCGAACGATGTGGACGCCCGCGTCATCGCGCGCGGTACGCCTGGGTTCTCCGGCGCGGATCTTGCCAATCTCGTCAACGAGGCCGCTTTAATGGCAGCGAGGGCCGATAAGTCCGTCGTCAGCATGATCGAATTCGAGCGCGCTAAAGACAAGGTGATGATGGGGGCCGAGCGCCGTTCCATGGCGATGACAGACGACGAGAAGAAGCTTACCGCTTATCATGAGGCGGGGCATGCGATCGTCGGGCTTAACGTGCCGCAAAGCGATCCCCTGCACAAGGTGACGATTATTCCGCGCGGGCGGGCTTTGGGCCTTACCATGAACCTACCGGAGCGCGACAAGTACGGCCTTACGGTCACCGAGTTGACATCCAAGATTTCGATGATGTTCGGCGGGCGCATCGCGGAGGAACTGATTTTCGGAAAAGAGAACGTCACCACCGGAGCTTCCAGCGATATTCAGCAGGCAACGAGTCTCGCGCGGCGCATGGTCACCGAGTTCGGCATGTCAGACCGCTTAGGCCGCGTGCGCTATAATGCGAACGAGCAGGAGATATTTCTTGGCCACTCGGTCGCCCAACAGCAGAATGTTTCCGAAGAGACCGCGCGTCTGATTGACGAAGAAGTGCGGCGCCTGATCGACGAAGGCGAGACAACGGCACGGCGCATTCTGACGGACAAGAACGCTGATCTGCATCTCATCGCAAAGGCGTTGCTCGAATACGAGACTTTGTCGGGCGACGAAGTTCAGGCGTTGCTGCGCGGTGAAAAAATCACGCGCGACGAGAACAACGAGCCGCCGATGAACATTAAGCCGCTTTCGACCGGTAAACGCGCTTCGGTGCCGACGACCACGCCTGCTGCCGGAGCGGGGCCCTTGTCCCCTGCGGCTCAGACAACCCGTGACATGCTGGTTTGACTTCTGCGCTTGTTTGCCTCTATTTATGCTCGTCATGTGAGCGCCTGTGGCGGGGTTGCGATTCGCTGAGACTGCGTTTTGTTCCAGACTCGCGAAGCTTCTGAATTTATGGCGTTCGCGGTCCTTTGGCTTTCCGGTTATCCTGTCGCATCACATGGTTTCGACTTCCTCTTCAGGCGATGACGCTTCCCGACGCATCAAGGTCGCAGTTCTTGTCGATTTGCCAAGAAGCTCGTTGTCGGGAGGACATGTGAAGGGGTGGGAAAGCCGCGCTTCTGCCGTCGCCGCTTCGGCGCTGCCTGTCGATATGACGATCTTTTTCTCCGGGCCGCCGGGAACGGAAACGCTATCTCCCCATGTCCGCCTGCGGCAACTGCCGCCTGTTTTCAGCACAAAGCAACTACCGTTCCTGCCCTATATCCCGGATCATACTGACCTTGCCCCGTATCATCCCTCGCTAGCCTCCGCGCTTTGCGACTTCGACGTTATCCATACGACAGACGCCTATTTCGCCTATGCAAGGACAGCGGAGCGCGTGTCAAAAAAGTTTGGCATTCCGCTTGTGACCTCTTTCCACACCGATACGCCTTCTTATGCTCGGATCTTCACAGCCAACGCCATCAACAGCCTGTGCGGTCGATCTTCGCGGCTTTCCCGCTTTTTGATCACCACCTGCCGTCTGCCTGAAATGCAGGAACAGAAAATGCTCAGACGTTTGCGCGCGCATTTAGCCTGTTGCGCTGAGGCTTTGCTTATTCGCCCTGAGGATGCCGCCATAGTCCGCGAGGTTATGGGAAACGACCGTCTTCATGAGCTGAAGCCTGTGGCGGACAAGGTTTTGTTTCACCCGGACAAGGCCGACAGATCTGGCCTCGAGGCCGAGTTCGGGATTCCGCCCGGGCAGTTTCTTGCGCTGTTCGCGGGGAGACTCGATATCGGAAAAAACGTCTATACGCTGATCGAAGCCGTAGAACGCGCGATTGCGCATGATGTTCCGGTCCATCTTATCGCAGCGGGCGTCGGTCCCGCCGCGCAGGATATGAAAAGCAGGCTGGGCGACCATGTCACGCTCGCCGGATTTGTCGAAAAGAAGTCCTTGGCGCGGATGATGGCCAGCAGCGATGCGCTCGCTTTCCCGTCCGAGGTTGAAATCCGCAGTCTTGTAGCCATCGAGGCGTTGGCAGCGGGACTGCCCGCCCTCGTATCGGAGAAAAGTGGCATTGCTGAGCTCGTTAAGGCTGGCGACGCGCTTATAGAAATTGCGTCCGGCGCCGACGCGTGGGCTCAGGCCTTGGAAAGCGCCGCCAAACAGCGGCAACTACTCCCGCGTTTACGCGCCATGGCCCGGCAATACGCCGAAGAGAATGTTGTAACCTGGGAAGAGTCGATGCGCGACGATTTTCTGTCGGTTTGGAAGAAAGTTGCGGCCATGCGGTCCTTGCCTGGCGATTGCGCTCAATAGACCTCTTGCATAACTGTAAAAGTTTAGAACATGGGATGCCCGCCTGCGCGGGCATGACAGGATTTCGGCGCAATTATCCATGAATCTCGGCGTCACATCCGCGAAGAAGGGTGTCCTTTTTTTATATGGTATGCAAGAGGTCTAATCTGTTGCGTTATGACCAAGCGTTATGCGCTTGCGAGTTTAATCCACTCCTCTTCGCTTAAGATTTTGACGCCTAATTCGCGGGCTTTGGCTGCCTTACTCCCTGCGTCCTCCCCAACAACGACGTAATCCGTTTTGGAGGAGACGGAGCCGCTGACGATCGCGCCAAGGGATTCCGCTTTGGCCTTAGCTTCGCTGCGACCCATGGAGGACATGGTTCCGGTGAAGACGATGGTTTTGCCCGCCAGCGGGGTGGCGCGGCCCAGCGCGGGCGCGACGTAGCCTTCCACGGCCATTTCCCCGGCGAGGTCTTTCAGAACGTCAAGGTTATGCTTTTCACAGAAAAATCCGGTGATGGCGCGGGCGACGAGGGGGCCTATCTGCTCGATTCCGACAAGTTCGTTCCATGCTTCCGAATCCTCTTCTCGCGCAGCCAACATCGCGTTTTCCCAGCGGTCGCGGCTGCCATAGTGTTTCGCCAGCAGTTTCGCGGTCGCCTCGCCGATATGCAGGATGCCGAGCGCGAAGATGAAGCGGTCAAGCCTGACGCTGCGCCGCGCTTCGATGGCCGCCAGAAGCTTGTCGGTGGATTTCTCGCCCCAGCCTTCACGCTCGATCAAGTCGGCGCGGTGGCTTTTGAGGCGGAACAAGTCGGCTGGGGTCTGGATCAGCTTGTCGCGCCAAAGCTCCTCGATGCGCTGGTCGCCTAAACCCTCGATGTTCAGCGCGTCACGGCTAACGAAATGGCGCAAGCGCTCAACGGCCTGCGCGGGGCAGATAAGACCGCCTTCGCAGCGGCGCACCGCCATGCCGTCTTCGCGGAGGGTTTTCGAGCCGCATTCAGGGCAGGTGTCGGGAAAAACAAACTTGCGCGAGTCTTTCGCGCGGCGGTTCGCGTCTACTCCCGTGATTTGCGGAATCACGTCGCCCGCGCGTTGCACCGTCACGATGTCGCCTTCGCGGATGTCTTTGCGCTCGATTTCGTCCTCGTTGTGCAGGGTGGCGCGGCTGACCACGACGCCGCCGACGGTGACGGGCTCCAGCTCTGCTACGGGGGTTAGCGCGCCTGTGCGGCCTACCTGTATGACGATGCGCACAAGCTTCGTCGTCGCTTGCTCCGGCGCGAATTTATGCGCGATGGCCCAACGCGGGGCGCGGCTGACGAAACCCAGACGTTCCTGCCAGTCGCGGCGGTCGATCTTGTACACGACGCCGTCGATGTCGAAGGGCAGGGCGTGGCGTTCGGCCTCCATCGCGCGGAAATAGTCCATTAGCGCGGAGGCGCCATGGCAAAGGCGGGAAGGCTCGTTGAGCGTAAAGCCCCAGCCTTCAAGCTGTTTGCGCAATTCCTGCTGGGTTGACCAGCCCTGCTTGGAGTCTTCCCGTTCGGCGACGGCGTAGGCGAAGAAGCGGAGAGGTCGGCTCGCGGAGACGGCAGGGTCAAGCTGGCGCACGCTGCCTGCTGCGGCATTGCGAGGGTTGGCGAAGGCAGGTTCGCCTTCGGCCTCGCGGCGCTCGTTGAGCTTCAGAAACTCGTCGCGGTTCAAGTAAATCTCGCCGCGCACTTCGATAGCGGCGGGGAAGGGGGGATTAAGCGTCTGGGGGACAGTTTTGATCGTGCGGACATTCGCTGTAATGTCTTCGCCTGTCGTCCCGTCGCCGCGCGTGGCGGCGCGGGTGAGCTTGCCGCTTTCGTAGCGTAGGGAGGCCGAAAGCCCGTCGATCTTGAGTTCCGCCATGAAATCGGGTTCGGCGTCGTCGGGAAGCTGAAGGAATCGGCGAATGCGCGTGACGAAATCCTCCACGTCGCCTTGCGTGAAGGCATTGCCAAGCGAGAGCATCGGCATATCGTGCGCGACTTTGGAAAAACCTGCGGCGGGGGCCGCGCCTACGCGCTTTTCTGGATCGTCTGCGGGCGCGAGCTGCGGGAAGACAGCGTGAAGCTCGCGATAACGGTTCCGCAGGGCATCATATTCAGCGTCAGAGATTTCTGGCGTGTCTTGCTCGTGATACAGTTTGTCATGATGCGCGATTTCGGCGGCCAGACGCGCCATCTCGGCTTTCGCCTCGTCCGGGGACATCGCGAGGGGGGGGAGGGGGGAGGCTACAGGTTTGCCTTTCTTTGAACCAGCCATGGCGGCGAAGCCTTTCTATTCATGATCACGATCAGACAAGACGGGCTGTTCGGGAAAATGTCAATCTTCGGGAAAGGCGATTGAGTTAGGAGGTTAACTCGCTAGGCTGTGTCCAGCGCGCCCGCATGCTGCGCGTCAGTCGGTGACGGGGCAATTTTCCTGTGCGCTCCAGCGCGGCGACTCCTCTGGCCTCGTCACAGAGCGTGTCTTGATCATCGCGATTGGGACGTCCACTGCGTAATTTGCGCCAGCTATCGCGTTGTAAAGCTTCCAGAATGTTTGCCAGACGCCCTGTCGTTATCATTCCGTTCATATCTTCTGGCGAAAAATCACATCGCGCTTCGAGTTTGGCCCGTTTTCCCGGCTGCAAGATTTGTGGATAACACGCATTATAATGTTGGTTTAGTTTTGATGCTTTTGCGATCGTTATGCGCAAGAAGTCGAATGTCAGGTCGTAGTCGCAATCGTCATTCTCCACTTCAGGGATTGTCTGGACGAATGCAAGATATTTTCCGACTTTTACGACCGCGCACCACGTTCCTTGGTTCTCGACAATGGCCTTGGGGAGCTTGCGAATTTGGTCCCAATCGCCTTCAAGAAGATGCCAAGAGACGTATCGTCCTTTTTCTTGAGCGTTCTGATCTATCGCGATGAGGTCTTTGAGGCGATAAAAAGTTATTTCGCGATGATCAATCTCTAGCTGTTTTATTTCTAGTTGCATGATAGCTCTGTCATATCGCTACACTCACGGCTGTTCAATAGCTGGCGTCGTTGCGGCGGAGCTAACCAGATACATAAGAAACAGGCACGCTACCCTACACGCTAACGCATTGTTTGATAACAAAACTAATCTTGGCCGAAAGTGTCATTCCGGCGAAAAGCCGGAATCCAGCTGCGCCGCGTCTGCGGCGCGAAAGACTCTCAATCGCGCTCACAATCGTAGGCCGTAAATTCGATTTATTCCTCTCGCTGCCGCTCGCAAGCTGGATTCCGGCTTGCGCCGGAATGACGCTGGAGGCTAATTTGTCCTGCAATATCAACGCACATCTCTGTAGGCTAGCATAAAAAAACAGGTAACTTCCAAGCCATTATGGAGACAGGCGCGGCGGAAGGGGCCGTCACCGGAATGGCAGTCCATATGGCTCATCGCGGAAAATATCTGATTGTGTCTCCGCAAGAGTAACAAAAAAGCGCGGGAACGAGGTTCCCGCGCAAGATGACAATTATCAATCGTTTCTTTTATTTCGGCGTCAGATCATCCGGCCTGGCTTTATCCCTTTTCATCGCCTGTAACAGATGCTGTCGCGCTTCATTGCCGCTATCAATCGCAGCTGTTATTTTCTGTACTTGTTGCGCTGCCTTGGATGCTGCTTCTTCGCCATCGTCGTTAGTATTATCTTGCATATACCCTCCATCGCAAAGTGGAATGAATATAATTCACATTGTTGCCTTATATATTAATCCTTATGCTTTCTTCCGTCAATTCCGCTAAAAAAGAACGCGCAGGGGAGGGAAACTCCTCTGCGCGTTGTGACTTTTTTGCCCTATGGCGAGATTAGCCTTCGCCGCTGAGGGTCGAGAGGTCAACCTTGACGCCCGGCCCCATCGTCGAGGAGACGGTGACGCGGTTGACGTAGGTTCCCTTGATACCCGTTGGGCGTGCCTTGACGATTGCGCTGATGAAGGCGCGGGCGTTTTCTAGCAACGCTTTCTCGTCGAAGTTGATCTTGCCGATCCCAGCCTGCACGATCCCGGCCTTTTCGGCGCGGAATTCGATCGAGCCTGCCTTGGCCGCCTTAACTGCTTCCACCACGTTCGGCGTCACCGTGCCGAGCTTGGGGTTCGGCATGAGGCCGCGAGGACCCAGAACTTTGCCGAGCTTACCAACGATGCCCATCATGTCCGGGGTCGCGATCACGCGGTCGAAGTCCGAGAAGCCAGCTGTGATCTTTTCGGCCAGATCGTCGCCACCGACGATGTCGGCCCCGGCTTTTTTCGCATCGTCGGCTTTTTCGCCTTTGGCGAAAACCGCTACGCGAATTGTTTTGCCGGTTCCGTGCGGAAGCTGAACCATGCCGCGAACCTGCTGGTCCGACAGTTTGGTGTCAATGCCGAGGTTGATGGCGATTTCGAACGATTCCACGAATTTACGCGCGGATTCGGTCGCGTTCTTGCGCACGAGCGCAATCGCTTCTGGCAGCGCGTACGCCTTGGCGGCGTCCACGTTCTTGACGATTTTCCTGTATTTTTTGCCATGTGCCATGGGGTTACTCCACTACCTTGAGGCCCATCGAACGGGCTGATCCGGCTAGCATGCTTGCCGCCGCTTCGACGTCATTGGCGTTCATGTCCACCATCTTTTGCTTCGCGATGTCGCGGAGCTGCGCCATCGTGATCGTGCCAACCGACGTGGCGCCGGGCGTCTTCGAGCCCTTGTCCAGCTTCGCCGCCTTCTTGATGAAGAAGGTGTTGGGCGGCATCTTCGTGATGAAGGTGAAGCTACGATCCGAAAATGCGGTGATGACCACCGGGATCGGCGTGCCTTTTTCCATGCCTTGGGTCTTGGCATTGAACTGCTTGCAGAATTCCATGATGTTGAGGCCGCGTTGACCAAGCGCAGGGCCGACCGGCGGAGACGGATTCGCCGCTCCGGCGGGGATCTGCAGCTTGATGAGGCCGACTATTTCTTTTGCCATAGCTGTAATCTCCTTTAAGTTTGCCTTGTGGACCTGCGATGGGTCGCAAGGCATTTCGCTCGCGCCCATTTGCAGGGCACGAAAACCAACGAGTCAGTCTCTCCTTCCGCGAGGTAGGCCGAAGGACTGACAACTTTATGCGCCGAAGGGAAAATCGCCTTTCCAGATAGAGCGCGGCGCAGGGCTACGTTCTACGGGCCGTGGTGCGGCTTCCTCAAGGCTTTTGGTTCGAGGAACAGCCTTCCACACCCTCATCGTGGGGCGTTGTTAGCATTTTGGGCGGGGGCGAGTCGAGGGGAAAGTCACGGGCAAATTCTTCAGACACTGCCCGTTCGGCTTGCCCCCTCCCTAATCCTCCCCACGAGAGGAGGGGATTACGCCGCGCTTGCTGCTACGCAAGGCGTTAACCTTTAACCTTTTCGGCGGCCAGCAGGGTTGCGCCAAGGGATTCCAGCGCGGCGCGAACGTCCTCGCTGGCGATGTCTTTGGTTTGCATGCGCAAATCGGCCAACTTTTCCGGGTCGGGCGGGGGAAGAATTTTGGCGGTTAGGGGCGAGGCGCCGAAGACCGGTTCGAAGGCAATTTTCGCAATGGCTTCATAGCCGAAATAGGCGTTAATTCTTTGCTGGATGATGGCGCTTTTGAAGGTGAATTCCATCGTAAGGCCGCGCGGCAAGCGCACGCAAAGGGTTCCGCCGCGCCGTTGCGGCTCGTTGGGTTGATAGGGGAAGGTGATTTTGACAGGGGTGGCAACGCGCGCAATGGACTCGCCGACAATGTTGGACCAATGCTCAAGCAGCGCGGCGTAAAGGTTCCAGTCCTTGCCGATGGTTTTACTGGCGACCCGGTTGATGGCGCGAGAGATAGGTGGCGGGGTGAACATGGTTCGCAGTGTGAAGGTTCGTTGCGGGAAAGTCAAAAGGCAGAGAGGGCTGGCGCTTGCGGCGCCTGATCCCGCCACGCTGCTCGACTGGTACGACCTGCATCGTCGCCGCCTGCCTTGGCGGACTGAACCGGGAGAAACGCCGGATCCGTATCGCGTGTGGCTGTCGGAAATCATGTTGCAACAAACGACCGTCGCGGCGGCGGGGCCGTATTTCGAAGCGTTCGTCGCGCGTTGGCCGACCGTGCAGGATATAGCCGCTGCGCCGCTTGAGGAGGTTTTGCGCGGCTGGGCAGGGCTTGGTTATTACCGCAGGGCGCGGCTTCTCCATGCCTGCGCTAAGGCCGTGAGCCATGAGCATGGCGGCGCGTTCCCGCGCGGCGCAGCGGTTCTGCGCTTGTTGCCGGGAATCGGCCCCTATACGGCTGGGGCCATCGCAGCGATTGCCTTCGACGCAAGGGCTAGCGCGGTGGACGGCAATGTCGAGCGCGTGATGGCAAGAGTTTACGCTCTTGAGGAGATTTTTCCTTTTCCTAAGGCCAAAAGCGCGGTGAGGAAGCTTGCCGATGCCTTGTTGCCAGAATCGCGATGCGGAGATTACGCGCAGGCGTTGATGGATTTAGGCGCGACCGTCTGCACGCCGCGCAGCCCCGATTGTGGAATTTGCCCATGGCACGACGCTTGCCGCGCCGCAGCGCAAGGCCAACCGGAGCGTTATCCGCGCAAGGCTGTCAAAGCGGGGGGCAAACCCTTGCGGCGGGGAATGGCTTTTGCCTTGTTCTCGCCGGATGGGGCCTTGCTGTTACGGAAAAGGCCGGACGAGGGGTTGCTTGGGGGTATGATGGAGGTTCCTTCCAGTCCGTGGCGCGAGGGCGGTTTTCCGGAACTGGCGCATGTCCTTAGCGAAGCGCCGGGGCCGCAAGGCGTGATCTGGCACGAGATTAAGCCCAAGGTGAAACATGTTTTTACGCATTTCGATCTTGAAATTGCCATAGCGGTCGGGCGCCTTTCCGCGCCTTGCAAGCCGCCTTACCATTGCAAGTGGGTCGCGCCGCAACACCTTGCGCAAGAAGCGCTGCCCAGCGTCATGCGCAAAATTGCGCAAGCGGCCATAGAAGCGCTATATTCTGTTGGTCTTTCTTGATGACGATGCTGAGGGGTTCATGATGCGTGGGCTTATGCGTTCGGTTGTTATTTCTTTGATGCTGTTCGGTTGTCTTTGCCTGCCTCAAGCTGCGAGGGCCGACGAATATGCCAAACCGTCGTGGCCTAGCATGGTGCGCGTTCTGGCGCGATTCAACGCCTTTGACTTTTCGGACGAAAAACTGTTGGAAGAATACGCCATTGTCACCGAATGCGAAATGTACGAGCAGTTTTATCGCGACGATTTTCGCTGGCATAAGGTCCTGCAGGCCGTGAAAACCTCGATCGGCCAGTTCAGCATGACTTATCCTACCTCCTATGCTTATGACGTTGAGCTACAACTCGGACGCTATGATTTCAAAAACAAGCTGTTCCGGTTCACGGAAAAGTCGAAAATATACAACGTCAACTCTTTTGTTCTGTTTCAAGCTTCTGCCAAAGCCTGCGTCGGCGGTCGTCACATCGCCTTTATTCCCTCCGTGTTTCGCGCCGTGCTTGATGCCGCCGTCTATATTCCCGGTCTGCCGCTGTCGCAGAAGGACTCGGAAATGCTGCTGGAATTAATGGACAGGGATAACAATCCGAGCCGCATCGTCAAAGCTCGGTTTAACCTGCGCGTTATTTATGTCGAAAAATTCCATCGAACTTCCGACGGCGACCAAGGGTACTATTACACTCAGAAAGACAAGCATGAGGGGCCGAGCGCTCGACTTGAGGCCCACCTTGATTCCGTCGAGTTCTTCGAAGATGCCGCGATGCGGAAACTGATTTATACATACAGGCCTTAAGGTCGGTTGCGCAGGATCGGGCGGTTAAAAAAAAAGAGCGTTCCGTTAATCAGAACGCTCTTTTCGTTCTAGCCTTAGAAGATCCATTACGCAGCGAAACCAGCACCCCATGATTCCAGAAGCGTTTTGAGCTTTTGTTCCGTTTCAGGCTTAATCTGCTTGTCGTCGCGGATAGCGGATAGGATCGGCAACCCCGAAGACGCGCGCAGCTTGTCAAGCAGTCCTTGCTCGTAACGCAATACGTCGTCGATCTTGACCTTATCCAGATAGCCCTTCACGCCTGCGTAGATTACGCAAACCTGTTCCTCAATCGCGAGCGGCGCATATTGAGGCTGTTTCAGGAGTTCCGTCAAGCGGCGGCCCCGGCTCAGGAGCTTCTGAGTCGTGGCGTCGAGGTCGGAAGCAAATTGCGAGAAGGCTTCCATTTCGCGGAATTGAGCAAGTTCAAGCTTGATCGAACCGGCAACCTGCTTCATCGCCTTGATCTGCGCGGCGGAACCGACACGGCTGACCGACAGACCAACATTGATGGCCGGGCGCACGCCCTTATAGAACAGCCCAGTTTCGAGGAATATCTGGCCGTCCGTGATCGAAATCACGTTAGTCGGGATATAGGCCGACACGTCACCCGCCTGCGTTTCGATGATGGGGAGGGCGGTCAGCGAGCCTCCGCCGAGCTTATCATTAAGCTTGGCAGCGCGTTCGAGCAAACGGGAGTGTAGATAGAACACGTCGCCGGGATAGGCTTCGCGTCCGGGGGGGCGGCGCAGCAGCAGGGACATCTGGCGATAGGCCACCGCCTGCTTGGAAAGGTCGTCATAGACGATCAGCGCATGCATGGCGTTGTCGCGGAAGAATTCGCCCATCGCGCAGCCAGTGTAGGGCGCCAGAAACTGCAGCGGCGCGGGTTCCGAAGCCGTCGCGGCAACGACGATCGAATATTCCATCGCGCCTGCATCTTCGAGCGTTTTGACAATCTGCGCGACGGTCGAACGCTTCTGGCCGATGGCGACGTAGATGCAATAGAGCTTTTTCTTCTCGTCGCTGCCTTTGTTCACATTCTTCTGGTTGATGAAGGCGTCGAGCGCGACGGCGGTCTTACCGGTCTGGCGGTCGCCGATGATTAGTTCGCGCTGACCACGTCCGATGGGAACCAGCGAATCGATGGCTTTCAGTCCCGTCTGCATCGGCTCATTCACCGACTGGCGCGGAACAATGCCGGGGGCCTTCACTTCCACGCGCTTCATCGTGACGTTTTTAAGGGGACCCTTGCCGTCGATAGGGTTGCCGAGCGCGTCCACGACGCGGCCCAGAAGCCCCTTGCCGACGGGGACCTCAACGATGGCGCCCACGCGCTTGACGCGGTCGCCCTCACGGATCGTGCGGTCATCGCCGAAGATCACGACGCCGACATTGTCGGCTTCAAGATTCAGCGCCATACCGCGCACGCCGTTTTCAAACTCCACCATTTCGCCCGCGCGGACATTTTCGATGCCGTACACGCGCGCGACGCCGTCGCTGACCGTCAGAACCCAGCCAGTTTCGGCCACGTCCGCACTTGCGTCAAATCCGCCAATTTCCTTTTGAATGACGGACGAAATTTCCGACACGCGAATTTCCATATCAGGCTGC
Source organism: Bdellovibrionales bacterium (assembly GCA_040275305.1). Taxonomy (GTDB): domain Bacteria; phylum Pseudomonadota; class Alphaproteobacteria; order UBA9219; family UBA9219; genus JBEOJY01. Next base: position 18,768 of record JBEOJY010000041.1, on the reverse strand, counting down.
TCCTTTTTGTGTCACGGGTGATTTCAGAACACGTTCCAGACGGGCCAAACAGCCCTTTACGGAAGCGTCGATAAAGTTGGGGCCTAGTTTGACCGTCAGACCGCCCAGAAGCGCCGGATCGACGCTGGTCGACAGACTGATCGTTCCCTTCTCAATTTGTCTGGCCAGAACCGCCACTAATTTGTCTTGCTGTTCGGGGGTCATGGCTTGCGCCGATGTCACCACGGCTACGCGCTCGCCCTTTTCGGCTGTCAGGCGGTTCAAATATGCTTCGATTACGCCGTCAAGAATGGCAAGACGACGATGCTGCGCCAGAACGTTGAGAAATCTGGTGGTCAATGGGTTTACGTTCAGGATTTGCGCGATCTTTGAAATCGCCGAGACCATCTGTTTGGTCGAAAGGCGCGGGTGTTCGGCGAGGCAGCGGAAGAGCGGATCGCTGACGGCCTGCGCGCGCAACTGGCGCAAATCTTCGGCAATGGCATCGCGCAAGCTGCGATCAGCCGCGAGCGCGTAAAGCGCGGCGGCATAGCGCCGCGCCAGTTCTGCGGCGGGGCCTGCGACCTTTGAGGCTTGAGAGTGTTCCGTCACGTGCGATCCAAACTCTGCGAATGCGTTAATACGTGGTACCGACCTGCCTTATCCAGCATTGATAGGCAGAGAAGGTCCCGGCCTTCGTCTTCTGTCAACGTAACTGCCAAGCCTCTTTTTGCAAGGGCCGTCATCGTGGGCGCAGCGTAGCGATTCAGAGTCGCAAGCGCTATCCTGTACGATTCCGGGTCGCCCAAGTCGCCTTAAGGCTCCTCGCAATGGTGGCCCTTGCGGTCCGAGAGTTACAAAAACCCGCCTCCCCATAGCAGACGCCGCGCAATGACGCAACTCCGGAGCCGAAGCGCTTGTCATATAACTTGGCGCGAGGGGCTGGCCGCTTTCATAACAACAGCCCTCCGGCATTAATACATACGTAACCATTCGGGTGGTAGTTATTTAAGAAACGGGGGCCATTGGTCCAGATTGCCTTCGCTGGTCACAAAAGCCGGTTTGTTGCGGCATATATGTGATTTGCTGAGTTTTTCGCAGCCTTGTCCCCTTTCTTTTTTATGCCCGCGCCTACACCCTTCCACTCCGCCTAACTAGTCTCTCTGGTTATCGTTCTCGGTGACCTTTTCCTAAAGTTATTGGTGCCTGACGCGCTTCCTGAGGTGTTTAAATGAATCAGTTCCTGAACAATCTGTCGATCCGCACGCGCATGCTGCTCAGCGTCGCTCTTTTTATGGCCACTCTTGGCCACGCGATGTACGGCGCCAGCACCAGCATCGGCGCGAATATCACGTTTGCAGAACAGGAAAAGAAGGGAAATACTTATCAGCGTCCGGCGGCTGATATTCTGAATCACATGGGCTTGCTTCGCGTTGAGCTGACCAAAGAGCGCGCCGCGCGCGGCGACGCGAAAACTATCAGCGGCTTACTTGATAGCCTTGCGACGAAGATGGATTCCCTTAGGCGCATTCAGAAAGACCTAACAGAGGATTTGCAATTCACCGATGACGGGCTCAAAAGCCGGGGGCGCGAAAACCTAAAGTTCGAGACCATGTCAGGTAAATGGCAATCGCTGGCCAAAACTCTGGCGACTGATGCCAAAGGCGATCATGACGCGAGCCTTGCCTCTTCGATTGCCGACATTCGCGGCGCCATAGGGCATTCCGGCGATACTTCAAATTTGATTCTCGATCCCGATCTCGACAGCTACTACCTGATGGATGTGACGTTGCTGGCCCTGCCGCAAACGCTCGACCGCTTGTCGGTGATCGGCTCAACCTTCCTTCCCCGTCTTGAAGCCAGCCACACGATGACGCAGGACGAGCGCACGGAGGCTGCGGTATACGCGCGCATGTTGAGCGAGGCTGACGTCGCTCGCATTGACGCCGACATGGACACTTCGCTTAAGGAAGACAAGAATTTCTATGGCGTCAGCGCTTCCTATCAAGAAAAGGGCGTCCAGCTGCGCGCCGATTACGATGCCAAAAACAAAGTCTTGGTTGATCTTCTGCAGGACATTTCCACTGGAAAGGCCGTGACCCAAGATAGTTTCCTTGCCGCCCTGTCCAGTGCGCAGGGTTCCGCGCATGCCTTCCTTTCGAAGGGGTATGACGAACTGGACAAACTGCTTGATTACCGCATCGGAGCCTATCACGACCAACAAGTAAAAGCTCTGCTGACCTCGCTTGCCGGTATCGTGATCTCGCTGCTGTTCTTCTTCTTTGTCGTGCGGACCGTCACAAAGCCGCTTGCCGATTTGACCACGTGCATGCGCAAACTGGCCGCTTGCGACTATAACGTCGTGGTTTCCTACACGGGTTCCAAGTCTGAAATCGGCTCGATCGCTTCTTCTGTGCAAGTGTTTAAGGAAAACGCCTTGACTATGGACGCCATGAAGATTGAACGCGAGCAGGAAGAGGAAGCCGCTGCGGAAGAGAAAAAGCGGATGCTTCTGGAGCTTTCGTCTAGCTTTGAAGCGCATATCGGCAATATTGTGCAAACGGTTGCCTCCGCTTCGACGGAGTTGCAGGCCAGCGCCAACAACCTTTCCGACACAGCCTTGCGCACAAACGAACAATCGAAGGCGGTCGCGGACGCCAGCAACCAGACATCCGTCAGCGTTCAGACCGTGGCATCTTCCGCCGAAGAACTTACAGCTTCCATCGGCGAAATTTCGCGCCGCGTCGGCGAATCGACCCATCTGATTGTCGGGGCCGTCGATCAAATCCGCGAAACCAATAAGACTGTGCAGGGTCTGGCGGAAAGCTCGGCCAAGATTGGCGACGTCGTCAAGCTTATCAGCGATATCGCTGGCCAGACCAATCTTCTGGCGCTTAACGCAACTATTGAGGCGGCCCGCGCCGGGGAAGCTGGCAAAGGGTTTGCGGTCGTCGCTTCGGAAGTCAAGAATCTGGCCGGGCAGACCGCCAAAGCGACGGAAGAGATTTCCGCAAATATCAGCTCGATGCAGGATGTCACCCGTACGGCGGTTAGCGCCATACAGGCGATCAGCCAGACGGTCGAGAAGATCAATGCGGTGGCCGCAAGCATTTCGAGCGCCGTCACGCAACAATCGGCGGCCACTCAGGAAATCTCCAAGAATGTCAATCAGGTTTCCTCCAACACGCATGAGGTCAGTTCCAGCATCGAGATCGTGACCAAGGCGACGCATGAGTCGCAGGGAGCGTCTGAAGAAGTCGCTTCGGCTGCTGCAGAACTTTCCGGGCAAGCGGAGAAATTAAGGAATGAAGTTCAGGAGTTCTTGAACAGCATTAAGGCTTCCTAATCGACGCATGGAGCAATGCTGTTGCCATTCATTCGCCTCGCTGCGCTCCGCGATGACAACTTCGCCAACTCTTCAGGTGCGATAGGCATATTGTTTATCGCAGGACTTTTTTGGCATGCTCATAGCGGTCGGCCCGTAATTGTGATATGATCGTAACGTGTTGTTGTCTTAGCTCTCTTTGATTAGAGGAGGCAAGTCATGCGCGTTACTTCTATACAAAGGGCAGAGGGTTCCCCCTCCGTCGCTTCTGACCTGTTCGCCACTTCCGCAGGTCCGGTATTATCAGCAGATCAGGTCAGCGCCATTCTTGCCAGAATTGATGGGCATTTGGCTGAAGGACTGGGATTTGCTCCCTTACACCAACCCTTCGTTCCGCTGTCTGAAAAACTAGCAACGATGGGATTCACGGGAAACAAAGCGCGGAGAATGGCGATCAGCTCCTCACTTCTTGCGTCTGCGGGGGGGGCCCCCATGGTTGGCTCATTATTCCTTTCCCAACGGGCATGGCGTTATCGTTGAGGAGGATACTGCAAAACGTTACTCTTTGCTTCCTCTGGAATTTGGCGCGAACGGGCGGCTTGAAACGCTGTCGCGCGCCACATGGGGCAAAATCGCTGAAGCGGGTTTTCGGGATGCCAAACAGATGGAAAATCTTAACAGGGAACGCGCCGCCCAACTTATCCTGCTTGTCTCCAGCTTAACGCCATCACGAAACGCCCCTTACAAGCCGCCAGTCGATGGTAGTCCGCGTTGGCGCGAACTGAACCCGTTAGCGCTTACCACTTGACAGTCGATATCAGGGGGGCTTGAGCGTGGCGAATTTCGCAAGTTCGACCTGCGCCCGGAGGTCGATTTCATCGAGGATGGCGGTAAGGCGCGGATCATCGACTTTACCACGATGCGCGCTTACGATTCGCGCAAGGTTCTGGAGCCTTTCGTAGGACAGCGCGCCAAGCAGAAGGTCGTGGCGCAGCTCGTCCAAGCGGTCCAAAATGTCTTGCGCGCGTAATTTGCCGCGCGAGGCGCGCGATAGGGCATCGTCGACTTCCTGTATGCCCAGAATGCCTGAAACGCTGCTTGCGCCCGTCAAGGAGGATGTTGAGCCCGACTCCGATGCTTCGTCCAGATGGCGAGCGAAACTTGCGCCTCCCGACGCACCCGTTTTACCAACGCGGCGGATCGGTTGTGACGTGTGCACTGGCCCTGTGCCTTCAATCTTACCGATCACGAGCATCCCTCATTTGAATTCCAAGGCTTCATGGCACCCCATTACCATATTTGACGCAAAACCTGTGCCTAACACCAAGTCGCCTCTCTTCACATCCGCCACAAGCCTTAACCTTAAGGATCACGTTGCGCGCAGAAGTCATACGATCCTACCACAAGCGCTGTGCCGTGGATTGTTGTGGATCGCCTGCGCCCTTAAAATCTCCTCACAATGACACAGGCCTTGTCGCACACACGGGAATTAAACAACACGCCTGTATTTCCTCACACCACCCTACACCTTAACTCATTGCTTCAGAACAAGATTCGTTGTGACCGTCCGCGTCATTCCGGCGAAAGCCGGAAGTAGCAGCGCCGCGTCTGTGGCGCGAAAGACTCTCAATCGCGCTCACAATCGCAGGCCGTAAATCCATTCTGTTCCGCTCGCTGCCGCTCGCAAGCTGGATTCCGGCTTGCGCCGGAATGACGCTGGCGGCTTATTTGTCCTGCAATATCAATGTACATTTCTGTAGGGTAGCATGTAACACGCCTGTATTTCCTTATAATTTTTAAGGCGTCATGGCCATCACTTCGCAATGGTGAAGCAAGCACACAGCGGAATCAAGTTGTTTTGCGCCACTCAGGCGCAACGCCATTGATTGGCACAGTCTTTGCTTGTGGATGCGGTGACGTATTATATGGCATTAGAGCTCCCTCATGATCAATCAAATATCCCTGTTATGGATTCGGAGCTTCCGTCCGCGTCTACGGACTTGTTTGCGTAACAGCGTGGCGGCGGCGGCTATCACGCTGGCGGCGCTCGCGCCGTTTTCGCAGGCAGAAGCCGCTTCGCGGCTTAAGGATATCGTCAATTTCGAGGGCGTGCGCGATAATATGCTGGTCGGTTATGGGTTGGTGGTCGGGCTAAACGGAACGGGTGATACGCTGACGAACTCGCCCTTCACAGCTCGCAGCCTGATCGGCATGCTTGAAAGGCTTGGCATCAACGAACAAGGCGATTTCAGCACGATCAAGACCAAGAACATAGCCGCCGTGATGGTCACCGCGACGCTGCCACCCTTCGCTGCGCAGGGTTCACGCGTCGACGTCACGATCGGCACGATGGGCGATGCTAAGAGTTTGCAGGGCGGCATGTTGCTTGTCACGCCACTGCAGGGCGCCGACGGCGAGGTTTACGCGGTCGCGCAGGGGGCTGTATCTTCCGGTTTCAGCGCTCAGGGCGCGAGCGGGTCTTCGGTTACGCGGGGCGTTCCAACCTCGGGGCGTATCGCCAATGGTGCGATTGTTGAGCGCGAAATCAATTTCCGGCTTACAGATTTCAGCACCTTGCGTCTTTCGCTGCGCAATCCCGATTTCACAACCGCGCAGCGCGTGGCAGATGTCATCAACCAGCGTATCAAAGGCAAGCCTGCGGAAGCTTCCGACTCCGCGACGGTGCGGCTGCATGTTCCGCCAGAACGTCGCGCCGATATCGTTAGCCTGATGACCGAAATTGAGCAGTTGTCTGTGCAGCCCGACCAACTCGCGAAGGTCGTGATTGATGAGCAGACAGGAATCATCGTCATAGGGCAGGACGTGCGGATCGACACTGTCGCTATCGCGCAGGGCAATTTAACGATCCGCATCAGCGAAATGCCGCAGGTGTCGCAGCCCGCGCCGCTTTCAACTGGCGAGACCGTGGTGGTGCCGCGCACTTCGCTGAACGTCGATGAAGGCAAGGACAACAAGCTCGCGATGCTAAGCACAGGGGTAAGCCTGCAAACGCTTGTGCAAGGCCTTAACGCGCTCGGAATTGGGCCGCGAGATATGATCGCAATCCTGCAATCCGTCAAGGCGGCAGGCGCTTTACAGGCCGATTTGGAGCTCATGTAGCCATGGATACGTCCTTGCAATCACTCGGCGATATCGCCCTTTCACACAGTCGCCCCTCCCTGACCGACCTCGGGCAAAAGTCCGCCAAATACACGGTTTCCTCCAAGGATTCCAGCCAGCTTTCTCCGGCCCAGATGAAGTCCATCGACAAGGCCGCCAAGGACTTCGAAAGCATGTTTGTCAGCGAAATGCTCAAGCCGGTTTTCGATAGCCTTGCGGTCGATCCCATGTTCGGCGGCGGGCATGGCGAGGAAGTCATGCGCAGTTTCATGGTTCAGGAATATGGCAAGCAAATCGCTCAAAATGGACAGTTCGGACTAACCGCTTCGGTAAAAAACGCTCTCTTGCAGGCGCAGGAGGCTGCCACTGGCAAGGCGGCGGAATCGCAGCCCGCCCTTTAACATCAATATTCATCCATGAGGCCTTATCATGAGTTCTTCTAAACCCGCGCCGACACCAAAACCCGTTAAGGCCGTTGCTCCCGCGACGATGTCCAACGGGGGAAGCCAGCCTGCAACGCCCCTCGCGCCGGAGCCTGAAAAAGCGTTGCGCATGGCCATCGATATTTCGAATCGGCTGGCAGAATTGCTTGATCGCGAACAGGAACTTATCATTAAGCGCAAGGTTTCCGAGCATGCGGAGCTTTTGAGAACAAAGCAACGGCTCGCGCTCGACTACCACGCCAGCCTTCAGGTTTTTACTTGCTATCCCCAGCTACTCAAACAGGTATCCGAGCCTTTGCGACGCGAAGCGCGAACTGCGTCTGAACGCCTTTCGCTTGCCACGCAACGCAATGCTCATGGACTTCGCGCCGCCATTCTCGCGATTCAGAAGCTTACACAAATGATCGTTTCGCTTGTCAAGAAAGATGCCTTGCCTGCCGACGGTTACAACAAGATGAAACCGGGAAAATCCACCATCGGGCAATATAGCCCGTCCTGCACCCCTATCGTCGTGAGGCGCAATGCTTAGACTTTCTTTCCAGTGTGTTTCGCCGCTGGCATCGCTTCCTATGCTTCCCGAGTCGGAGCTGCATTTTGATTCCAGCCAGTTCACGCGCTTGAGAGGGTGCAAACCGCGCGCACGGCCTTCCTTTATCCAGCGGCGGTTTGAAGCGGCGAAGCAATTGTTCGGCGAGCGGTTCTGAAACGGGGCTAGCGGTTTGAAATTTACGAAAACTAAGCGCGTCATGAGCATCTGGCCCAATTATTGCTTAGCACGTCGAGGCCTGTGGAGATTTTCATGTCCAGTCTTCGTCTAACCAATTCCCTTTCTTCCTCTTTGCCTGCCGCTTCGGCAACAGTTGCGTCCGGCGCGGGGGCTGCCTCTAACGAGTTGACCGACACCGCTAGTCTTTTTAGCTCGCTGCTTGACCAGCTTCGCAACGGGGCGAGCGGGGGGGCAACCAATCAGGGGGGGACTTCTTCGCTTTCTGGGGTATTGGCGGATTCTCGCACGCTCACAGGCTCGTCTTTAGCGGAGCTTGGTTCCTCGTGGAAATCTTACTTAAACACATGGTCAAACAAACTACCAAGTTACGGGGCCAATTCGTCCACGCTTCCGGTCGCGCGCGCAATTCCTTCCGCGCCTAAAGCCGCGCCCACTTCGACTGTATCCCACGATCATGACCATGTTACTTCCTGCGCGGCGCCTTCCGGATATATACGCGCAAACGCCAGCGATCCAAACACTGCCGTCAGCGCGGATTCGAATGGATTAAACAGAACCGGGGACTCGCGAAGCGCAGCTGAATCCGCCCCGGCTGAGGTGACAGAAGTTAAGGACGATAACGGCACTACGGACAAGACTTGCGACGATACCGAAGTCACCGAGTCAACGACTTACGATCAAACCGGGGATTCCGGCGCTCAAACTCTTGGCGGCCTGTTCGCCGAATTACAAGCGCTTATGGAGCAACTGCGGCAGCGTTTGCAGGCGATGAACGGCGAATGTGGTTCCCGAACTTGCGCCGATTCCACAGATCCCGATGCTGCAAGTGACGATCAGTCTTCTGAGGCAGACGCTTTCGCCGCGCGGCTTGCTTCGGAAGTCGCCATCGGCAATGGGGAAGACGAACTTCAGGATGCAAGCGTAATTGCGGCCACGCAGGGATCCTCAGCGTTGGCCGCAGACGCCGAGGTTTCCGATCAGACCACAAACGACGATCATGGCGCGCAAAATATGCTCCGCGATCTGTTGGCGCTTGCCCACACGCTTGACGACAGGCTGGGACTGTCACGCGATGAGGGAGCCGTTAGCGCCGCAACTTCAACGCCTTTCGAAGAACTCGGACATCAACTCAAGACCGATCTAAAATCCATTACAGAGAGTCTTAAGGCGGTTCTGGCTTCCGCGCAGAATGAACAGGCCGTTAGCGCAAACGGTCAGACGACGGACATTACAACCACGCCTGACGCGTCGTTTGGGGAGCCATCGGCTGAACTTGTCGCGAAAGCCTTCACGACGGCTGAGCATATGGTCGCGCAGCTTGCCAGTCTCTCAAACGCCGCAGGGGACGCCATGCAACCACAGGGAAGGCTTGCTTCCGCACCTGCCTTTGGCACCGACGACGCCATGCATGCGTTGTTTGGCTCTTCAGGAGCGGGGGGAACCGCCGACAGTGGCAGCCTTGATTCCGGATCGTTTAGGCAGCAAGGAGGCGCTTCTTCGGGAAGCTCTGCTTCGGCGGGAAATACGGCGCTTACGGCAGGACTGGAAGGCGTCAAAGGCACAAATCCCTACAGCTTCGCCAACCAGCTCGCTTCACTGCGTTCCGCTAGCAGCGGTCTGACGACGCTTTCGTCGCCTGCGGAACAAATCATCGTCCATCTGCACCGCACGCTGGCCAACGGCGATAACCGCCTTTCTATCCAGCTTAATCCGACGGAGCTAGGACGCATCGATATCAGGATCGACATGACGAACGACGGCAAGGCGCATGGCACGGTGGTGGCCAGTAATCCATCGACGCTTGAGATGCTGCAGAAAGACTCGCGCGGGCTTGAGCGCGCCTTGCAGGAAGCGGGATTGCGGGCCGATCCCGGCAGTCTCAGTTTCAGTCTTGGCGGGCAGCAAGGACAATCTTTCGACCAAACTGCGCAGAATGGCGGTTTCGGCTCGGCGGGTGGATCTCGCGACGGGTCATCGTCATTGGATTCTGGAGCAAACACAGCCTCTCTTTCCGGCGATAGCCTTGAAACCTGGGTTATCTCTCCCAATCACGTCAACGTCAAAATCTGATTTTTCAGTAGAAAGAGGTTCCCTATGTTAACCGTTTCATCCGTCTCCACAGCCGACAGCGCGTTGCAAGCCTATCGAGACAAACAGGCTTCGACGATTGAGGCCGACAATACTTCGTCTTCCTCGTCGTCCAACACGGAAACTTCCATTGCCAAAACATGGGGGAATTTTTCCACGTTTCTGACGATCTTGACGACCCAGCTCAAGAATCAGGACCCCACCAACGCAACCGACACCAACCAGTTCACACAGGAGCTTGTGCAGTTCGCGGGCGTCGAGCAGCAGCTCAGCACCAATTCCAAGCTCGACACGCTTATCAATTTGCAGAAGTCCTCAAGCGGCGCGACGGCCTCGCTTGGGTATCTCAATCAATATGTTGAAACGGCTTCGGACGGAAAGCTGGAGCTACAGGGCGGAGCTTCCGAAATCGGGTACAAGCTTGACTCCGCCATGAGTGATGTTTCTGTCACGATCAAGGATTCGAGCGGCAAGACTGTCAGGACGCTATCCGGCGATGCGACGAAAGGGCTGCATTATCTGACTTGGGACGGGAAAGACGCTTATGGCAATGCTGTGTCTGACGGTTCGTATTCCTTTTCGGTCTCAGCGACGGGAACCGACGGTATTGCCGAGACACCCAGCGACGTGCGCGTGTTGGGCAAAGTCACTGGCATCAGCACGAACACGGACGGCACGACGCAGCTCGCTGTTGGCGGGCTTAGCGTCAAGGCTTCGGAGGTTGATGCCGTGTATGCGTCGGGAAGCTTGCCTGCGTCGTCAACCTAATACAAACTTACGCAGTCGTTGTCCCCAGCCTAATTGGTTTGGGGGTCCCAGTGTCTGAAGGTTCTTGCCGCTTGCTGCCTCAAGTGGAGGTCTTGACGGGGTCATCAGGCGGTCCGGAAGGCGGCCTTGCGCGAGACTTGCGAGTTCCCTGCAGTTTTCAAGCGCGGTCCGCATAGACGCAGAGTCGCCGATACCACTATCCCCGCACCACACTTTGGCAACATCATCTTCCATACGCGCTTGCCATCTATGCGCCATGGCCGCCAATGCAGCGACATGGTCTTGCCCCACGAAGATAAAGGCATAGTCGTCCCCTGGGTTGCGAGGCTGCCTAGTATGCGCTGGGCCTATATTGAAACCGACCGAGAGCTGATCGAGCTTGCGTTGAACGGTTTTTCTCTGGTCTTCCGTTGCGGTCGAGCAGGTCCATATGGCGCAAGGAATTTGATCGCCCGATTGGGAGGCGTTGTCCGGGCAGATATCGATCGTGAATCGTCCGCACCCGAATAAGTTCTCCAGAAACGTCCATTTTGCTATGATTATTCTTTGTACTTTGGGAGTGGCGAGAATTTGGTCTAGTTCCCATGCTTTGTTCGCGATGGATTCGCCATTGCCAACCCACGCAAATTCGCGACATGGTTCCATATTTATGTCGGTGTTTGTCATATAAAGTCCTGTCATATCCTCTTAAAACAATATTTAGGCAACTCTATCCGCATTTTCTTGTGATGGCAAAATCCACGCAAAAAAACCCCGCGCGGCTTTATGGCGGCGCGGGGTATTAACTTCGTGGCCTTCGAAGATTGAGATCAGGCTTTAACTGCTTGCGCCTTCACAAGGCGCTTTTTGATCTTCAGGGCTGTGTCGCTTAAGCGGCTGTTGCGTGTGCCAAGCAGCCAAGAGTCGAGGCCGCCATTGTGCTCGATCGTACGAATGCCGTTAGCGGTCAGACGCAAGGCTACCATTTTTCCCAAAATTTCGGAGGGGAACGAGCAAACCTGCAGGTTCGGCTGGAAACGCCGACGCGATTTGTTGTTCGCGTGGCTGACATTGTTGCCAAAGTGCGGCTTTTTACCGTTTACTGAGCAGATACGGGCCATAATTGTCATGCGGGGGCTTCCCCGCCCTTCATGCTAAATGAATGTTGTTCTCGTCCGCGCCAAGCTTGTCCTTCATGTCAAACAAAGGCAGCAGAGGGGGCGTTTATAGGGGGTCCCCCCTGTGTAAGTCAAGAATTTGCTGCATGGCTGGCGTTAACCTTATGTCATGCCGCGAATTTTTTGCGCAAGTTTTGTTAACCACTTGATTGCCTCTGCCATTCGTGCTCAGTTTACCTCTTGATCTTGTTCGATTCTATCGAATTCCACCTCGACCCCATCTTATTGGACTTTCCATGGCTTCTTCTTCCCAGAACCGTTATCTGTTTACCTCCGAATCCGTTGGCGAGGGCCATCCTGACAAGGTGTGCGACCGTATTTCCGACTCTATTGTTGACCTGTTCTTGTCGCACGATCCCCACAGCCGCATTGCCGTCGAGACGCTTTGCACCACGAACCGGATTGTTTTGGCAGGAGAGATTCGCGGTCCGCAGAACATAACCCCCCGCGAGATGGAGCAGGCCGCGCGCGACGCCGTGCGTGAGATTGGCTATGCCCAGAAGGGATTCCACTGGCAATGGGCCGATGTTCAAATCTATGTGCATGCGCAGTCGCAGGATATCGCGATGGGCGTAGACGCTTCGGGCAACAAGGATGAGGGCGCTGGCGACCAAGGTATTATGTTCGGTTTTGCCTGCAAGGAGACGCCAAGCCTGATGCCTGCCCCGTTGCATTACGCGCACAACATTTTGCGGCATATTTCCGAAGATCGGCATGCGGGTAAGCTTCCCTTGCTGGGGCCAGATTCCAAGAGTCAGGTCACGCTTGAGTATGTCGACGGCAAGCCGCTCCGCGCGACGGGAATAGTCGTGTCTACGCAGCATGACGAGAAGATCGAACAGGCGGAAGTGCGCGAGATGGTGCGTCCTTATGTTGAAAAAGCTTTGCCAGAAGGATGGATGTGCGACGAAGACCATTTCTACGTCAACCCCACTGGGCGCTTTGTGATCGGCGGGCCTGATGGCGACGCAGGTTTGACCGGACGCAAGATCATTGTGGATACTTACGGCGGCGCGGCGCCTCATGGCGGCGGCGCGTTTTCAGGTAAAGACCCCACGAAGGTCGACCGTTCGGCCGCTTATATGGCGCGGTATCTCGCCAAGAACATCGTGGCGGCAGGCATTGCGGATCGCTGCACAATTCAACTCGCCTACGCGATTGGCGTTTCAGAGCCTCTTGCGTTGTATGTTTCGACGGACGGCACTCATCATGTCGATGTTTCCAAGCTTTCCGACACGCTGCGCGACATGGTCAAGCTCTCGCCGCGCGGCATTCGCGAGCGGCTGCAGCTCAACCGCCCTATCTACAAAAAAACTTCTTCATTCGGCCATTTTGGCCGCGATCCAGAAGATGACGGCCACTTTTCGTGGGAGCGTCTCGATCTCGTGCCTGAGTTGAAGAGCGCCTTCGGGCTATAAGGGTTCGGTGCCGCCAGGCACTCGAACATGAAGTTTTTTCTGTTCTCGTGAGCGTGCCGTGCCATCGAGCTACGCCATCGGCGATCATTTTGAGAATCTTATCAAGAACCTGCTGGCCTCTGGACGCTATGCCAGCGCCAGCGAGGTCGTGCGCGACGGCCTGCGCCTTCTGGAAGCACGCGAGCAGGCGCGCGCGCAGCAGACCGAGAGAATCCGCAAGGAAATAGCGCGGGGCGTCAATAGCGGTTCGGGCAAAATGGCGGAAGAAGTTTTCAACAGGTTGATTGCCAAATACGAAGCGTTAGCTGCGGTCGGGGACGCGCGAAAACAATGCGCTTCATAATATCAGAAGAGGCATCGAACGATCTTGAGGATTTTGGGGACAGGGCTGCCCGAAACGATCCTGCCTCAGCCGTCGCAACTATGAAGGAACTCCTGCGATACTGCCGCGCCATCGCGCACGCGCCACATGCATGGGAGCCTGCGCCAGATCTTGGCGAGGGGTTGCGCTGCGCCACATATGACCGCTGGACGATCTATTTCTCGGCGCATGACGACGAAGTACGCATCGAGCGGCTTCTTCTAGGACGCAGGCGGCGAAATCCGGACTGTATGTCTGTGGTCGAAGATATCGACGAATCCCTGTGAATCTTCTGATATGACCGTTTAGTCCGCGTAACGCACCAAGCTTGAAGTCGGCACGTCGAGTTTCAACCGCCCCTTGAGTTCCTCCAGCTCAATGATAAAGGCAGCGTGAATAACTTCGGCACCTATCTTGCGCGCAAGCGTCACGGCTGCCGACGCCGTGCCTCCGGTCGCCAGAAGGTCGTCGCATATGATGACTTTCTGACCGGGTTTCAACATCCCTTCCTGAATCTCTATCGTGTCCGCTCCGTATTCGAGCTGATAGGTGTAGGGAACGGTGTTGCCAGGCAGCTTGCCTTTCTTGCGCACCATCACGAATCCGATTCCCAGCGCAGCCGCCAAAGGCGCGGCCACTAGAAAGCCTCGCGATTCGATCCCGATCAAGGCGTCTGGCTTCATGGGGCGCACGATGTCCACCAATCTCGCGACCGTTTCACGCCACGCTTCGCTGTGCGCCAGCAAAGTGCCAATGTCGTAAAATAAAATTCCCGGCTTGGGGAAATCGGGAATGCTGCGGATATGTTGTTTAAGGTTGAGCATGTTTGCCTTTCCGATCCTGATCTGTCCTGAGAGTCTTAACTGTTTTCTAACCAAAACATGGCACAAAGCAAGGTCTGGCATTGGCTCTTTGCGCCTTGCGGATGGATAATAATCGATTAAAAGGCTGTTTGATGGGGAAAGATATCTTTGACTGTTACGCGCAGCGGGGCTATGCACAATGGCTGATGCCATGACCACTACACTCACACAAGCCGATGTCGCCAAGCTGTTGGCAGAACCTTCGCCGCATGTTCGCGCGGAGCTTGCCGGAAAGCTGGCCGTTGAAATCGACAGTCCTCGCCTCACCGAAACTGAGGTCGCACTTGCGCAGGACATTGTCCGCGCGATGGTGCGTGACGTCGAGGTTTCGGTTCGGCAAGCGCTCGCGCAGAGCCTGCGCAAGGCTGCGCGGATCCCGCATGATGCCGCGCTTAAGCTCGCGCAGGATATAGAAAGCGTTGCTTTGCCGATGCTGGAGCACTCGCAGGTGCTGACCGATGACGATCTCGCCGAAATCGTCCGCAGCGGCGGGGCCAGCAAGCAGGAAACTATCGCGGGACGCCCGTTGGTTTCCGAGAAGGTGTCGGAGGCAATAATTTCCTCGGCGGGGGAGAAGGCCGTCGCCACGCTTATGGAAAACGCAGGCGCGAAAATCAGCGACTTAAGCTATAACAAGGCGGTTGATCGCTTCGCCCAAAGCGATGTGGTCAAAGAAAAGATGGTCAAGCGCGACGCGCTGCCCGTCACGGTGGCCGAGCGGCTCGTCACGCTGGTGTCCGAGAGTCTTAAGGATTACCTCGTCTCTCATCATGAACTGTCGCCTAATGTCGCCGCAAACCTTGTGCTGCAGAGCCGCGAGCGCACCGTCATCAATCTTTCGGGCGGATCGAGCGAGGAAGAGCTCGAAAAGCTCGTCACTCAGATGTATCGCAACAAGCGACTGACGCCCTCGATCGTTCTACGTGCGCTGTGCATGGGCGATGTCTCGTTCTTTGAAGTCGCTATGGCGGTTTTGGCCAACGTGCCGCTGATCAACGCGCGCATTCTGATCCATGATGCCGGGCGACTCGGTCTCAAACAGCTATATCTGAAGACCAGCCTACCTCAACGGCTGTTGCCCGCCGTGCGCGTGGCCATCGATGTGGTGCACGAAACCCCGTTGGATGGGGGGGAGCATGACCGCGAGCGCTATCAGGCTCGCGTGATCGAGCGCGTTTTGACCCAGTATGAGGATTTCGCCTCCGATGACCTTGATTATCTGCTCGACAAGCTTGGTGATGTTATCGGGACGGGGGGGGTGAGGCTTCACTCTACGGAATAATCTCTCAACTAAACAAGTCCGAAACAGTCGAGACTTTGTTGCGCGAGATGAGCACGGCGCTTGATATGTGTCTGGGCTGCGGCGGGAAGCTCGACTGGGCCGCCGAGCATGATGCCGAGGTCGCTTTGCGTATGGCGCGCGGCTATTTTTCTCAGAGAACGGCCTTGTCGGGAAGCACTGATCAAACCTGATCGATTGCTTAAAGCCCGTTGCATCTGAGGATATTCAGCAACACCGTCACAGATTCCTTGATACGGCTTCCGGAATATTTCCGTTTCCGCATGATTTTTGTTCGCGGCAAAGCCTCACTATTGCTTGTCTTACGCTGTTTTCCATCGATCCACATTAAGACAAATGCTCTCGGTTCTTAACCGCCTGTTTCTTGCCTCCGGTGTGGATTCAGCGCAGAGTTTCCTTTATCGATTCGCGTTTCTCCTTTTTCGCCGCGTCTTCGTCGTCGGTTTGCCAAATGTTAATTCTTTTTGCGTCAAATGGCCTGATCGCGCCGTTGTGTATCGGCGAGCGCATGCGCGTTTGCGTGGCGAGTTTATCTCGTTGCGGCAGCATGGCTTTCTTTGGGTTGGGGTATGGCTGACGACGACTACCTAAACGTCAGAAACAGGCACGCAGCCTTGACCGCCCTGAAGGGTGGTTTTGCCGTTGCGCCGATTCTGTATGTTTTGGGATTGATCGGCGTCGGCGCGGGCACGCTCTTCAGCGGTTATAGCCAGATCCTGCGCAGCAATCAGCAGGTCACGCATACAATCGCCGCCAAGAACGATTTGCAAGCCGCCGCCGTCACGCTTGCCGCTACGGCCAAGCTGGGGGCCACCGACAACACGGTGCTGTGTTTACCATCGGCGGGCTATAACACATCGACCAACTGTTCGGACGCCAGCACGCCCGTCAAGGCGGCGGCCATCGCCGCGCAGGCCCAACTGCCCGCCAACGCATCGAATGCGGGGTCGGCGGGATCTCCGACCGAAGTCGGCGTGTTTACCGCTGGCGCGGGTGTCAAAACCCTCGACCCCTGGGGACACCACTATATCTACTGCCGATGGGAGAATCATCTCAACCCCGGAAGCGATCCCGGCTTGGTTGTTATTTCCGCAGGAGCCGATGGAAATCTCAGCACGACGTGCGGCAGCACATCGGCGCAGGGCGACGATTTCTTGGTGTCGTGGCCTGTCGCAACCGCCGTCAACCGTTCCGCCGTGTGGCAAACCGTGACTTCGGGAACTCAAACGCAGGCGCAATTCGGTGAAACCGGGCATCAGCTTGTGGTCGATTCCCAAGGCAATATGACGGTCCCCGGCACACTTGCAGTCATTGGCACTTCGAATTTGACCGGCACCGTTACGGCTACCGCTTTTTCCGGTCCCTTAACCGGAAATGTCACGGGTAATGTTACGGGCAACGTCACGGGTAATGTTACGGGCAACGTCACGGGCAATATCAGCGGCGATACAGGGTCGTTCACCACTTCGCTCGCGTCGGGTGGGACTCTGACCGCCTCCGGCGTGGCCACGCTCGACAGTCTAAGCGTCACGCATGCCGCCACCATCGGCGAAAGCGTGACCATCACGGACGGCGATTTGTCGTTCGCAAACACGCGCGGCATCCTTGCGCTCGACAGTGGGGGAACGGCGCGCAGCCTTATGACTCTGAACGGCGCCAACCACATCCTGTTCGGCAGCACCGCCGGGACTAAGGATTTCAAATTCTATTCGACGGGTGCCAATATCGCAAATCTCAGCAGCACCGGGGATTTTAACGTGTTGGGCAACATCGCAGGCGGGGTGGGCAGTTTCAGTTCGGTTAGCGCAGGCGATGCCAGCTTAAGCGGGACGCTGGGCGTTTCGGGGGCGACCTCGCTGGGAGCTCTCTCGGCTGGCACAACCACGTTGAGCGGAAACCTCAGCGGCACTAACGCGACGTTTTCCGGGACTATTACGGCGACTAACATCACCGGTAATTTCGACTTCGGTGGTGGTGGCACGATTGACTGGGGTGATATCGTCGTCCCTCTACTCAATGGCGGCACCGGGTATTCGGCGACGAGCGCTCTCGACTTGCTTGGCTATCTTGGCGGGCGGAACGCGAGCAATATCAATGCGGGGACTTTGGCCTATGCCCGACTTGACACGACCGGGATATCCAACACGGGCGGGCCCTATAATCAAATTACGGTCGATGCCTACGGGCGCGTGACTTCCGCGAGCTATAACACGGCGCAGGGCGATCAGATCGTCGATGGAAACAACGACTATGTCGCAGTTTCCACGACGAACGGCGGGCAGGTCACCATCGCCTTTGGCGGTGTTGTGAAGGACGTGTTTAACAGCAGCGGGTGGCTGGGGCTTGGCACGACGGCGCCGAACACGATGCTGGACGTGAACGGGGCGGCGGCGTTCCGTCTGGCTTCGGATTACACCACCACGGGGAGCCAGAACGATGTCAATCTCGGCTCCATGTCCGCCGCGCGCTACAGCGGCACCGCCACCGCCACCTTCACCGGTCTTGCGGGCGGCGTGGACGGCAAGGTCCTTTATCTCCATAATCCTTCCAGCTACACGCTTATCCTTTCCAACCAGAGCGTTTCCTCCGTCGCCGCCAACCGCATCATTACCGGCACTGGCTCCGATCTGACGGTGCCGTCGAACTCCTCCGTCACCCTTCAGTACGATGCCACCGCCTCGCGCTGGCGCGTCACGGGCTCCAGCAACTCCGCCAGCACCCTCGCCGCCGGTTCCACAGGACAGGTCCAGTTCAACGGCGGCACCAACCTCGCCGCAGACAGCGCCTTCTTCTGGGACAACACCGGCAAGGCCCTCGGCATCGGCACCGCTACGCCGGGCTCCAAGCTGCATGTGTATGCGGGCGAGGCGCAGGTGGGCACCAGCGGCGGCGCGTGCGCCGCGGGCACCGCCGGCGCGATCCGCTATGCCAGCAACGCCTTGTACTATTGCGACGCGACAACATGGCAGGCGGTCGGCACCTCCGGCACCGGCAGCACCAACGTCTATCTCGGCACCACCACCGCGCTCACCAATCCTCATATTCAGGCCGACCTCACCACCGGGCTTTATACCCCGGCGGGCAGCACCATCGGCCTCGTCACGGGCGGCGTCGAGCGGATGCGGGTCAGCTCGGCGGGGTATGTCGGCATCGGCTCCGCCACGCCCACGCAGGCTCTCGACGTCGTCGGCACCGGCAAGATCTCCGTCGGCCTCATCA
>JBEOJY010000040.1:0-38651 GCA_040275305.1 Bdellovibrionales bacterium | reverse complement strand
TCCGTACGATTGAAAACCCGAAAAAGCAAAAAGGGCTGTCATTCCGCACGAAGCTTCCGACCCCTCAGGTCGGAAAGCGGAGATGCGGAATCCGATCTTGTCCTAACCTCATGAAAAACATCGGATTCCGCATAAATTTTCTTATAGGCTTGCTTCGCAATCCGAAAAGAAAATTTTGCGGAATGACAGTCCTCTTTTCGAGTTTTCAAGGAAACGGAGTATATTCATTTCTTGGCCTCTTTTTCGCGCTTGTCGCGGCGGCGTTGGGCGGATGAGGGTATTTTCATCGCTTCGCGGTATTTCGCCACGGTGCGGCGCGCGACATTTACGCCTTCGAGGCGCAAGCGCACGGCTATATCTTCGTCCGATAGGATCTCCTTGGCTGTCTCCTCTGCGATAAGACATTTGATACGTGAGCGGACCGCTTCGGATGACACGGCGGATTCGTGGGCCAATGGCGAGGCTGTCGGCGACGAGTCGCGCGGCGGCGCAGGTGGGAGGCTGGTCGGCAAGCGCGCCTGCGTTCGGGTCAGCGCTGTCGTAAAAAAGTATTTCAGTTCAAACATGCCGCGCGGCGTCGCGATGTATTTATTCTGCGTCACGCGGCTGATAGTCGATTCGTGCATGTTCACAGCGGCGGCGATATCTCGCAGGACTAGCGGGCGCAAATGTTGCACGCCGTGGACGAAGAAGGCATCCTGTTGCTTGACGATTTCAGAGGCCACCTTAAGGATCGTATCGGCGCGTTGCTGTAACGCCTTAACCAGCCAGTTGGCCTGCTGCCACCTGTCGTTCAAATAGTCCTTGTCTTCCCGCGTTATGATGGTTTCCTTTACTTGGGCAAAATATCGGTTATTGGCGAGCACGCGCGGGAGCGTTTCTCCGTTCAACTCGACGAGCCACCCTCCGCCGGGTTGCGCGCGCAACAAGACATCCGGAACGATTGGCGACGCGACATCGGAAGCGAAACTCAAGGCAGGCTTGGGATTAAGCGCGCGAATTTCCGTCAGCATCTGATTTAAATCTTCGGAATCCACGCCGCAAATCTTCATGAGCGCCATGCGTTCCCGCCTAGCCACTAAATCAAGATTACGCAACAGCGTTTGCATTGCGGGATCGCAGCGGTTTTTGTCGCGAAGCTGAATCGTCAGGCACTCTTGAAGCGTTCGCGCGAAAATTCCTGGGGGATCGAGTCTTTGCAACCTTGCGATAACACTCTCAAGCCGCCATGGTTTTACGCCAAGTTGCGCGCGAACAAGGTCAAGTTCGGTAGGCAAGTAGCCTGCTTCGTCCAGCAGTTCGGCGAGCGCGGCCGCAATCATTCTGTCTACTGGATCAACGAAATCAGCTTGTATCTGTTCAGTCAGATGCGCGCGTAGACTAGGCCTCTCGGCGGCCATTCGCTCTATTCCGTTATCTTCGTCTTCATCGAAGCCCCCACCGTAGTATGAGGCGCCGAAGGCTTCCGACTGGCTGTATGATCCTTCATCCGGGCTGATTTGATCGTTAGTTTCACGGGATTCGTCGGATGTCGGGGCGTTGGATTGACTTGCTCCGGAGGTGAATGACGCAGGCGCTGCGGGAGACAGGTGGGCGGTTTCCAAACTTTCTTGTTCCGGCTGGTCCAGCAGCGGGTTTTTTTCGACCTCTGAGTCGACAAATGTCGTTAGCTCCTGATTTGACATCTGGAGCAATTTTATGGCCTGTTGCAGTCGCGGGGTCATTACCAACGACTGAGAGGTTTTCAAGTCGATGCGTTGCGATATGCTCATAGCTCTAGTGTATCGCTATAATCGTTAAGAATTGCTTTCGATTGCCAGTTTTGGCACTTAAATTGCATAGCTATTAAGGAACTTTTGCATATCAGTCGGTTGGCATGAAAGCGTTTTTTTATCAAAGCGCTGGTATGGCTTTGTCTCAAATGCTATAATAGGGAATGAAATCAACTATTCTTGATCGTCAGAGGATGATGCGCTCCACACGAGTTGGCAGCACGAGGTATGTTGGGCTTGAAGTTAAGCGCGAGCCAGTGGTCAGCGCACAAAGCCCCCCTCAATCCGAGGCATCGAATGATAGGCTGTACAATAACGATATGGGTGCAGATGAACGCAACCTCACAGTGCTGAGGGGGGCTAATTCTGACCTGAGCGCTACAGAGGAAGAACGCACGGTTGGTCGCGGCATTGACACTGCGGATGATGACTACAACAATCCGTTTGACGGAAGTAATGATGACCCGCTTCAATTTCCGGGGGAGCTTACTGAAACCAAGGATAATATGAGGCGCGTAGCGCTCGCGGAAAGCAACCAGCTAGATATCAGGATGAGATCTGTGAATGAAGCGGTTCGCGAGCTTTCGAAGCGTTCGTCAACGGCTGGCGTTTCTGCTTCAGCACGTGATGCGCGGGTTGGGAGCGCGCTTGGGGCTACGCGCGCTGGCGACGCCAATAGGCTTCGTGACGTTCACAATTCTCTGCGATTACGGCATGACAGCTTGCTTGGGCTGGCGAATAGCGATCAAGAGCAAGAGCTTGCTTTGGACAGAAAAAACGGAGCGCGTTGGGGCACCAGCATCGCGCAGCAGCAACGGGGATATTTGGAGGCAAGGGAAGCAGAAAAAAAAGCCAAGGCGACCGCTCTAACGCAACCCTCGCAGGCGGCACATGGCTCAGACCGGGTTCAGGAGCGAGTTTCTGAGCCCAACAGGGCCGTTCAGCCAGAATTCGATTAACAGACAGTTGAACAAGGCGTTCGCTGCGGGTGTGGTTATCCGCAAGCAGCGGGAATGCATATTCAGCTTGCGGCCTTGCAATATGTGCGCTAAAAGCGCATTTCCGCGATGAACAAGCCATCCGGCGCAATTTAGGTCCCCTTCGTCTAGAGGCCTAGGACATCGCCCTCTCACGGCGGTAACACGGGTTCGAATCCCGTAGGGGACGCCATTGCAGGGCTTTGGTATTTGCTTGGCACGATGAAGATGCTCTGCTGGTCATTTCAGATGGTCGGTTCTTCAATCAGCTTTATCGCGTCAGCGTTCTAGATTCTTTAAAAAAGCTTGGGTTTATTCTTATACTCCGTACGATTGAAAACCCGAAAAAGCAAAAAGGGCTGTCATTCCGCACGAAGCTTCCGACCTCTCAGGTCGGAAAGCGGGGATGCGGAATGACGGTCCTTTTTCGTGCTTTCAAGGAAACGGAGTATAAAGTTATTTAATTTTATTCTTATAATAACCCACGCCAACGAAGTAGTCATTTACGCGGATGATGTAGCTTGATTTTGGCTTGATCTTATGGCCGTCCTCAGGATCGGCCCAACTGTAATCAACCCACGCTCTATCTTTTACTGCCAGAAACTGGCGCACCAAAGGTATTCCATGTATGTCGCGTAAATTATATCCATTCATGCCTATCAGCAAAGGTTCAGAGCCATGCGCGATGAAAATTCCTTTGTTGTCGAATACAAAGACGTAAAGATCGCGATCAAAAAATGGGCTGGAACGGTTCTGAAACGCTTCTTTCGCTTTCTCAATGTCTGCAAATTGGATCAGCGCAGTTGCTTTTTCACACAGCTCCTGCGCTTCTTCACGCGTTGCATGTTCGGGGCTGGCTTCTGATGGATTGCCCGACATCGTCAGCAACATCGCGATTAACGCCAGTAGTAACAGCCGGGGATAACGAAAGCGCATTATACCTCTTTTGCGAGCTAAACACATTGTTAAGTCTTGACCGTAATCGTCACCAAAGTTGCGTACGCGCAACCGATCTTTGGAGCGCATTCCGTTTATCTGCGCGCCACATATTATTTTTGTGGATTTTTCCTACTTGACGGGGTAGCGTTGTCGCGAGCGAAGCGATCCGGAGTCGCAACTATCGCCCTCTGTGGCCCTGGATTGCTTCGTCGGCTTCGCCTCCTCGCAATGACAACTTCGCCAACTTTTCAGGTGCGATATATATCAGACTTTGCCTTCCATTACATCCTTTACCTTAGCCGCGAGCTGCTTGAGCGTGAAGGGCTTGGGCAGGAAGTAAATCGGTTCTCCGGACGTGAATTGTTCACGTAAACGATCTTCGGTGTATCCAGACACAAATACGACTTTCATTTCGGGCCAGCGCTTATGAATGTGTTTGTATAGTGTTGGTCCATCCATCTGCGGCATTACAACATCGGTTATTGTCAAGTCAACTTTAACCTCATCCTTGCTTAGTTGCGTCAATGCTTCTTCGCCGCTGTGTGCTTCTATAACCACATATCCCTTGTTACGCAGAGCGCGGGCGGAGAAGACGCGCACAGCATCTTCGTCTTCGACAAGAAGGACTGTGCCGGCGCCTGTTAGGTCGGGGCCTGGTTTGTCTTCTCGCGCATCTTCAGGCTTCGCTGCTATTTCTCCGGGGCTGAGCTTATGGGTGGGTAGATAGACGGTAAATGTCGTGCCACGCTTGACCGCACTGTCTACGCTAATAAATCCCCCGGTCTGACGAACGATACCGTAGACGGTCGACAGGCCCAGACCCGTGCCGGACCCCACTTCCTTGGTTGAGAAAAAAGGTTCAAATATGCGTTGGATGTTCTCCTTGGGAATACCAATGCCGGTATCAGTGACCTCGATGCTAACATATTCTCCGGGCGGCACTTCATCCTGTCCCAGCATGGCGCGCTTGTCGAGCGTGATGCCTGTCGTTTTCAATGTAATCGTGCCGCTTTGCGGCATGGCGTCACGAGCGTTGACGACAAGGTTGATGATAACCTGTTCCAATTGGCTTTGATCGACCTTGACCAGGCCGACGCTGCGGCCATGGATCATATCGAGCTGAATTTGAGCGCCAATCAATCGACGCAGCAGGTTGGTGAGTTCCGAAAGCACATCGGAGATATTCAGCACTTTGGGTTGCAGGGTCTGCTGGCGCGAGAACGCGAGAAGTTGCCGCACAAGATTGGCGGCGCGGTTACCGTTCTGCTTGATTTGCATGATGTCGTTGAAGCTCTGGTCGCCCGGCTTGTGCCGTTGCAGCAAGAGGTCGCAGAACCCGATCATGGCCGTAAGCAGGTTATTGAAATCGTGTGCGATGCCGCCCGCGAGCTGGCCAATCGCCTGCATCTTCTGAGACTGGGCGGATTGCACCTGAAGGCGTTTTTGCTCTGTCGTGTCTATAAAGTAAAGCATCAGGCCTTGAGGCGCGTCCTGTTGCGTCGCGCCTTGCGCGTTCACGAAACCGAAGCGCTTGACGAAGATTTGGC
Source organism: Bdellovibrionales bacterium (assembly GCA_040275305.1). Classification (GTDB taxonomy): domain Bacteria; phylum Pseudomonadota; class Alphaproteobacteria; order UBA9219; family UBA9219; genus JBEOJY01. Next base: position 33,416 of record JBEOJY010000040.1, on the reverse strand, counting down.
AGATTATGTCGCGGTCGCTGGCGATGAGGGCTTCCAGTGGTTTTTTTAGATCCGTTCCTTTGAGAACCTGCGTTAGGCTTTCTGTCATTTCCGCGCGGTCTCGCGCGGCGATCAGGTCTACCATTGCGTTACCGACGACGGCTCCGCGCGGGCGGCGCGCGATGGTGTGGAAAGCAACATTGCACTCCATCACCATAAACTTGTCGTCGAGGAGCACGATGCCGATCGGAGCTTCGGCAAAAAGGCGCTGGAACCTGTATTCGGAGACAGAGAGCGCCTGTTGCCACTCGCGTTCCGGAGTTAGGTCACGCACGATCGAGCGCGTGCGCATAGACTTCCCGTCTTCGTTCGCGACGACCGTTTGCGTGATGGCTACTGGAAACTGGCTGCCGTCACGTCTGCGCATGACGACCTCGCCGCGCAGTTCTCCGTGCGGACCGGACGCAATGGCGTGCGCGGCCAGTCCTTTGGGCATATCGCCAAGTATATCGTGGATATGCAGATCGCCGCGAATGAGGTCTTCGGGCGTAACTTGAAGCCATTCCGCGAGAGTCTTGTTCACAAAGCGGAAGCGGCCATGCTGATCGACCGAATAGATGCCAACGGGGGCATGGGCCATAAAGTCGACGAGCTTGCCTTGTTCGTCATGCATGGCGCGTTCCATGCGCCTGCGTTCGCTGATATCCTCAAAGCGCCAGTGAAAATAGCGAGGAAACCCCTCGACTGGTCTTGCGGCTACCCGGCGCCATTCCACCACTTTGCCGCCGCGTATGACGGGGAGTTCCGCAATGCCGGGCTGGCCTTTGCGTAGCGCGTCGCGGACTTGCACAAATTCCGCCGATGATTCGGGTGTGGACGAGAACCGGGCTGTCAACGCTTGCTCGGCGTTACGGCTGCCTAGGTCAAGCCAGCCCTGAAACGCCTGATTGGCAAGAATAAGATTTCCGTCGCTGTCAATGATGATTTGAGGGGTCAGAACATTATGAAAGGCTTCGCGCATAAGGCTTTCGCGCTGGCTATTGAGGCGCTCCTTACGCAGTTCGCTCCATGTTACCCATGCCGCAGCATATAGGAATCCGGCGATCAGGATGCTGACAATGAAGGATGCAAGGCCTGTCAGGAGGAGAGGCGTGATTAAGGCCAGCGTGCCTAAGCCCGTCATGGCTCCAAGGCACCAAATGACCAGAGGCGTTTTTTCATCCTGCGCGGACACGGCTACAGGCGAGCTCGCCGTTTTTGGCGCTGCCAGAGCAGGGCGTTCACCGACGTTGATTTGATTCGTCTCCATAATGGCTGATTACAGCCAAATTTTTTAAACTTAGCTTAAGATTGCGCGAAAAAACAAAAATCCTACATACGTTTACGTTTCAACTTGTAGACGTAGGAGATAATTTCGGCCACGGCACGGTAGTGCTGAGGCGGAATCGATTCGTCTAGATCGACAGTCTCGTAAAGCACACGCGCCAAAGGGGGGTTGCTGACTAAAGGCACGTTGCTTTCTTGCGCGAGTTCGCGAATGCGCACGGCGACTTGATCCACGCCTTTCGCGAGCAGGATAGGGGCTGCCATTTTGGTGTTATCGTATTGCAGGGCAATGGCGTAGTGAGTCGGGTTTGTGATCACCACATCGGCTTTCGGTACCTGCGCCATCATGCGTTTACGCGCTTTTTCCATACGAATTTGGCGTAACCTTCCCTTGACGACGGGGTCGCCTTCTTGCTGCTTGAATTCGTCTTTGACCTCGGTTTTCGTCATGCGCAGGTTTTTCATGTACTCATAGCGCTTGTAGAGGAGGTCGCCGACCGCAACAAAGGTGAACACGACCAGCAGCAATATGAGGATATCAACCGCTTCCTCTTGCAGCAAAGCCATGCTGTTGAGCAGCGGAACGCCGGGCAGCGTCTCCATTTTGTAGATGAGGGGCTTGAGTGTCACGTACGTAGCAAATCCCAGCACCACAAGTTTGACGAAGCTTTTCAACAATTCAACAAGGGCGTTCATCGAAATAAGGCGTTTAATGCCGTTCATTGGCGACAGGCGCGCGAAATCTGGCTTGAGCAGCGCTGTGCTGGCAAAAAATCCTGTCTGCAACATGATTCCAGCGACTGCGGCGACGATCATCACAGCGAAACAAATTCCTACGCCAACCGTGATTCGCACGACCGATACAAACAGCAGATTTTGTAAGCCGGCTATATCCAGACGAATCGCATGAGGGTATTCGATGAAAGAGCGTAGAAACATCGCCACGTTTTTCTCGACGCCTTGCGACAGACCTGCGACGATCAGCACGATGCCCGCGAATGACATCCATGCGGCAATTTCGCGGCTAATAGGTAATTGCCCCTTTTCCCGCGCTTCGTCCAGGCGCTTGGAGGTTGGTTGTTCTGTTTTTTGGTCTTGATCTTGTTCAGCCATGTTGCTTATGGGGGGGAGAATCAATAGAAACGACGTGGATTATCTCACGTTATTTCGCGATCGGGAATGGCATGACTGCGGGACTGGGTCAAATTTTTCTTGTTGTCGGATGTTTTGCCGCGCTTACACAGGCAATTGTTTGTTTTGTCGGGGCTGGCCGTCACAGCGACAGACTGATGCGTTTAGGCCGCAGGGCAGCAATCGCGCAGGTGGCTGGATTCTCGGCTGCGTTCGCGGCGCTGATTTACGCCTATATCGTCAGCGACTTTCGCCTACTGAATGTTGCGCTCAATAGCCATACCGATAAGCCACTGCTTTATAAAATATCCGGCGTGTGGGGTAATCATGAAGGTTCAATGCTGTTGTGGCTGCTCATTCTGGCTTTGTTCGGCGCGTTTACGGCCTTGCGTAAGGCCAAAGATATGCCTGAAGAACTTCGGGCGCGGGCGATTGGGGTACAAGGGCTACTGGCCTTTGGCTTTGCGCTCTATGAGTTGGCGGTTTCCAATCCGTTTCTGGCGCTCGACCAAGCGCCGCCCAACGGGCGCGGATTGAACCCCATTTTGCAAGACCCTGGGCTCGCGCTGCATCCACCTTTGCTTTACCTCGGCTATGTCGGGTGCTCGATGCCCTTTTCCTTTGCGGTAGCCTCGTTGATCGAAGGACGCAAAGATTGCGCATGGGTCACGGCTTCGCGGCGTAGCCTACGCGCGGCATGGACTTTCCTGACGCTTGGCGTCGTGATGGGTTCATTGTGGGCCTATACGACCTTGGGTTGGGGCGGGTGGTGGGCATGGGATCCGGTCGAAAACGCTTCGCTGTTGCCGTGGCTTGCGGCGACGGCATTGCTTCATATCGCATTTGTGGCGGAGAAGCGCGAGATCATGAAAGGCTTGGCGGTTTTTCTCGCTATTTTGACGTTTTCATTATCCTTGATGGGCACTTTTCTCGTGCGGTCTGGCGCTTTGTCATCTGTCCATAGTTTTGCGACCGATCCGACGCGCGGAACTTTCGTGCTGGCTGTGATGGCGCTTGCAACTGGCGGGGCGCTCGCATTGTTCGCGTGGCGAGCGCCGATGCTCACGAATTCGCAGGACACCCCATCCTTTGAGTTACTATCACGCGAAACTATGATGCTAGTTGCGTGCCTTGCGTTGGCGCTAGCCCTCGGCAATGTCGCATTGGGCACGCTTTACCCTCTGGCGATCGAAGCGTTTCAGCTTGGTAGAGTTACTGTTGGGCCCCCTTATTTCAACCTCGTCTTTGTGCCGCCGATACTCGCAATGGCTGCTATCATGGGGCCTGGCGCGATGCTGGCATGGGGGAGGGGAGGGGCTATAATCTTACTCCCTAAATTCCGGTTCGCGTCAGTGGTCGGCATGTTTGTCGCTTTAGCGCTCTGGGCGATCGAGGGTTCGCAGGCGTTTGTGACTATTCTTGCGATGGGTCTGGCTGCGTGGCTTTTTGCCGGGTGCCTTGTCGATGCGGCAGAGCGCATTCAGCTAGGAAAGGTACACCTTGTGGAGTCCTTACGCAAAATACCGCAAATGTCGCGCACACGCGCGGCGTTGTTGCTGGCGCATTCAGGGCTTGCGGTGATGATTGTCGGCGTGGCAGGGAGTGCCGCTTGGAGTACGGACGAGGTTAAACGTCTGCAAACCGGAGAAACGGCCGTCATGGCTGGCTATCGCGTAACTCTCAAGAGCGTCGGAGAGAATCTTAAGGGGCCAAATTACAGCTATACACGCGGCGTTTTTGAGTTGACACACGAAGATGGGGACGAGCCTCAACTTGCGCTTGCGCCCGAACTACGTTTTTATGATTCCCCGCCGATGGCTTTGGCTCATGCCGCCATTCATACGCGTTGGCTGACCAATCTCTATCTTGTGCTTGCCGCAAAGAATGAAGGCGAAAATTCCGAGGGCCAGAATTTATCTCACAAGGGCTATGTCGTGCATCTTTACCGTCATCCGCTCACGCCGCTTATTTTTGCCGGAGGGTTCATGATGACAGCGGGCGGGATTGTTTCCTCGACACGGCGCGGCAATAAGAAAAAGAAACACTAGGAAGGAACATCAATATGTCCACTCGATTGCGGTTTGCCACGTACGCTTTGCCTTTGGTGGCGTTTGCCTTTCTTGCGGCTTTGTTCGCGTGGCGGCTTGGATTGGCTGAACGTGGCATGACGCCTGATTTATTGCCTTCTCCGTTGATTGGCAGAACGGTTCCGACTTTTGACCTTGAAACGATAGAGGAGGGTAAGCGTTTAACCTCTCAGGACCTGAAGGGAAAGGTTTCGCTGGTCGTCTTTTTCGCGTCGTGGTGTCCAGAGTGCCAGATTGAGCATCCCCAGCTGATCGAATTGGGGAAAAGGAGCGATATGACGCTTTACGGCATGGCCTACAAGGATCCATCGCAGAAAATGGCACAGTGGCTAGCCCAACGTGGCAATCCCTATGTGGCCGTGGGGCAAGATACGGGTAGGCGCGTTGCTATGGATTTTGGCGTGTACGCAGTTCCGGAGTCTTATCTTATCGATAAGACGGGAACCATTCGCCTTAAGCATACGGGCGCTTTGACCGCCGATTTCATCGACGGGGAGCTCCTGCCGTTGGTGGCGGAGCTGAATAGATGAGCGGCATTTTTCTCAAGATAAGCGCCTTGTTTCTGTTGCTTATCGTGGCGGCAGGCGTGGACTGCCCCGTATGGGCTTTAACGCCTGAGGAGATTATGCCGACTCCCGCGCTTGAGGCTCGTGCAGGGGCGCTGGAGAAAGAGTTGCGTTGTCCCGTATGCCAAAATCAGTCCATTCATGATTCCGAGGCTGTCCTTGCCCGCGATTTACGGCAGGTCGTGCGCAGCAAGATCCGAGACGGCGAGACTGACGGGCAAATCAAGGCGTGGCTCGTTGAACGCTATGGCACGTTTGTCCTTATGGCTCCACCAATGCAGGCGGTGACGCTTCCTTTGTGGCTGTGTCCTGTTGCGTTCCTTGCCATTGCTGGCATCGTCGGGGCTGCATTTTTCAGACGCAGACGCCAAGTTTAGGTTCTTTTCAGTAAGATCGTCTGATAGAGGCCACCGAAGAAGGTTTTTCTTTGCACAATGCGGCTGTTCCAGTCTTTGGGCATCCAGCTGGTGATGTTGTGATGTTTCCAGAGATCCGGGGCGAAAGGTTCCAAAATGCCGAGAATCGGCAACCACATATATTTCAGCGGATTCCACCAAGCTGGCTTGCAGAAATCGAGGATCAGCAGCGTGCCGCCCGGTTTGACGATGCGCATGGCCTCGCGTAACGTTTTGTTGCGCACTGCGCGGGGTTGTTCGTGCAGGAGGAAGAACAAAAGCGCGCGGTCATATGTCGCATCCGGCATTTTTAGGTCGGACGAGTCCATATTGATGAGTCGGACTTTCGAGGCGTCGCCCATTTTTTCGCGTGTGTTGTCGAGCTGCACTTTCAGAACGTCTATAATGTCCAGCGAGCCGCCAGACGCTTCGATACGTTGGTGGAGGCGGCGCGAAAGATCGCCATACACACATGCGATTTGCGCGGTCCTGCCCGGAAGGTTTTCACCCCAGACATCGAGCGCGGCCTGCAACAGTCGGCGGTAGTTTCCCCATAAAATAAGATCGACGAGCCATTCGCGTTCAAAAAACTTTACGGCCCATGGGCGAACATAGGCCCACCAATAGGTTTCTTCAAGATAGTGGGGGATCGGAACGTCGAGAGCATCGGATGGTATTGGGTCGAATGACGATTGAATAACTTCTTGATCTTCGTCAGCTGCCAATACGGCGGCCTCCATCCTTTGTTGTAGCATTGCGACCTCTAGACTTGGGGTGGTGGATAATTTCTAAGAATTGCGCTTTGGAATAAGCGGTTTGTTACTTTGAGCGAGCAATTTCTATGCATTTCGGTGGCTAACCATAGGCGATATCGCCTGATCCGTAAATGGAAGAAATAACAGCTCAGACTTTTCTGACCTGCATGCGTATGGGGCCTTCCGCGCGGCCATGAATGAACTGATCAACGTAAGGGTTGCCAGAATGGTCGATGTCACGCTTGTGACCCTGCCAAATGATGCGGCCTTCGTGCAACATCGCGATACGATCGGCGATTTTGCGGGCGCTGGCCATGTCGTGGGTAATGGAAAGCGTCGTCGCGCCAAGTTCGCGCACACATTTGACAATGAGCTCGTTGATGACATCCGACATGATCGGATCCAAGCCGGTCGTTGGCTCATCGAAGAAGATGATTTCTGGCTTTGAGGCGATTGCGCGAGCGAGGCCTACTCGCTTTTGCATGCCGCCTGATAATTCTGCCGGGTATAAGTCGCCGACCGAGGGGGACAATCCGACTGCGCCAAGCGTTTCAATGGCTCTTTCGCGCGCAAGCTTCTTCGGCATTTTTTCCGCCTGAATGAGTTTGAAGGCGACGTTCTTCCAGACAGGGATCGAATCGAACAGCGCGGCGCCCTGAAACAGCATACCGAACTTGGCCAAATGATTATCGCGCTCTCGACCGCGAAGGCCAATTGATTCTTTGCCGTCTATTTTAATGGAGCCTTTCTCCGGCTCCAGAATGCCGAGAATGCATTTGAGTAAAACGGATTTCCCAGTGCCAGATCCCCCAATTACGACGACTGATTCCGCCTTACCAACCCCTAAACTGACGCCGCGCAACACTTCCTTTTCGCCAAAGGATTTCTCGACGCCTGAAATTTCAATTTTTGGCGATGCCTCGCTCATGTCATTTCCCGGCAAAGAAGATGCCCGTAAGCAGGTAATTGGTGATCAAGATCATTATAGACGCCGCGACAACCGCATTGGTCGTGGCAGCTCCGACGCCTTGCGCGCCGCCCTTGGAATGGAAGCCGTTATAGCACCCCATGAGCGCTATGATAAAGCCGAACGCGGCAGCTTTCCACAGGCCCGAAGCGACATCGCGCCCTTCAAGATAATGCCAGGTTTGCGACAGGTAACCTGCTGCGTTAAATCTGAGCCTGTAGACGCATACCAAAAATCCGCCAAAGACACCGATAATATCCGCTACGAGCACGAGCAGAGGCAGCGTAATGAGGCCCGCGATCAATCTTGGCACGATCAAGTATTTGAGCGGATTGGTCGACAGGGTTGTGAGCGCGTCGATTTGCTCGGTCACGCGCATGGTGCCGAGTTCCGCAGCGATTGCTGCGCCAATGCGTCCAGCGACCATAAGACCTGCCATTACAGGGCCAAGTTCTCGCGTCATCGAAAGGACGACGACGGTTGGAATGGCGCTTTCCGCGTCAAATCGCGAAAACCCTGTATGGCTTTGCAAGGCCAGAACCATACCAGTGAATAAGGCCGTCAGTCCCACGACAGGCAGAGAAAAATAGCCGATGTCGATGATTTGGCGTCCGATCTGGCGAAAATAAAAAGGAGGCCTCACGCAATGGGACAGGCATCGGCCTGTAAACCATGCCAGCCTTCCCGTCGCTGCGAGAAATTCCAGTAGCGTGTGGCCAATGAGCGCGAGAGGATTCATGGCGAGCAGGTTGAGATCAAGAAGGTGGCCTGAGGTGGCTAATTTGCGAGTTTGCGAGTTTGCTTCGCGACGACGCGATTCGAATCGCAGAAGCAATTTATCCAGCCGCAGCAAACAAGTCAAACACGCTCATGCCGCATAGCCGTCGTTTGCCTATCCCCAGCCAAATTTACGTATAAAGCGCGTTTTGACATAGCTCGATAGCGTCAGGTAGCCGGCGATCAAGAGTATCAAGGCAGGCCAATACGTCCATGGAAGGGTGACAAAACCAAGGCTGTGGGCAAAGGGAGAGACTGGCAGCCACAACGCAATGCCGCATATCAGCATGGTCGTTATGATCAGCGGCCAGCTTGCGCGGCTTTCCAAGAAGGGTTTGCGGTTCGTGCGGATAATATGAATGACCAGCGTTTGGCTTAAGATCGATTCGACAAACCACGCGGTATGGAACAGCGGGGCGGATTCAGGACTATTGGCGCCAAATGCGAAGTACATCATCGCATAGGTAAGATAATCGAACAGCGAGCTTACAGGGCCCATGCACAGCATGAATTTCGTAATGTGTCCGATATCCCACTTGCGCGGCGCGGTGAGGTATTCCTCGTCCACGTTGTCCGTTGGGATCGTCGTTTGCGAAAAATCATAGAGGAGGTTGTTGAGGAGCACCTGTAACGGCAGCATGGGCAAGAACGGCAGCAGGGCGCTGGCGCCCAGCACGCTCAGCATGTTGCCAAAGTTCGAGCTGGCGCCCATTTTAATGTATTTCGTGATGTTGCCGAAGACTTTGCGGCCTTCGATTACGCCTTCTTCCAGCACCATCAGGCTCTTTTCGAGCAGGATTATGTCCGCCGATTCTTTGGCGATGTCGGCGGCAGTATCGACCGATACGCCTACATCCGCAGCCTTAAGCGCCGGACCATCGTTGATTCCGTCGCCGAGGAAGCCTACCACGTGGCCATTCCGGTGAAGCGCGGCGATGACGCGCGCTTTTTGCGCAGGAGAGAGTTTCGCGAACAAAGTCGTGTTTTCCGCGCGGCGCGCGAGGTCTTCATCCGACAATTGCTCGATATCGCTTCCCAGCAGCATGCCTTCGATCTTAAGATTCACTTCGTGGCAAATCTTGCGCGTGACAATTTCGTTATCGCCTGTGAGAATCTTTACCGCGACGCCCGAACGTTCCAGCGCGCCGATGGCGGCGCGGGCGGTTTCTTTCGGCGGATCAAGGAACGCGATAAATCCGACCAACGTCATATTGCATTCATCTTTGATGCCGTAGGCTGTTTGACCTTGCGGCATATCCTTGTGGGCTACCGCAATGACGCGGAATCCGTCTTCGTTTAAGTCGCGCGCGAGTTGCACGATCTCGTTGCGATGCTCGGTCGTCATGTCGAAGGATTCGTCGTTGATCTCTCCGCGCGAGCAGATTTCGATGATTTCTTCGACGGCCCCCTTGCAGATGAGAATATGTTGTTGCGTGGCTTTTCTCGCGACGACGACCGACATGCGGCGACGCACGAAGTCAAACGGAATTTCGTCAACCATGCCATAGGCTTGCTCGTCTATATGCAAGTCGCGTCTGATTTCGAGATGCTCCAACAGTGCGATATCGAGCAGGTTTTTGAGGCCGGACTGATAGTAGCTGTTCAAGAACGCAAAATGCAGAACTGTGTCGCAATCCTCGCCGCGCAGGTTGACGTGGCGTTTCATGATGACTTTATCTTGCGTTAGCGTTCCTGTCTTGTCGGTGCAGAGGACATCCATGGCGCCGAAGTTCTGAATGGAATTCAGCCGCTTCACGATGACTTTCTTGCGCGACATCGCCAGAGCGCCTTTGCTCAAGTTGACGGTTACGATCATCGGCAGCATTTCCGGGGTCAGGCCGACGGCAACCGACATGGCGAAAACGAACGCTTCCATCCAATTGTGCTTGGTCAGTCCGTTGATCATGAACACAAGAGGCACCATGATCAACATGACGCGGATCATGAGCCATGTGAAGCGGGTGACGCCCTTTTCAAAGCTGGTTAGGGAGCGGCGGCCAACCAGGCTGCTGGCCAATGCGCCGAAATAAGTCTGGCCGTTGGTGGCGATGACGATGGCCTTGGCTGTGCCGCTGATGACATGGCTGCCCATGAACGCAAGGTTCGACATCTCAAGGACATTTTTGACGGGCGCGGCCAAAGGCGCTGGAAATTTTTCAACCGGAAGAGACTCTCCGGTCAGGGCGGACTGGTTGACGAACAAATCACGCGCTGTAAGCAGCCTCACATCGGCGGGCACGATATCGCCTGCTGAGAGCCACAGGACATCGCCGGGAACCAGCTCTTCGATCGGAATTTCGAGTCGCACCGATTTGCGGGATTCCGGAATAGGCGGTTTACCCGTGTCGGCGGCTTCCTCCACTGCTTCAGCCAGCGATTCGGGGGTAGGGGTCCAACGCAGCACCGAGGCCGTCGTGCTGACCATTTCGCGCAACTTTTCCGCAGCGCTGCTTGATCTGTGTTCTTGAATATAGGTAAGGGTTACGCTGACCACCACCATGGCAAGGACGATTCCGCCAGACTTCAGGTCACCAAGCAAAAAGATGTTAGCGATGGCCAGAAGAAGCAACATCACGTTGAGCGGGTTGATCAGCAGCCTTAGCAACAGATCGACGGCGCTGCGTCTTTCCTCGCGCGCGACGAGGTTTTTGCCATATCTTTGCAAGCGGACTTCCGCTTCCTCGCTGGCGAGACCTTCCGTGCGGCTATCCAGCTTGGCCACGACCGCGTCGGCGTCCATGCGCGAGAGTTCCCCCAGATTCTCCGCCAGCTTTGCGATAGGTTTGCGCGTGCTGGGTTGGGGGTGGGTCAAACCAGCGAGTTTACACTTAACCATCCCCATCCATGTTAGGCGGGGGGCTTCCGGGGCCGGATTTTGGGCGGATTGATTTGACATTTCCTGTCCTCCCGGCCGGGCTTCTTCTCCGCGCTTTGCCTGCCTGACGTGATTTGACAGGGAAGCCGCGAGAGTCTTAGAAGTCCAGACATGGTTAAAGTTGCAGTTCCTTCGGGCAGGAGATGCTCCATGCCCTCATTCCTGCTATTTTTTCATTCAGACTGTCCTTGGCTGATTGATGCCTTGCGTCAACGCGCACGCGCTCGGCATGCGGCGCTGTACACCCCGCATGCAAAGCAAGTCAAGCTTGATTTTGGTTTATTTCGTTTCAGCCTTCAAAGGCCGCATCGCGTGGCATAGAGCGTTGACGCAGGATACGAGCAAAGCGCTCGCTTGCGGGCCTTTCAGAGTCGCGTCAGTCATTTTTGGCAAGTTGCATTCGATTCGGTAGACGGTTTCGCCAACCTCGCCCATGGTTTGTCGATAGACTTCTATCTTTTTGGGGGGGCAATTGTTCAGTCTGGCCGTTTCCCTCGCTTCCGCTGTTCCTGCCCAGGATGGGGAGGAGAGTCCTGCAGATACAAATATCGCTACTAGCGCGGCTATATAGCCCAGACATTTCATATTTCGTATCAGTGGAAACCTGAAAAAGCCGAAAGGACTGTCATTCCGCACGCAGCAGCCTGCAAAGCAGGATGCGGAGATGCGGAATCTCATGTTGTTCAAACCCTTAGCCTTGCATAACATCGGATTCCGCATAAATTTTTCTTCGTCTTGCTTCGCAATCTGAAAAGAAAATTTTGCGGAATGACGGTCCTCTTTTCGGGGTTTCGCGAATACGGAGCGCATCTTGTGTTATCCGAAGGATCTGGCGGTTAGGTCGGCCCCATCTGGCGGGACTTCTCGCTTAACGAGTTTAGAAGCGCCTCGATCCCTTCTCTCTGCACGATTGCGCCGAACTCGGAACGGCGGGTCGCGAGTTCGCTGATCGAGCCGTTCAGGAACACGTCGACGATCCGCCAGAAGCCTTTTTCGTCCTTGCGCATTAGGTAGTTGAGCGATACGGCATCGCCCTGTTTGGGCTGAAGCTTCGTTTCGACCATCACGCCGTCGGGAGCAGGCTTTTCTTCCAACACGACGAATTGCTCTCCGTCATAGGACGTAAAGCGGCTTGCGTAGGTGGCTACGCTAAACTTCGAGAAGGCGGATATGAGCTGATTCTGTTCGTCAGGCGTCGCGCGCGCCCATGTGTAACCGACGGCGAATCTGGTCATAAGGGGCAGGTTGAATGTCGAACGCACAGCGGGGTCCAGCTTTTTATACCGACCTTCAAAACCCAGCGCGTTGCCCTGCTTCATGGTTTCGACCAAAGTCGTATAGAAAGACTTGATGGCCGTCGAAGCGGTCACGTTGGTTTCAATCTGAACAAAAGCCTGCGGCGTTGTTTTGGCTTCTGCGGGGCTGCAGGCCAAGACGGCGGACGCTACGGCTATCATACTGGCAAGCAAGGCTGGGCGTAACGGATTCATGTTATCCTCAAAAATATCCACAAAAGTTCTTCATTCTCAGGCATGCGTTATCGCCTGAAACATTCAAGCAAAGGTTAACGCCAATTGTCAGGAGTCTCTTAGGTCCCCTTACCGCGTTATTCATGGATCTTGACGAATCACCCTTTGCGCTTGCGGCATACTTTCGCCGAACTTCGGCAAAATTATGCTCTTACCTTGCGTTTGCGATGGCCTTTTGCGCTTCTTCTTCCCGACCCAAGGCCTCCAACACGCGCGCGACAATATGACGCGCCGTAAGTCCAGCCTGATCATACTGTTTGGCAGGCGAGTCCTGGTCCTGGAAGGTGTCAGGCAAGGTCATGGGTCTGATCTTCAGGCCCTTATCGAGCAGGCCATCACAGGCAAGTCGGTGCAGAACATGGCTGCCGAACCCGCCGATGGAGCCATCCTCGATGGTGATCAAGACCTCGTGGGCGGCCGCCAAACGATGGATCAAATCCATGTCAAGCGGCTTGGCGAAACGCATATCGGCGATGGTCGTGCTTAAGCCCCGCGAATCCAGAACTTCCGCCGCCTTATGGCATTCCGCCAGTCGTGCGCCAAGATTCAGCAGCGCGACTTTAGTGCCTTCCTTGACGATGCGGCCTTTACCGATGGGCAAGACTTGACCGCGCGCAGGAAGAGTTAGTCCCAAGCCTTCTCCGCGCGGATAGCGCAGGGCGATTGGACCTTCGTCATAGGCGGCAGCCGTTGCGACCATGTTCATTAGTTCGACTTCGTCTGAAGCGGCCATCTCCACCATGCCGGGCAGGCAGCACAGATAGGCGAGATCGAACGCGCCCGCATGGGTAGCGCCGTCTGCGCCGACGAGGCCCGCACGGTCCATCATGAAGCGGACCGGAAGCTTTTGCAGCACGACATCGTGCACGAGTTGGTCGTAGGCGCGTTGCAGGAAGGTCGAATAGATAGCGCAGAATGGCTTGAACCCTTCGCAAGCGAGACCTGCCGCGAAAGTTACAGCGTGCTGTTCGGCGATCCCTACGTCAAAGGTGCGCTCAGGGAATTTCTTGCCAAATAGATCAAGGCCGGTCCCGGAAGGCATGGCTGCCGTAATCGCGAGCACGCGGTTATCCGCTTCAGCCTCACGGATCAAGGCTTCAGCAAATATTTTCGTGAAAGTTGGCGGACTTGATTTCGGTTTTTCCTGCGCCTTTTCTTCATCCGTTTTGACAATATTAAATTTAGGCGCGACGGCGTGGAGCTTGTCGGCGGATTGTTCCGCAGGCGCATAGCCATGACCTTTTTGCGTCACGACGTGGATAAACACGGGGCCGCCTTGCGGATCGTCGCGCACATTTTCAAGCACAGGCACAAGGTGTTCAAGATTATGGCCGTCGATGGGGCCAACATAATAGAATCCCAGTTCTTCGAACAAGCCGCCACCGGTGACCATGCCGCGCGCGTAGTGCTCGGCTTTACGAGCCACTTCGCGCAGGCGGCGCGGGAAAAGATCGGCGAATTCCTTGGCAATGTGACGCAAGTTGCGGTATTCGCGAGACGAGACGATGCGCGACAAATACGCGCTCATAGCGCCAGTTGGCGGCGCAATCGACATGTCGTTGTCATTGAGAATCACGACGAGGCGCGAGTTGCTGGCTCCGGCATTGTTGAGCGCCTCGTAGGCCATGCCAGCGCTGATGGAACCGTCGCCGATCACAGCGATAACATTGTTCTTTTTGCGCTTGAAGTCGCGACCGACCGCATAGCCAAGCGCGGCGGATATGGAGGTGGAGCTGTGTGCGGCGCCGAACGGATCATAGGGGCTTTCGCTGCGTTTGGTGAAACCGGAAAGCCCGCCGCCTTGACGCAGCGTGCGGATCCGGTCACGACGGCCTGTCAGGATTTTATGCGGGTAGGCCTGATGCCCAACGTCCCAGATGATGATATCGTCAGGCGTGTTGAATACGTAATGCAGCGCAACGGTCAGTTCAACAACTCCTAGGCCAGCGCCCAGATGTCCTCCGGTGACAGACACAGCATCGATAGTCTCGACGCGCACTTCATCGGCAAGCTGTTGCAAGCTGGAGGGGTCAAGCTTGCGCACATCGGCAGGAACTATGACGTTGTCCAGCAACGGCGTCGCAGGGCGCCCCGAAGTCGCAGGTCGGACTTGCGAAGCCTCCACTTCACATTCTTGAAGAAAGCTGGCGGGCGGGTGGTTCGTTGCTTTGGCCACAGGCGGTGTTGTCACTAGTGTCTCTCCTTTAACGCCGATCTGGAGGATATTCACAAGGTTATACCCGCAAAGAACGGCCTTACTTATGGTGCGAATGCGGATTCTAGCATTCGAACGTTTTGCGGGTGTACTGATACTCTTTCTAAAATTGAAATTGCAAGGCTAGCGTTACTTTCCCGCCACAGACCTTTTTTGTCTGCGCTTGCGCTAACATATTGTATCCTTATGTTTTTTTCTGTGCTGGATGAATTATTCAAACTAAAACACATCGCTTCGCAGCGCACAAAATCGTTCGTTAACGATGTTTTTCACTGCCGCTACTTGTGCGACTCGGAAAAACAGAGTGTGCTTTTACGTTTCCCAATCGGGGTCACGAACATAGTTATGGAGTACCATCTTGATGTTTCGCTCTTTTATCTCTGACGAACTGCGTGTATGGTCGCGTCGTTTTGTCGCCTTTGCGTTATTAGGAGCATGCTTGATCATGACAACGCCGCCCGCCGATGCCGTAGCGCCTGCGCAGGATTTAGAAAACACCGTGTTTATGGACGTGCCGGATGGGCGCGTTGTGATCAAATTGCGTCCTGATCTGGCCCCCAAACATGTCGCTCGGATCAAAGAGCTTGTTCATCAAGGTTTTTACGATGGATTGAAATTCCATCGCGTAATTCCCGGCTTTATGGCGCAGACGGGCGATCCGCAAGGCAACGGCATGGGCGGTTCGGGACAGAAACTTACCGCTGAGTTCAATACAGGCAAGCATGTGCGTGGCACGGTTTCGATGGCGCGCGCGAACGATCCGAACTCGGCGGATAGCCAGTTCTTTATATGTTTTGCTGCCGTTCCGCAGCTAGACGGGCAATACACTGTCTGGGGTGAAGTTGTTTCTGGCATGGAACATATAGATGCCGTGAAGGCTGGAAGCATGGCTAATAATGGGGCGGTCACTGATCCGACCAAGATCGTGAAAATGGTTTTGGCGGTGGATGAGAAGAAGTAAAGGAGCCTATGTCCAAGCTTATTGTTCCCATTGCTTGCGATCATCGCGGTTTCCCGCTTAAGGCGGTTATCGTTGCTTGGTTGCGCGACAATGGCTATCAGCCGCTTGACCTTGGAACCGATAGCGAGGCCCGTTGCGATGCCTTCGACTATGCGCGTAAAGTCTCTGACGAGCTGAAGAAAGATGCCTCTCTGCGCGGTATTCTGATTTGCGGAACGGGGCAGGCGATGGCGATGACGGCCAATCGCTATCGGCATGTGCGGGCGGCTCTTTGCGCGAATGCGACGATGGCGAAGATGGCGCGGCAACATAACGATGCCAACGTGCTGGCTCTGGGCGCGCACATCACGGGGGAGCTTGTCGCGCTGGACTGCGTTGAGGCCTTTTTGAAAACCGATTTCCTTGGCGGGCGCTATGCGGAGCGGCGCGACGCGCTGACGGCGATGGGCGGGGTAGAGTAGTCAGGCTTAGAACCTGTTTGCGATCTCTAACTGCGGCTTTGGCTTTTCAGCGTTTTCTGTGCTTCCGGTACTCACGTACGTTTTAAGTACGCTGCGTTCCGGTTCTCGAAAACGCCGAAAATCCCGTGCCACAGCGAGATCGTAAACAGGTTCTTATCCGCTTTTCTTACGCCTTAACTCACTCCAGTAATCGAGTCTTTTTTTGATTTCGCGTTCGAAGCCGCGCTCGACCGGCACGTAGAATGTCTGGCGTTGCATCCCGTCTGGGAAATAATTTTGTCCGGAAAAGGCTTCGGCGGTGTCGTGGTCATAGGCGTAGCCTTCGCCATATCCGATATCCTTCATCATCTTTGTCGGCGCGTTGAGGATATGCTTGGGCGGCATGAGCGAGCCGTATTCCTTCGCGGCGCGCTGGCAGGCTTTGTAGGCAAGGTACGAAGCATTGGATTTTGGCGCTGTTGCGAGATAGATCACAAGTTCGGCAACGTTCAACTCGCCTTCGGGACTGCCGATGCGCTCGTAAGCTTGCCATGCAGCCAAGGCCATTGGCAGGGCCTGTGGGTCGGCGAGGCCGATATCCTCGCTTGCGAACCTCGTCAGGCGGCGGAGGATATAGCGCGGGTCCTCTCCGCCTTGCAGCATGCGGGCAAGCCAATACAGCGCGGCGTCGCAGTCGGAGCCTCGCAGAGATTTATGCAGGGCGCTGATGAGATTGTAATGGCTTTCTTGCGCTTTGTCGTACAGCGTTGCTCGGCGCTGTACGAAAGCCGCCAGTTTCGCGGGGTCAAGAGCAGGCTCAGGCGGGAGCGCGAACAACTCCTGCGCCATCACAAGCAAATAGCGTCCGTCGCCGTCAGCCATGGCTTTCAGGGCATTGCGCGCGTCTTCCGTCAGTGGTAGCGGGCGTTTCTCGTTCTCTTCCGCGCGTTTGACAAGGTGTTCCAGCGCTTCATCGTCAAGGCGGTTTAGCACCATCACCTGACATCGCGAAAGAAGCGCGCCTACTAATTCGAATGAGGGATTCTCAGTCGTTGCGCCGACCAGCGTGACGGTGCCATCCTCGACGTAGGGAAGCAAAACATCTTGCTGCGCACGATTAAAACGATGGATTTCATCGACAAAGAGGAGGGTTCCAATTCCGGTGGCGCGGCGTGAGGCAGCTTCCTCGAAAAGTTTCCTCAGATCGCCGACGCCCGACGATACGGCAGAGACGGGTTCAAAATGGAGTCCGGCTTGCTGGGCTAGAAGTCTCGCGATTGTCGTTTTTCCGCAGCCCGGCGGCCCCCAGAGTATAAGCGAAGCCAGCCTCTTCCCCGTTAACATCCTGCCGAGCGGCGCATTTTCGGCAAGCAAGTGGTTTTGGCCAACAACTTCGTTCAACTGTCTCGGACGCAAGCGATCAGGCAGCGGCCTTGCGACTGACTGAGAAAAAAGCGTTGACGTTTCCTGAGATTGCCGTGGCATTTGGCCACTATGCGCGCGACAGCGCGTGAAGATCAAGCGGTGGCTTTTTTAGCCGAGGCGGGCACGTCGTAGGAGGACAAGACATAGAGTCCGTGCTCAATGCCCATAGGTTTGAACTTATCGGATATTCCAAGAACGGTTTCTGCGCCCCCCAAGATTAATGTGCCATCCGGCGCGAGAATTTTGCTCATGGCTTCCAGAACGCGGGCCTTGGTGGGGGCATCGAAGTAGATGAGGACGTTACGACAGTAGATGATATCAAATGTTCCGATAGTTCCGAAGTCCTGAAGCAAATTTGCCTCACGGAACTGGACCATTTGCCGGATGTTTTCCTTGATTTGCCACTTATCTGTGCTGAGTTGCTGGAAATACTTGACCAACATGGCTACAGGAAGCCCGCGCTGCACTTCGAATTGCGAATAAATTCCGGTTTTGGCGCGTTCTACGACTTCGTGGGAGAGATCTGTGCCAATAATGTCGATTTTCCAGCCTGCAAGTCTGGCGGCTTCTTCACAGCAGATCATTGCGAGCGAATAGGCTTCCTGACCGCTGGACGACGCGGCGGACCATATGCGGATTTGCTTACGGCCCGCACGGGAAGCAAGTAAGATTGGAAGCAAGATTTTTTTAAACAGATCAAAGGGTTTCGTATCGCGGAAGAAAAACGTCTCGTTGGTCGTCATCGCTTCCGTGATGTCCGTCATCATGGCTTCGGAGCGAGTTGTGCGTATGGCTTGCGCCATGTCTTCCAGCGATTTTAGATTATTTTTTCGCGCGACCGGGAGCAGGCGCGATTCAAGCAGGTATGCTTTCTCGCGCGTCAGGACAAGCCCTGAGCGCTGCTTAACCATTACCGCGAAAAGATCAAAATCTTCAGGGGTCATGGGGCCGCCTTCGTCGCAAGATTGCGAACCGCGTTGCCAATCTCGGCGACAGGGAGCACAGACGAGCATACGCCGGCCATAGCGACTGCGCCCGGCATTCCCCATACGACGCTGCTTGCTTCGTCTTGCGCCAGTACGCCGCCGCCAACTTTTACGACTTCCTGACACCCCTTGCACCCATCCTGTCCCATACCTGTCAGAATTGCGACCACGATGCGTTTCCCATAGACGCTAATGATCGAACGCAGCATAGGATCGACCGCTGGGCGACAGAAATTTTCGGGGGGGTCCTTCACGAGTTTGATAGCGGGTCCGTTCGGTCCTTTGACAATCAACATATGAAAATCGCCCGGAGCGACATAATATTGCGATGGCTTCAAGACTTCTCCGTCTTTGCCTTCCGTGCACACAACATTGCACTGGCGCGAAATGTGCTCGGCTAGAATTGACGTGAAGGCTGGGGGCATATGTTGAGTGATGACGATGGGCTGGGGCAAATTGAGGCCCATTGCCTTAATGACCGTAAAGAGGGCCTGCGGGCCGCCCGTAGAAGAACCTATGGCAAGGATTTCCGGCCTTGGAATTGGATCGGGCCTGAGCACAATGTTTTTCTTTTCTATCGGCGGCGGGGTATAGGGCTTTGGAGGCAGGCGCAAATCCGCCGCAGAGCGGCGAACCCCCTGTCTGCGCGCCAGAGCGCCAAGCGCTAGAACTTTCTCGCCTAGTTCACGATGAAAATCGTCCGCGCGCGCCAGTTCCGTATTGCCGGATGGTTTCGGAACGTAGTCTGTCGCGCCAAGCGACATGGCCTTCAGACTGATATCAGCGTTTTTTTTCGTCAGTGTCGATGCCATGATGATTTGAACCGCCGGGTCTATGGCCTTGAGCCTAGGGATGGCCGTCAGTCCATCCATGACAGGCATTTCGATATCAAGAATGACTACATCGGCGGGGTGGCGCGCGAGGGCGGCTATTGCCACTTCCCCGTTGCTCGCGGTTCCTACGACTTTTATTCCATGCTTTCCTTCGAGGGATTTCGAGATCAGGCCACGGATAACCGCAGAATCGTCAACAACCAAGACCGTAATAGCGTCGTCCAAGGGGGGCATCGTTGTACTGGCTTTCGAAGAGGGCAGGGTAATTGTGTTCATCTCTACGCCATGCTCACGACTCGATCAAGCCAAGCTGACTTAATTTTCCGCGCACTATGTCCGCATCAAACGGTTTCATGATGTATTCGTTCGCTCCTGACCCCAAAGCGTCCTGAATGTGGTTGATATCATTTTCTGTGGTACAAAAAACGATGATCGGGTTTTGTCCGTCCGGAAGCTGTCTTGCGGCTTTCAAGAACTGCATCCCGTCCATCACGGGCATGTTCCAGTCCAGCAACACAAAATTGGGCAGTTTTTTCTTGCAGGCGTCGAGCGCGACCTGACCGTTCTCCGCTTCTTCGCATGCGAAGCCGAAGGACTCGAAGATCTGGCGCGCGACCTTACGGATCACACGGCTATCATCAACGATCAGGCACGTTTGCATTCGTGGCTCCGGGTTCCGTTATGCTGCTTTTTGCACGCGATCAAGGCGCAGGAGCTGCGTGACATCGAGCACAATCAGCAAGTTATCTTTCAAGCGGTATACGCCACCTGAAATTTCTTGCCAACGGGGATCAAGCGTGGCCGGATTTTTTTCGTAATCGGTCGCCGGGAGGTCCATGACTTCTCCAACTTTATCCACGATAAGGCTGTATAGCTCGTTTTTGTGGTCAACCACGACGCTCATGCTCTTGGCGTTCTCAGGGCCGCGCGGCAAGTTAAGGCGCGTACGCACGTCTATGGCCGTCACGATACGACCACGCAGATTCAATGACCCCAGAACCTCCGGCGGCGCGAGGGGCACATGCGTGATGCGTTGCGGGCCGAGAACGTCCCGGACTTCGAGTACCGGTATCCCAAAGAGCTGATCCGAGATCGTCATGGTGACGAACATAGCGCTATCGGCACCGTTGACAATGCTTTGGGTTTGAGAAAGCTCGTTGCTCATACGTGGGTTTCCCTTCCATGACCAAGATTCTGTTGCAGCGAGGCCAACAAAGCTTCGCGGTTAAATTTTGCGACATAATCCGTGAAGCCAACTTGGCGACCACGGTCCATGTCACGAGGCGAGGCGTGAGAGGATAGCGCCACGATCGGAAGCTGGGCCCAGCGCCCGCCACGACGGAGCGCCGCGACAAAGTCAAAACCGTTCATTTCCGGCATTTCGATATCGCTGACGATGATATCGAAATCCTGTCCCGCCTCCTGCAGTTTGAGGGCTTCGGCCGCATTTTCCGCCGCCGTCACCGTATAGCCCGCAACCGAAAGGAGGGGCGATAGAAGATTGCGAAAAAACGGACTGTCATCGACTAGCAAAACTCTGCGTCTCGCGTCTTCGCCAAAAGCCGTGTCCGTTTCAGCAGCGAACCAGCCTTCGAATGCCTGAGACAGGTAGTACGAAGCATCTAGAATATCGGTCGCATGGCCGGCGATGATCGAGGTGCCAAGATAGCCTGGGCGCTGGGAAGACAGGTCGATGTGGAACTTATCTTCGATAATATCGACGATTTCATCGACCACTATTCCCATGTTTTTGTCCTGATCGGCAAAAACTATGATGGGCTGCGGGCGGTCTTTCTGCATGTTGCTGTCAGGCGCGATCATGATCAACGGCATAAGTTTCCCGCGATACTGGATCATCGGCGATCCGTTCGAATATTCGATGCTCTTTTGCTGCACTTCCTCAAGCCGCGCGACGAGTGAAAGCGGAACAGCCTTGAGCACGCCAGAACCGGCCTTGAACAGCAGGAGCGATTGAGTATCTCCGCCGTGACCGGATCGAGCGGCGGCGGCGGCCTGATGCGCGGCTGCCGAGGCTGAGTGGATTTCCCCGGCATGGGTAACGATTCCGTTGAGGTCAAGAATCATCACGACGCTTCCGTCACCAAGAATGGTGTTGCCTGAGAATACCGTCAGGTTTCGTAGAATGGGCGCAACCGGTTTGACGACGATTTCTTCCGTGTCGAAGACACGGTCCACGATAATCCCAAAGGTTGAGCTGCCGACCTGAATGACGACGACAAAATAGCAGCCGTCGTGGCGCACGTCGTCATCCCCGATTTTTAACGTGCGTCGCAAGGACACCAGCGGGAGCAAGCGGTTGCGTAGACGCAGTACCGGCGTGCCGTTGATCCGCTCCACGCGATGCTCACTTTGGGCCGAAGCCTGAACCAGCTCTACGACGCTGATTTGGGGGATGGCAAAACGCTCGTTGGCGCATTCGACTATCAGGGCTGGAACAATGGCCAAGGTCAACGGAATCTTTATGAAAAACCGCGAGCCCTTGCCTGCCGTAGACTGGAAGTCAATGGTGCCGCCAATTTTCTCGATGTTGGTGCGCACGACATCCATGCCGACACCGCGACCGGAAACGGAGGTTACCTGCGTTGCCGTCGAAAAGCCTGGTTTAAAGATGAATTGTAGAATCTGTTGGCTGGACATCCCGGCAAGTTCGGCTTCAGTCGCCAACTTGCGCTCCAGTATCTTCGCCTTAATTTTATCCAGAGGCAGGCCGCGCCCATCGTCAGAAATATCAATGATGATGTGGCCGCCTTCGTGATAGGCGTTCAGAAGGATGGTTCCAAACTCAGTTTTGCGCGCTTTTACGCGCTCGGCGGGCATTTCGATTCCATGGTCGGCGGAGTTCCGCACCATGTGCGTAAGAGGGTCTTTGATGAGTTCGAGAACTTGACGATCCAGCTCGGTTTCCGCGCCGATCATTTGCAGGTTGATCTTTTTGTCGAGCTCGCGCGCAAGATCCCGCACGATGCGCGGCAATTTTGCCCATGCGTTGCCGATGGGTTGCATGCGGGTTTTCATAATCCCTTCCTGCAACTCTGACGTGACCTGACTTAAGCGTTGCAGCGGGGCCGTATAGGCGCTGTTCTTCTGGCTGCGCTGGATCTGGCTAAGTTGATTTCTAGCCAATACCAGCTCGCTCATATCCGCCATCAGCGTTTCAAGCAGTTTGAGATTCACCCGAATCGTCGAATTGGCGATACTGTTCGCCGCATTGCCGCCTGCGGCTGCCTTCACATCGTTTCCTGTGGCGGCGGGCAATGGCGCATCGTCATGTCCCTCTTCCTCGGCCTCATCATCGCTTGCGGTTGGGGCGTTTATTGTTTCTTTTGTCGCAGGAAGTTGGGCGGCTGAGGCAGATTCGCTTGCATGATCTTCTCCTGCGGCGGCAGACGGAGTTGCAGCTAATGGAGGCGCCGCGCAAGCTTTGTCGGTTTCCTCGCCCTTGCCTTCTGCCATGGCGTTCAATGCCGCGATCAGCACACTGTCGTCGCCGGGCTGTTCTGATTCGTTTTGCTCCAGATAGGTCAACAGCGCTTTGATGCCGTCCATTGATTGGAGAATCAGGCTTACGGCGCGCGGCGTCACAGGCAGTTCGCCATCGCGGAATTTACCGAGAATATTCTCGGCGGCATGGGCTAGGCGCTCTAGGCGCGGCAAGCCTAAAAAGCCGCAAGTCCCCTTGATCGTGTGGACGAGCCTGAAAATGCCGCTAAGCAGCTCAGGGTCGTTAGGATTTTGCTCCAAGCGCACGATTTCGACGTCAAGCGTCGACATATTCTCCGCAGTTTCCGTGAGGAAGTCGTGCAACAAATCATCCATGGCGTGTCTCCGGCGGCAGATTAGGTGAGTGTTTAGGGCTTGCTTGGGATTCGGTAAGGAGGGAATCAATCATTAGCGTATCTTCGCCGCGTAATCCTTAAGAAAACCTTAGGGGTAATATTTCATACACGCTTGCGTATGCATGGTTTGATTCTGTTTTACTAAACTCCATCACAGCGCGGATTCCTTGAAGACTTTTGTTTGCGGGTCAGCAGGCGATTCCAGCGAATCGTTAGAAGCATCGGGCGGCGAGGGCGGCGGTTCGGATGCCGAAGCCGTTTCCGGTAACAGCAGAGTCAGATCCAGTCTGTCGGCGACTGATTGATCCGGGGTTAAGATCAAGCCGAAATGTTCGGCGAAACGCCCTGTAATATAGGATTGGATCGTTCTGGGCGAGAGATCGTCGATGGAAGCCGTGCCGTCAAGAGCGGCTTGGGCGGCAGGCGACAGATGCGCTCCTCTGCCTACAATTTCAAAGCGGCAGATATCTTTGCCAAGTGATAGATCCGATCTTAAGCTGATGGCGCCGCCGTAGGCCAGCGTTTCTTCGGCAACAAGCAGCGTATTGAGGACGACTTTCAGAAA
The DNA here is from genome assembly GCA_040275305.1 of Bdellovibrionales bacterium. Lineage (GTDB taxonomy): Bacteria > Pseudomonadota > Alphaproteobacteria > UBA9219 > UBA9219 > JBEOJY01. Next base: position 9,747 of record JBEOJY010000040.1, on the reverse strand, counting down.
CCCTTGGCTGTCGGCCAATTTCTGCGATGGCATATTGTCTGGCCAGTGCAAAACTATTTTGCCGCCCGACATATACTGCCCAGCGACGGCCTTAACGTCTTTAACGGCAAGGGCGGTTTCGCTGCCTGCGCGGCCATAGGCCATGCGGAAAAGCCTTAAACGACGCGCGGCATGGCCTGCGCTATCGCCAATTAATTTCAGGGCTTCCCCTATCACAGTTCCGCCGATATCCTCGATCAACTCAACACCGTTGTTGATCGCGCTTACCGGGCTTACGAGATCGTGACAGATCTTCGACGATAATAGCTCCATGGCGCGCATGTCGATTTGCATGCCGTGCATCCTTTCCAAAGTCCTCGATCTTTGGCAAACTATTCCCGAAGCGTTAAGACCCGCTTAATATCCATCCCATTTTACTGCAACCGGTGGAATATCTTATGAAAATCGCATTCACTGCCGCTTCAACCCCTCAGGCCAAGGAGGCTCTTGCCCTGCTTACCCAAGCCTATGGGCAAGTTGCCGTCGCGCAGGCCGATGTGGTCGTGTCTCTGGGCGGGGATGGCCATGTGCTGCGAACACTTTACGATGTTATGGAGCAACCAAAACCGATTTTTGCCATGCGTAGAATGGAATCGGTTGGCTTTCTGTGCAACGACTATAGGCAGGAGGGACTTCCTGAGCGGTTGGCCAAGGCGCAGACTGTCCGTCTGCGCCCTTTGCGGTTTACCGCGAAGACGACAGATGGGCGCGAGCATTCCGGGCTGGCGATCAACGAGGTCACGATTGTGCGCGAAACGCCGCAGACTGCGCATTTGAGACTTTGCGTGGATGGAATCGAGCGCATTGCGCGGTTCAGCGGCGACGGCATTCTGGTCGCGACTCCGGCGGGCAGCACGGCCTATAATCATTCTTGCGGCGGGCCGATTATGCCGTTGGATTCCAGCACGCTGGTTGTCACGGCAATTTGCGGATTCCGTCCAAGACGATGGTCTTATGCGGTTTTGCCACAAAACGCTGTGGTCGATATCGAAGCGCTGGAGACGGCTAAACGGCCCGTGCGAATCGAGGCGGGGCCAGTGATTATACCCAATGTCGCGTCCGCGCATATCGCTCTGGCGCCTGAATTATCGCTTTCGCTGTTGTTCGATCCCGACCAACATCTGGGCGAGCGAATCGTTCGAGAACAGTTTATGCTTATCGACTAACTGTCTGCTGAAAAACGTTTCTGAAGGCGATTATGCTCAAAAAAAAGAAAATGGGATGCCCGCCTTCGCGGGCATGACGTTTGTTTTTATTGAGAAATATTCCTCAACAAGCGCCGTCACACCCGTCCCCGCCTTCGCGAGGACAGGCTCCGGCGTGTGTTCCATTTGTCTTTCGCGCCTCCCTGATGAGTTTTTCTGCAGACTGCTAAAGGTTTTGTTTTCCCTTTGTCACGCTTTTGAGGTGTTGCCATGACAAATTCCCAAGCCGTTATCGTTGGCGCCGCGATGATTTGCGCGACGATTCTTGCGGATCACACCTTGAGTCCTGCAATCGCGCAATCGGCGCAGCCTTTCTTTCAACTTGAGCATCACAGCAACTCTACGGCGAATGCTGGCGTGTTTCGGCTCAACACGGAAAACGGCGAGGTGAGCTATTGCTACATTTCCGGCAATTCCGATCTTGTCTGCACGCGCGGCGTGCGTTGAAGGCTTCATTTTACTTTTTTGCGAGTTAGCGCTTGCGAATCATCTGCGCAAAAAGCGATACTGTGCGCACAAAATGTTCTGCAATCTATGAATGGATTTACACGTGCCTGTTCAGTTCCAAACTTTAGAGTTATGGCGTCATGCTCTGGTAGCCAGCGTCAGAGGCGATTCTCCGGATCTTTCTGCGCGCCAGATGGCTCTGCTGCTTTGCGTTTATCTTGGCGATGGTCCGCATACAGTGCGCGGCATGGCTCAATCTTTGAAGATATCGAAACCGGCAGTGAGCCGCGCGTTGGATCGCCTAGGCGAGCTTGGCTACATTCGCCGTCAGCGTGACGATCTTGACCGTCGCAACGTGTTGGTGCAACGCACCGACGAGGGCGGGCGCTTTTTGGCGGATTTCGCGGGCATGATTGAAACCGCAAAGGCGCATGTGGAGACGTTGCAGCCTCGTTCCGTGGAGTTCACGACGAGCGCGCTCGTTCAGAGGGAAGAACATGCCTCCGAAACGTGGTCGAACGTCGAAGCGGCTTAACTTTAGAACAGCGTATACTCCGTTTTCTTGAAAACCTGAAAAGGGACCGTCATTCCGTAAAATCTTCTTTTCGGATTGCAAAGCAAGCTGATAAGAAAATTTATGCGGAATGACGGCCCCTTTTGTTTTTTCTGGTATTCACTTACACGGAGTATAATATACTCATCGCACTTGAAGAGTTGGGGAAATGTCGCGGCAAATCGACGCAGGCGCTTCACTTGCCTATTGGCGCTTGTTCTCAACATCGGGTGATGGACACCCGCCTGCGCGGGTGTGACGCTGCGCTATCGGAGGCTTTTTGCCAACTCTCGAACTGTTAGAGGTATAGCTACTGGGATTTCAATAACCCATGCCGCTTTTTCCCGGCGCTCAGACGGGCACTCCCGGAAGAATCTAAATCCTGAGGCGACAGTTTTGCGCTCAAATCGGTTACAGGTTTGTCATTGAGCTTTAGTCCGCCTTGCTCGATCAGGCGCTTGGCTTCGCCGCGCGAGGCGGCAAATCCCAAAGCAAGGGCTGCGTCGATAACAGACGGCCATTCACCATGCGGGAAGGCATAGACGGGCAAATTCTCGCCTTTGCCTCCGCCTTCGAAAGTTTCCCTTGCTGTATCGGCGGCAGCTTTGGCTGCGGTTTCGCCGTGGGCGAGTTTGGTCGCTTCGAAGGCCAGAATTTTTTTGGCTTCGTTAATCTCAGCATCGCGCAACGCTTCCAGTTTCGCGATTTCGGTAAGCGGCAGGTCGGTGAAAAGTTTCAGGAATCGGCCGACGTCTGCGTCTTCGGTGTTGCGCCAGAACTGCCAGTAATCGTAGGGCTTGAGGCGTTCGGCCTTCATCCAGACCGCGCCAGCCGCCGTTTTGCCCATCTTGGCGCCGGACGCGGTGGTGATAAGCGGGCTGGTGAGGCCAAACAGTTCCGCGTTGCGCATGCGGCGGCCCAGTTCGACGCCGTTGACGATGTTGCCCCATTGGTCGGAGCCGCCCATCTGGAGCGCGCAGCCGTAGCGCTTATGCAATTCCACGAAGTCGTAGCCCTGCATGATCATATAGTTGAATTCGAGGAAGCTCAGCGGCTGCTCGCGGTCGAGGCGCAGCTTGACCGAGTCGAAGGTCAGCATGCGGTTGATGGTGAAATGCGGTCCGATTTCGCGCAGGAACGGGATGTATTGCAGGGTGTCGAGCCAATCGGCGTTGTTCACCATCAAGGCGTTTTGGGGGCCTTCGCCGAAGGTCAGGAAGTTATCGAAGATCGTGCGGATGCTGGCGATGTTGGCGGCGATGGCGGCGTCGGAGAGCATTTGGCGCGTTTCGGTTTTGCCGGAAGGGTCGCCGACTTTGGTCGTGCCGCCGCCCATCAAGGCGATGGGGCGGTGTCCGGCCTGTTGCAGGCGGCGCAAGAGCATGATTCCGACGAGGTTGCCGATGTGGAGGCTGTCGGCGGTGGCGTCGAAGCCGATATATCCGGTCAGCGTTTCGCGGTTGGCCTTCGCGTCCAGCGCTTCGAGGTCAGTGCATTGGTGGATGTAGCCACGTTCCTGCAGCAAATTCAGAAAACTGGATTTCAGACTCGTCATCACTATCCTCTTGAACGCATTCGTGCCATAAGATTGCCTCACTTCATCGGGATAGACTTAGCTGACAGCCAGCCGTCATGCCCGCGCAGGCGGGCATCCATCTCCCGATCAAAAAGCATGCGTAAAAACTCGCAGATAGCATGCTTGCGGCAAAGCCCGGAGCTGGATGCCCGCCTGCGCGGGCATGACGGCTGGATTGCGGAGTTTTCACCTTGCAGCACTTGACACCGCGAATATAACCAAGAAATGGCTTCCATGAAACCTAAACTTTTCCGGGCGTTAGGCCTGATGAGTGGCACGTCGATCGACGGAATCGACATTGCCATGATCGAAACGGACGGCGAGGGGATCGTTCGAGCGGGCCAGTTTATGACGCACTCCTATGAACGCGGGTTTCGCGAGAAGCTACGCGCGGCGTTTGGGCCTCAGGCAGTTATGCGGGGGCCGGAGGTTCTTGCGTTGGAGCGCGACTTGACCGAGCTTCATGCGGCGGTGGTGTCGGGCTTTCTGCTGCGATACCAGATTGCGGCGGAGAACATTGATCTTATTGGCTTTCATGGCCAGACTCTTTGGCACGATCCGGCTCATCATGTGACGGCGCAAATTGGCGACGGCGCTGAGTTGGCCCGACTGACACAAATTCCGGTGGTTAACGATTTTCGTTCGGCGGATGTGTTGGCGGGCGGGCAGGGGGCGCCCTTGGTGCCGCTTTATCACGCGGCGTTGGCTTCCAAGCTGCCAAAGCCCGTTATGATCCTTAATCTCGGCGGGGTGGCGAACGTCACTTATGTCGGCGGGCATGGGCAGGACGATCTTCTCGCCTTCGATATCGGCCCCGGCAACGCGCTGATCGACGACTGGATGCTACGGATGACGGGCAAGCCGTACGACGTTTACGGTGAAATGGCGGCTTCTGGCGTACCGGATGAGGGGTGGGTCGACAGCGTTTTGGCGCAACCGTTCTTCAGCTTGTCTCCTCCCAAGGCGCTGGACCGCGAGGCTTTTAAGCCTTTGATGCCAACCACTCTGGGCGCAGCGGACGGGGCGGCGACCTTGACGCGGCTTACGGCCCGCTGCGTGGCGATGGCGGTCGCGCATATGCCGCTGAAGCCACAGACGATTTATGTCGCGGGGGGCGGGCGGCTCAACACGACGCTCATGCGCATGATCCTCGACGTGACGCGCATTCCGGTCGCGCCGGTGGATGCGCTGGGCTGGAACGGGGACAGTCTTGAGGCAGAAGCCTTCGCCTATCTTGCCGTCAGGTCCAAGCTCGGCCTGCCGATCAGCCTCCCCGGCACGACGGGCGTGCCGCAGCCGATGAGGGGCGGGGCGTTGCACATACCGTCGCAGTAGTTTGTTCAGGCGGCGCTATTCTCTCGTTATAGCTAACTAGTTGGCTTGATAGTTTCCGGCGTAAACGCGTCCTCCATCCCACTTTTCTTAACTGGCACTCCCACACATCAATGACACGCCAGCCCAGCCGCTTCAGGTCGCGCTTGTTTTTTTTATCCCGTACACAGTTTTTCTCGATTTTCGCTGACCAATAGGCGACGTTCGACTTGGGCAGGCGGTCACCGTTTTTGCAAAAATGTTTGTGCCAGAAACAGCCCATCACTCGAATGATGGCTTTCCGGTCTTTTAGGATAATGTCTGGCTTTCCTGGCAAGGTTCCGTAGGTTTGGAATATGATGCCTTCCACCTTAAGAAAATTTCTCACTAGCAATTCAGGCTTAGTGTCACTGGCTTTAACAGCGCACATTATTTCGGAGCGCGTCATCGTCGCACGTTTCTTTTTTGGCTCTACTTTACGCCCCATCATTCACGAGCGCCCTACGCTTTTCACAAAAAGGGATTCGGAAGGCTTCCATCCTTGAGCGAAGCAATCGGCTCGCCGCAACCATTCCGCGATGCGGCATTCCGGTTTGCAACTTGTGCCCCAGTATTCAATGAATAGGGCATCATCTAGCCGTTTTGCGGCATCGATCATCAAATCCTGAATGTCTTGTAAGGCGCGCAGAAGATAATTGCCGCCGCGCTTGCCGTCTGCGCGTAGCGCGACGCTTCCGGCGGAAAACAAATCCCGCGCTTGCGGACACAGGACACCATGATAGGTCAGCAGGTACATTGTGGCGTCATTGTATTTGTTTTTCGACCGCGACGGCTTGACAATTTGTGGGCACAACAGCGCAGCCTCTGCTCGCAATTTCCGCTTTTCCACTTGTGGCAAGCGCATGTAAAGCTTCACTTCGAGAGACAGCGAGTGCTCCGGTTCCGGCTTGTCTTCTAGCCACCAAAGATGTTCCCCTTCTTTGAGACGCCCACGCGCGTATTCCCGTATGCGCCTCATTTTGTCTTCTAGGGGCGACTGGCGGAACTCGTCATATGTGACCCCCATGCGCGCGAACAGAGACTTTTCTGCGTTGATTTCAACTTCAAAACGCGGCATGTGCGAGGTTCTGACGTGCATCACGCATTCATCGTACCTACCCCACTTTACCTCTGGCTTTGCGCCGCCCATTTTTCCGAACAGCAGATAGATATGCTTGACAGCGTTTTCGCGTTTGCTCTCGAAAACGCTGTTTGCAACGCTGCGCCACGTGTCCTTTTCGGTGAACTTCACTTCGACGCCGTATTGCCCGATGACAATATCTGGAAACGCCTGCGCATCAGGGTCTAGATCAACGGGAACTTTTCCAAGCTCCTTTAGAACTTCGCGCGCCCTATTTTCGAACTCCTTGGATGCCGTGAACGGCTTAATCGCCGCCTCTTGCGTTAATTTTATCGTTACGGCGTTAAGCAACGCCTCGAATTCCTGTATGGTCATGCCAACCACCAATGCTGATTTACACATTGGAAGTTGGTAGAATGCTCTTCAAAGAGAGTCTATCATGTTGAAATTAGCAATCCCCCCCCCGTTTTAGAGCATCCGCGACGGCTTCCGCGATGTGCCAAGCGAGCACAGGGGGCACGGCGTTGCCAATTTGCCTCTCTGTTTCGCGCAACTTCGCGTCGAAAATGTAATTGTCAGGGAACGACTGGAACCGAGCTGCCTCGCGCATCGAAATGCGACGCTTTAGCTTGTAGTGGAACTGGATGTTGCCATGGCACTCCGCGCGCATGGTGTGCGCTGGCCGATCCGCTTTTAACCTTCGATTGCCCTGATCCGAGCTTTTTTCCGCCTTGCTCCATATATGGCTGAATTCCGCGTTTTCTTCTGCGTTCTCCAAGTCCGCGATAGCTTCATGCGCAGAAACCCATTCCTTTTTTGTCAGCGGCGGCGAGGGCGGCTTAAATGCGCCAATGTTGAGAGCAGTGCCCACGATGATGACGCGCTCGCGCGTTTGTGGAACGCCGTAGTCGGCGGCATGGTACAGTTGATACGTCACATCATAGCCCAGGCCCTTGAAATCCCGCAGAACGGCTTCAAGCGAATTTTTGTTATGCTTCATCAATAGCCCTTTGACGTTCTCCGCGACGAAGATTTTAGGGCGCGTTCGCCGTATGGCCTCGACCATTGCCCTGTAAAGCCCGCTCCTCTTGCCGTCGATGCCCGCGCCCTTACCGTTCACGGAAATGTCTTGGCAAGGAAATCCGCCAATTAAAATATCCGTCGATTCTGGCAAGGTATCCAGCTCTTGCCAAACGTCTCCGCATTTTATGTGGGAGTCCAGATTGCGGCGATATGTCCGGCAAGCCGCTTCGTTCAGGTCGTTAGCCCACACTATCCTGAATGGGTGCTTGCTATAGGTTTTGCCGAATACGCTAAAACCGCCACGAAATCCCAAATCCATTCCGCCACAGCCGGAAAACATGGAAATAACCCTATAGATTTTTTTTATGGGCGCTTTCGATGTGGCGGACTTGGAAGTTATCGCCGTTTCGACGATTATATTCCTCTCGATGTTGCCCTCTTGTTTCAAAGCTCTTTTCACCGATCGCTTCTCCTGATTTTTTCCAATATTGAAAGCACCTGCGCCTTTTCATAGAGCCTGTATTTATTCATGGGATTGCGGCGCGGTCTGAGTTTGCCTTTTCGATCCCAGTTTCTTAGGGTCGTTCCAGACACTCCCAGCAACTGCGCCGCTTCTCCGACTGTTAGATAGCCGGAAATAGACTCGCCCTTCTTTCTTGACATTATAAAACCTTATAAAAGATTGCAAGGAATTTCGCATCTCTGATTCTAGTAAAATATCAAAGATTAAATCCAAGTGGTAGACATCGTTACTCCCCCATCTGCAGCAGCCGTCCGGCTTTGCGGGCGCTTTGCCAGGCGAGGCGGAAGACGAGGAGGGCGGCAAGGAACCATACCAGATTGAGACCAAGCGCAATGATTAAGTTATGCGCGGCGGGGCCGTGGCCGCCGATGAGGCTTTTCATGCTTTCGAAGACGTAAGTGCCGGGGAGGCTCCATGCGACGGCCTGAAGCGCTTGCGGCAGAACGCTTACCGGGTAATAGGGGCACATCATCGGGACCAGCAGCCATATCCCCATCCAAGTCAGCCACTCCGCCGCGAGGCCGTAGCGCAGGAGCAGCGAGACGATCATGATTCCCATCCACCAGCCATTCAAAATTAGTAACGGCACATAAAGCGCGAGCGGCCAACCGAGGCTGAGCAGATCGTAGCCGAACAGATATTTCGCGATATAGACGGTCGGGACAATGGCGATGGCGGTGCGGAGGAGGCTTAGACCGATGACGCCTGCGGCATAGTTGGCGAAGCTCATGGGGCTGGCGAAGAGGTGGCCAAGATTGCGCGACCAAATTTCCTCCAGAAACAGCAACATCATGCCTTGGCTGTTGCGGATTTGGACTTCGTTGAGCAGGACGCCCGCGACCATGACGCTGTAGAGCACTTGCGCGTCGGTCATCGTGCGCAGGACGTTGAGGCTCAGGAAGCCGAACATCAGGATGTTGATGGTCGGCCAGTAGATCATCTCGACCAGACGCGGCCACGATCCCATATACAGATAGATATGGCGTAGCATCAGCCCCCACATCCGGCGCAGGAAGGCGGCAGGGCCGGGGCGGCTTGTCGGCTCAGGCCAGAGCGGCGGCGCGGTCGCGGGCAATGTCAAGGAACACCTCTTCAAGATTTTCTCGTCCATAGGATTCCAACAGGGCGCGTGGTGAGCCTCGCGCGACGATGCGGCCTTTTTTCATAACAATCACATCGTCGCACATGCGTTCAACCTCGTACATATTATGCGAGGACATGAAGATGGTCGCGCCGCTTTCCTTGCGGTAGTCGAGCAGCATCGTGCGTACCCAGTCCGCCGCATCGGGATCGAGCGAGGCGGTCGGCTCGTCGAGCAGCAGCAGGCGCGGGCGGTTTAGAACGGCCTTGGCGAGCGAAACCCGCGTTTTTTGTCCGGCGGAGAGGTCGCCATAGGGGCGGTCGAGCAAAGCGGCGAGGCGGAGCTTTTGGGCCAGTTCTTCGATGCGCCGTTTAAGCTGCATCACGTTGTAAAGGTGGCCGTAGACGGTCAGATTCTGGCGTACCGTTAAGCGGTTGGGTAAATCGACGTAGGGCGACGAGAAATTCAGGTATGGGGCGACATCCTCCCTGCGGCTCAACAGGTCGATGCCGAAGATCTCGATGCTTCCGGAGGTTGGCTGTAACAGGCCGAGCAGCATGCTCAAGGTTGTCGTCTTTCCGGCGCCATTGCCGCCCAAGAGCGCGGTAACGCTCCCGATCTCGACATCAAGATCAAGCCCATCGACGGCGACAAGCGCGCCAAAGGCCTTCTTCAAGCCTGCCGTGCGTATGGCTAGTGGCGTTTGAGGCATGTTTTCCACACTTTTTTCCATTTCCATGCTTTCAATAGCATGGAACCCGCCCGTGTTAAACTTCTGTCAATGATTGTGGGTCAAGTGTGTAGTGTGCGTGTTGTTGTGCGTTATCAGCCGTAGCATGATAGAAGACGGAGTTAGTCAAGCGTAGCCG
>JBEOJY010000039.1:0-16914 GCA_040275305.1 Bdellovibrionales bacterium | reverse complement strand
TATCCTTTTTTCCGGTTTTCTGTTACGTCATGCCTCCATGTCTACTTTGCGCCGCGTTTCCATCATCCTGATTCTGGCTTTTTGCGCCAATTTCGCCGTTTGGGGCTTGGTCAACCAAAGCGTCAACGAACGCGCCTGGGGCGGCGTTATCAACGGGCTGTCTTACAGCGGCTATCGCGCTGGCGACGCTTCTCATCGGTTTTCCGACGACGATATCGAGCGCGATATGGCTCTGTTGTCTGGACGGGTTTCCAGCATTCGCGTTTACGGCGTATCGGACGGTCTTGATCGCATCGTGGACGCGGCCCAGCGCCATGGAATTACCGTCAATCTCGGCGCTTGGATTTCTACCGATGCGGGCGTCAACGCGCGTGAAGTTGCGCGCGCGATTGATATCGCCCGTGGCCACTCCAATGTTAAAAAAATTATTATCGGCAACGAAGCCTTGCTGAGGAACGACATTACGCCCGTCGAGCTGATCGGTCTGATCGAGCATGTCAAGCGACAGGTCGAAATTCCGGTTTCCACGTCTGAACCGTGGCATATCTGGCTTAAATATCCGGAGCTTGCCGACGCGGTCGATTTCATCACCGTTCACATTCTGCCTTACTGGGAAGGCGTTCCGGTAGACGGCGCTTTGAGCTATGCTCTTTATCGCTATCAACAGTTGGCTGCGGCTTTTCCGACCAAGCACATCCTGATCGGCGAAGTCGGGTGGCCAAGCGAAGGGCAATGGGTCAAGGGCGCCGAGCCTTCGCAGATCAATCAGGCGAAGTTTATCCGCGATTTTCTGAATCTCGCCAGCGAAGAGCGGCTTGATTACTCGATCATCGAGGCGATTGACGCGCCATGGAAACGCGAAATCGAAGGCAGCGTCGGAGCGCATTGGGGCTTATGGAACGCCTCGCGGCAACCGAAATTCCCCATGAGCGGGAGCGTCGCGGAGTCGACGCGGTGGCTGCAGGGATGTTTGATCGCTACGCTGCTTGCGCTTTATCCGATTCAATGGTTCGTGCGCTGGCGTAAAAACCTTAAATTCGCGGGGCAGGCTTTTTACGCGCTCCTGATTCAGGCGGTGTCGTCCGTGCTGGTGTGGGCGGTGATGGCCGCGCTCGCGGAAAAAATCATCAACACCAACACTATCGCTTGGATCGCTTTGATCGGCGCTCAGATCGTGTTGCTCGCGCTGCTGCTGGTCGACGGGCTGGAGCTTACGGAAGTGCTTTGGGCGCGGTCGCATCGCCGCGCGTTCGCGCCGCGCACAGATTGGGAACCGCCGCCCGACGCTCCAAAAGTTTCCATCCATGTTCCTTGTTACAACGAACCGCCGGAGATGGTGATCGAGACGCTCGACGCGCTCGCGAAGATGAATTATCCGAACTTCGAAGTCCTTGTGATCGACAACAACACCAAGGATGAGGCGGTTTGGAAGCCCTTGGAAGCGCATTGCGCCAAGCTTGGAGAAAAATTCCGCTTTTTCCATCTTCCGTCATGGCCGGGGTACAAAGCGGGGGCTTTGAATTACGCGCTGACGCAAACAGCGGCGGATGCTTCCATTGTCGGCGTGATCGACAGCGATTATGTCGTTAGTTCCGACTGGCTGCGTTCAACCGTTCCTTATTTCGAGAAGCAGGACGTGGCCTTCGTGCAAGCCCCGCAGGATTATCGCGACGGGCAGGAAACGGCGTTCAAGCGCATGTGCTTCTGGGAATATGCGGGATTCTTCCATATCGGGATGGTTCAGCGCAACGAGCGGAACGCCATCATTCAGCATGGAACGATGACGTTGATCCGCAAATCGGCGCTTCAAGGCGTCGACGGGTGGGCCGAATGGTGTATTTGCGAGGATGCGGAGCTTGGGTTGCGCTTGTTCCAAAACGGGTTTGATTCCGTATACATGAATCATTCGTTTGGTCGCGGCCTCATTCCTGACTCGTTCGGAGCCTATAAAACCCAGAGATTCCGCTGGGCCTATGGCGCGGTGCAGATTCTTAAGCGGCACTGGAGATCTTTGAAAGAGGGGCAATCGCTTACGCGCGGGCAGCGTTATCATTTCATTTCCGGATGGCTGCCATGGTTCGCGGACGCCGCGCATATCGTATTCGCGCTTGCGGCGGTCTTGTGGTCGGTTTTGCTGCTTTTCAAGCTTGTCGAATTTCCGCCTGCGATTTTTCTGGTGCCCACTTTAAGCGTTTTCATATTCAAGTTTGCCGCAGGATTCATTCTTTATCGCGCGCGCATCACCTGCAGTTTGCGCGACAGGCTTAGCGCGGCGATGGCTGGCATGGCGTTGTCTCACGCCGTCGCAAGGGCGGTTTGGCAAGGGTTGTTCACGTCGGGCAAGCCTTTCTTCCGCACACCCAAATGCGCGGGGAAAGCTCCGGTCCTGCAAGCCTTCATGATGGCGCGTGAGGAAGCGATGTTGCTGTTCGCCCTGATCGGCTGCGCAGTGGCTGTGCTTGTCGTCTTCACGACGCTGAACCAGAACGCGACGTTGTGGGCGGGTATGCTGCTAGTCCAGACGCTTCCCTACTGGGCGGCCTTGTTCATGGCGGGGGTTGACGCGTGGTCGGGACGGCAAGCGAGCGGAACCGAGACTCCGCTTACAACGGCATAGTCAGGTCTACCTTTCCCTATAGAGGCTCGCGCGTTATTCTCAGCAAACCGCTAGATACACAGAACGATTCTCATAAATGCCCTTGATAGAATTTATCAGCGTTGCGGCTTCGCCTGACTTAATGAGATCGATAGCGGCCTTTGCATATAATATTGGCATACTGGCCCCGGCCATTTTCATGAAGATCTCGATAGTCACTTTATCCGACTTCGCTCGCGTATAGGTGTCCCTATAATGAATCGCGTCAAGTTTATCGGCCGCTGCAGTTTCCAATACGACCGGATCAGTTTGCTTAGGGTCAATCGAAGTTGGATACCCCTTACCATCAACGTCAACGTGATGCATCAGCGCGACTTTGGCAATATAGTCAAAATCTGTAAGTATGTGCGGATTAACAGAATATACCTTTGCGTTCTTGAAAAAATGATCTTTCGCCATTTGCAAGACAGCATACCCAACTTCTGGGTGCAGTTTAATTTCTCTCTGCGCTTCGGCGGTAAGCTGGTGGGGATTATTTAACGTGTCACTGGAAACAGCTAGTTTTCCAACATCGTGACAAACCGCCGCAAAGAAATCGAGCGCCTCGCGACGAGGATGCTTGGCAAGTCCTGTCCGGAACAACGTTGAAAGCGCCGCCGCCTGAAGTTGATGACGCGCCGTTCCTACGTCATGTTTTTCCATCAACGACTGCGCCGCCAATATTGTCAACAAAAGAGGCTCGTTATTAAGCGCTTGACTGAATTTTCTGTATCCGTCCAATCTTGCAATCGGCATGATCGCGTCGTTCAGGCCGTCCTTCATATACCCGTTCATTACAGTCATGACTTGCTGCGAGATATTGAAAGCTAGTTTTCGCGCCTCTGTCGATACCTCGTACTGCCATGTGGCAGATTCCTGACCCTGAATATTTTTTGGCGGAAGTTTATGAGGCTTAAACATCGCACGCCTAAATATCTAATGTTGACGTTAAATGCATGTTCTAATGTCTGTTAATATAATACAAAAAAAATACATGCGCAAATGTTTATGGAAAAACACAGTTAAAATATTAGCAGTCTGCTTAATATCTCATTTGGCAGGCGCGCAAACAACATAAGCCCCCACCTGCGCGGGTGTAACGCCGCGCAGAGGAGCATAATTTTGCCAACGCTTCAGTCGCAAAAGGGGCTGTTATTGCAGGGAATTTTCCGCTCGCAGGGCGGAAAAACGGCGCGGCATGCCTAATCTTCGTCTTCATCGTCTGCGGGCGGCGGCACGACAAGCATTTTGTCCACGCGGCGGCCATCCATATCAATCACTTCGAAGCGAGCCTCGTTCCAGACAAGGCTATCGCCTATGCTAGGAAGGCGGCCAAGTTTTTCAATCACAAACCCGGCCAACGTGTGGTAACCGCCTTCTCCCCTCAAATTCTTAAGGCCCAGCAAGGTTTCGACTTCGTCGACCGGAGTCATGCCGTCGATCAGCCAGCTTCCGTCGGCGCGTTGAACCGGGGGCGTCGCTGAGTCTTGTCCACGTTCCGGAATCTCGCCTGTGATGGCCTGCAATATGTCGGTAATCGAAACCAGGCCCTCGACACTGCCATACTCGTCGGCCACGACCGCGACATGCTGGCCGGATTGCCGAAACTGTTCCAGAAGGCGCAAGACTGGCGTCGTATCGGGCACCGTCAGCGGGACGCGCATGACTGATTTTAAGGCCAGCGCATGTCCATCAAAGGCGGCGTTGAGGAGGTCTTTGGCGTGGACGATGCCAACAATTTCTTCGAGATCGCCGCGCGCGACGGGGAAGCGGCTATAGCCGCTGGCGCGAATTTCTTTGCGGATATCTTGCACGTCGTCTTCGATACTGAGCCAAACCATGTCGATGCGCGGAGTCATGATGCTGCGCACCGAGCGTTCGGCCAGACGCATGACGCCTTCGAGCATATCTTTTTCGGCGGGTTTGAACACACCGGTTTCCGCGCCCTCCGCGATCATGTCCTTGACTTCTTCCGGCGTCACCGGCGTTTCAGGAGGATTCGAGAGACGCAGGACCTTCAGCAGGATTTCGGTCGACTGGGTCAGAAGCCAGACCATCGGCGCGGCTGCAGTCGCGAAGAATCGCATAATTCCCGCCACGCGCGACGCTATCGGCTCCGCGTAGGCTAAGCCAATGCGTTTGGGCAGGAGTTCCCCGATCACAAGGCTTAAATACGTGACGCCGATAACAGTCAGCGCCATCGCCGTGATTCCGCTGTGCGGCGCAATCCATGGGTATTGCAGGAGCCAGTCTTGCAAGGGGTCCGAGAGCGTCGCGCCGCTGAATACCCCGGTGAAGACGCTGTTGAGCGTGATGCCGGTTTGCACGATCGACAAGAACGAGCTGGGATCGTCCGCCATTTCCAGCGCGATTTCCGCTCCCTTCTGCCCGTCTTCCGCACGCTGTCGCAACAAAGCGCGACGCGCCGACACGATCGCGAGTTCCGACATGGCGAAAAAGCCATTCAGCAGAATCAACACGAACACGATGCCAAGTTCAAGCCATAGGGGCACGTTTTATTTACCTCATGATGTCTGAAAACCGATCATTGCGCAAAAAATAGTTTCCGCGCCGTTCCGTCAAGAGATACCGTCATGGGTCGTTCTTGTCGGACCACAGAAACAAAACTGGATCCCGGATAAATTTTCTTTCGTCTCGCTGCGCAAGCCGAAGAGAAAATTTTCCGGGATGACGGCCCTTTGGGGAGCGTTAGTCTTGCGAACCCTAAGAACAGTCGGAGAATTTCTGCACAAATCCTGTTCACGATGTTTCTCAATCAGGTTCAGAACTTCGTTCCGAAGCTGAAATGGATCAGCTCGGTTTTGTCGTAGGATTCGCGCAAAATCGCTTTGGCGAGGTCGAGACGCACGGGTCCGAATGGGGATACCCAGGTCATGCCGATGCCTGAGCTTAAGCGCAGGCTTTCGTTCGACGCTATCGCGCTGCCGATGATCGAGCCTTCCCCTGTCGATCCCGGTATCGCGCCATCGACGAAGATATGAGCTTTTAATCCAAATTCCGGCGGCAAAGGCGTTGGCATCGTCAATTCCGTCGTGCCGCGCAGGTAGCGCGAGGATCCCAGAGCATCCTGATTTTCGCCGTTGATATCGCGGGGTCCTAGGCCTGCGTACGCAAACCCGCGTAGCGAATCGCCGCCTAGGAAAAACCGTTCGTTGATGCGCGTGGGACCATCAAGCCCCCAGATTTGTCCGGCTTCCGCCGTGCCGCTG
Organism: Bdellovibrionales bacterium; assembly: GCA_040275305.1. Classification (GTDB taxonomy): domain Bacteria; phylum Pseudomonadota; class Alphaproteobacteria; order UBA9219; family UBA9219; genus JBEOJY01. Next base: position 11,049 of record JBEOJY010000039.1, on the reverse strand, counting down.
ATGATCCAGCGTTCGGCGATTGGGTAATACTGGGTTCCCGTAAGCTTCGCTTTGAGCCATTTTCGCGATCCTCCCGCGCCCGCCACATCGGTATTCAGGCGCGTGATGAAACCCAACGTCGGTTCGAGGCGGCTGTCGCGCGTATCCCACGCGATTTCCTGCCCCACCGAAGAGGTTATAGTCGTGCCTTGCTGTTCGACGACGTAGAGCGAGGCGGTGGATGGCACATTCGTGATGGTATCGTTATGGAACGAGTAATTCAGGCGTTGGCGCACTTCCGGCGAGAGCGCATAGCCGAGGCGCAGACCAAATCCTGTGCTGGTGGTGTCGTAGGAGCTTAAGTCCTGATAATCCGTCTGGGTCCGGAAGGCGTCGACGCCCGCCGATAGATCGCGGTCAAGGAAGTATGGTTCGGTGAAGCTCGTGTCCACCTGTTTGGTGCGGCCCGACACGGTCGCGCCAAAGCGCACATCTTGCCCTTGTCCCATAAAATTATGTTCGCTGATGCTGAAGTCGCCCAAGGGACCGTCGGTCGAGGAGAAGCCCGCTCCTATGGACACTTCGCCGGTCGATTTTTCCTTAACCTCTACCTTGAGGTTCGCGCGGTCGGGCTGCGCCCCATCAGAGGGCGTGACTTTCGCCTCCTCGAAAAAGCCGAGATCCTTCAGGTTCTGTTCCGACTTGTGGACTTTTGTGACATTGAACGGATCGCCTTCGGCAAGCTGCATCTGGCGGCGGATCACTTTGTCCACCGTGTTGTTGTTGCCGCTGACGTCGATACGGCCAATATAGACGCGCTCGCCTTGTTTGATGTCGTAGGTCAGATCGACGGTCAGAGAATCCTTGTTGCGCGTGATATCCGGCACAATCTGCACGAAGGCGTATTGGCGGTCGCCCAGCAGGTTGGTTAGTTTCGTGATGGTTTTCTCGACCTGCTCCGAGTTGTACCAGTCGCCATTTTTGGTCAGCAGCATCGCGCGGAAGGATTCCCCATCCACCCCTTTGATTTCGCTCTTTATCGAAATTTTGCCAAAGCGGTAACGCGGACCTTCGTCGATCGTAAAGGTGATGAAGAAGTCGCCACGATCAGGCGTAAGCTCCGCCACGCCGGAAAGCACGCGGAAATCGACATAGCCTTCCGTTAGGTAATATTTTCTCAGCGTCTCCTTGTCGTAACTGAGGCGATCGGGATCGTAGTAGTCGCTTGACGAGAATATCCTCCACCAGGCGCTTTCGCGCGTGTTGATGACTTCGCGCAGATCGCTTTCGTCAAACGCGCGATTTCCGACGAAGGCGATGTTGCGGACGCCGGTGCGCTGGCCTTCCGAGATTTCGAACACCAGATCGACGCGGTTTTGATCGAGCTTTACTATCTTGGGGGTGACGACTGCGGCAAAGCGTCCGGAACGGCGGTACAGATCGAGGATGCGTTGCACGTCGCGCTGCGCGCGCGGCAGCGTATAGACCTGTCGCGCCCGGATCTGGACTTCTTTTTCAAGATCCTCCTTCGTCACCGCGTCGTTGCCTTCGAAGGCCACACGGTTGATGATGGGGTTTTCTTCGACTGTCACGATAAGCGTCCCATCGTCCATGATCAGTCTGGCGTCCGCGAACAAGCCCGTCGCGTAAAGCGTCTTCAGCGATGCGTCAAGCTTCTCGGCGGTCGCCAAATCCCCTTTGGAAAGCGTCAGATAAGACATGACGGTTTCGGTTTCCAGACGCTGGGCTCCCTCGATCTGGATGGACTGAACCAGCTCGGCATCGCCGGACATCTGGGCGGTCGATCCTTCAGTCATCGGGGCCAGAAAGGATGACGTTTCGTTTTCCTCCGCCCATGTATTGGGGGGCGCCATGACGGTTCCTGCGCCAGTCAGCGCAAGCGCCGCCGCGCACATGAGCCATGCTCGGCCACGGAGTGGTGGTATGCGGTTGCTGTGTTGAGCGATCAAGATGAGGTCCCTGATTCCCTTTGGATGGGCACAGCGTAGAAAAACATGCGCCGTTACACAAGGCTCTTGAATGGTGGGGCGTTTTTTAGCCTTCTCCATCCCTTCAAGCGCCTGCGCGGGTTATAGCATGTCTTTGATATACGATACGACTTTCAGGTGCACCAGATCGTTCCAGGTCGCGAAGACCATTAGGGTCAAGACCATCGCCAAACCAATTTTCGCGCCTGTTTCCTGCACGCGCTCATGCAAAGGTTGTCCACGTAATTTTTCCGCCAGATAGAAAGCCAAGTGGCCGCCATCCAGCAACGGGACGGGAAACAGGTTGATCAGACCAAGGTTGATCGAGATCATCGCCATAAACCAGATCAAGGCTATGACCCCATCCTGCGCGACTTTCCCGGACATTTCCGCGATGCGCAGCGGTCCGCCAAGCTCCTCGGCGCCGCGTGTGCCCATGATCATCTGACCAAGAGCTTTCATCGTATCAACAGTTACGTTTTTTGTCTCCACCAGCGCATACCATGCCGCGAGATGCGGCGGCCATTTCTTGTATATATGCGCCGTGTCCGAGGCTATGCCCAACCTGCCAGCTCTGTGTTCGCCGCCAAAGCGGTCTTTCACCACCTTGACTTCCGGCGTCAGCGTCAGCGTTTGGCGCGCGCTGTCTCTTTCAATTTCAAGGGCGATAGGCGCGCCAAAATTCAGGGCCACTATCCGCTTGATGTCTTCAAAGCGCTCGATCTTCGCGCCGTCTATCGACAGAATTTTGTCGCCTTTGAGAACGCCGCCTTGCGCGGCTGCGCTGTTTTCCTGCACGTCACCGACGACAGGGAGCGTGTAGGGTTGGCCCTGAAAGATAAACAGCGCCATCAAGACGATGACGGCGAAGATGTAGTTGATGGCGGGGCCTGCGAACACGATCGCCATGCGCTTGTTCACGGACTGATGATAGAACGCGACTTTTTTCTGATCCTCCGTCATCTCGCGCACGCTCGCATCCGGCGTGCTGGCCTCCGAGCTGTCGCCGTACATTTTGACATAGCCGCCCAGCGGCAGCAGGGAAATTTTCCAGCGCGTGCCATTTTTATCCGTCCAACCGAACAGCTCCTTGCCGAAGCCGATGGAGAAGGTTTCGACTTTCACGCCGCAGCGACGCGCGACCCAGTAATGGCCGAACTCGTGCACGAACACCACGATGCTTATGGTGATGAGGAACGGAATCGCGTAATGCGTTGCCAGAGAATAGATATTTTCGAACATGCGTCAGCCCTCTTCCCATTGCCTTGAAGCGTCTTAGGCGGCGTTATTCCCAAGCTCTATCGTAGCTTAGGGGACAAACTTTTCAGAAAGGGCGTCATCGCGAGGAGATTCCCGCCGAAGGCGGGAACGACGAGGCAATCCAGAGTCCCAAGCGACAACTCTGGAAGACTCTGGATCGCCACGTCGCCTGAAGAAGGCTCCTCGCGATGACACCCTTTCTGAAACGTTTATCTTCGTAAAACCAATGAAGCGCTTGAGACTTACCATACACCATCGCTTGGGGGTTACTACGCGGAGATTATGGCGTTCGCGTGACAAAAGAGCAAATCTCCTTTGCTTCCCCTTAAAAATCGCGGGCATTACGCGCCCTCAGCATGGCGTAGAATCGCCTCGGCTTCAATGGTATAGCGGCCATCCTTGTCGTGCAAAACGATGGTTCTGGTTTGACGCGGAGGAAGAGAATCGCCTTTGCGCAAGCGTAGGACGACGCGCGAAGGCGGATCGTTTTCATGCGGGCAGACGAGCAGAATCTCTCCACCACCTAGGCTGGAAGCTTTGGCTCGTTCCAGAATCCCCTCCAGACGGTCCGCGCGGTGGATCATCGTCAGGGTTGCCCCCGGTTTCAGTGCCGCAGCCGCCAGCGCCAACCATCGGCCCAGTTCTCCCTCCTGTTCAGAGTTTGCGCGAAGTTTGCATTTGTCGGGCGAAAGATCGTGCGTCGTGGCTTCATGATAGGGCGGATTCATAAGAACATGGTCGAAGGAGGCGGGAAGGATATCATGGTATGGGCAAGCGTCATCCCGGCGAAAGCCGGGATCCAGTTGCGCCGCGTCTGCGGCGCAAGAGGGTCGCGATCCTTGCCCTTGATCGTATGCATTGAAACATCTGTTTTTTCGCTCGCTGCCGCTCGCAGACTGGATCCCGGCTTTTGCCGGGATGACGCTTGCGGCTACCCCTCCCCACAAGGAAAGGGGAATCAGGTTGCGCATATGGTTGATATCGCCTTCGACGACTTGCGCCCTGTCCTGCATGCCGTTGCGTTCGATGTTATGGCGGCAGAGTTCGACGAGTTCCGGCTGGATTTCAATCCCCATGATCTTGATTCCGGGCACGCGCGCGGCAAGGCACAGCATCGCGCCGCCGACCCCGCAGCCTGCATCAAGCGCCGTTTGGCCCGGCTCGATTTGGACGGCGGCGGCCAGAAACACGGTGTCAACCGCGACACGAAAGCCCTTGCGTGGCTGCTCAAGCTGGATCCGATGTCCTAAAATTCCGTCGCAGGTTGTTTCCATGGTTAAATCCGCTATAGTCTTGTTCCGTCGCAATGCATTTCGGGCACACGTATGGCAGCCGTTATCTCTCTCGATCCCCTGCGTCGCAAACCAGCCGCTTCGGCCCTTGACGCGCTAGCTTCGCTTGTGGCGGAGGATATGGCCGCCGTCAATCAGCTTATTCTTCAGCGCATGGACAGCGACGTGCCGTTGATTCCGCAGCTTGCGGGGCACATTATCGCGGCAGGAGGCAAGCGTCTGCGGCCCCTCCTCACGCTCGGTTGCTCGCGGTTGTGCGGCTATGAGGGGACGCGGCATCGCAAACTTGCGGCTTGCGTGGAGTTTATCCACACGGCAACTTTGCTGCACGACGACGTGGTGGACGACAGCGATTTACGGCGGGGGGGGCCTTCGGCCAACGCTCTGTTCGGCAACGAGGCTAGCGTTCTGGTCGGCGATTTTCTGTTCAGCCGCGCGTTTCAGATGATGGTGGAGGATGGCTCCATCGACGTGTTGCGCATTCTTTCGGACGCTTCGGCGATCATCGCGGAAGGCGAGGTCATGCAGTTGCGCACGACCAACGACAGCGCGACATCGGAGCAAGCTTATCTTGAGGTCGTGCGCGCCAAGACTGCGGAACTGTTCGCGGCGGCTTGTCGGATCGGCTCGGTGGTCGCGGCGCGTCCGGCTTCGGAGGAGGAGGCGTTGCGCACGTTCGGGCTAAACCTCGGCATCGCGTTCCAGATCGTGGACGATGTGCTTGATTATTCAGCGGAACAAGCGCGGCTTGGCAAGACTGTCGGCGACGATTTCCGCGAAGGCAAGCTTACGCTTCCCGTTATCCTCGCCATCCATCGCGGAAGCGAGGCCGAACGCGCGTTTTGGCGGCGCACTCTGGAAGCTTTGGATCAACGCGACGGGGATTTCGCCCATGCGCAAGACCTTTTGCGGCGTCACAACGCTTTACGCGACGCGGTGGATCGCGCCCGGCATTACGGGGCCATCGCGAGGGATGCTTTAGGCCTGTTTCCCGCCGATCCATTCAGGCAAGCCCTTCTCGATATCATGGATTTCACGGTCGAGCGCGAGTATTGATTCAGAAAAATTTTTTCCTGTTGGCTTGGCGGCTGGTTGGACGTATACAGCCGCGAAGCATGAGTGTCTTCCTCTCAGTTTGCTATCTTGACTGGGGGATTATGCATTTTCGTTTTATTTACGGGAGTTATACATGTCCGAAGTTCTGATCATCGATATCGAAACGCGCGTCGGCGATATGAAGAAATTTTTGTGTGAGAACGAATATAGTCTTTCTCCAGATGGCAAATACCAGAAAGGCGGGGTTTTGGTAACTGTTAGCACCCCGGCGGAAGTATATGCCAAGCGCTTAAACGGACATTTTGATGCCGTTGTGTTTGGCGACAAAGTTTCTCTCGAACCGGCGGCTATTGATTGTTCCGCGCCAACGCTTGCGAAGGCCTTACTTGACGTTAATCCGCAGGCACAGATTTTTGCCTATGGGTCTAAGCATGCAATATATGCTTTATTGCTGGCTGATAAACTCGGAATTTCTGGAACACAGAAGATGATCAACAGCATTCCGGGCGGGCAATATCTGCTGGCCGCGTTTGACAAGTTGGGCGCGCAAGAGCCTGCGCCACATGCGCCGTCTTCTCCGGTGCCTTCCGTCCAGCAAGCGGCTGTTCTTGGCAGGAACTAGTCTCAGGCATGTAAGCGGGGAATTACCGACACCCCCTTTGGAGGGGTGTTCGGTATGCCCATCATGGTTTTGACAACTCTTAAGATTATTGTCTTTTAGCCAACTTATCGAACGCCATCAGCGTTTCGATTAGGGTCGGGAGTTCCTTCAAGGGGACCATGTTGGGGCCGTCCGAAGGGGCGCAGTCAGGGTTTTCGTGGGTTTCCAGAAAGACGGCGGCGACTCCGACCGCGACGGCGGCGCGGGCAAGCGTGGGCACGAATTCACGCTGGCCGCCGCTGCGGTCGCCTTGGCCGCCCGGTTGCTGGACGGAATGGGTGGCGTCGAACACGACTGGATAGCCTGTCTCGGCCATGATCGGCAACGCCCGCATGTCGGAAATTAACGTATTATAGCCGAAGCTGACGCCGCGCTCGCAGAGCATGATGCGCTCGTTGCCCGTGGAGGCGATTTTCTGCGCGACGTTCTTCATGTCCCAAGGCGCAAGGAACTGGCCCTTTTTGACATTGATGACGCGGCCTGTTTTTCCTGCCGCCAGCAGCAAGTCCGTCTGACGGCACAGGAAAGCCGGGATTTGCAGCACGTCCACGGTTTCGGCCACGCGCGCGCAATGCTCGATTTCATGAATGTCGGTAACAACAGGCAGGCCGATTTTCTCGCGGATTTCCGCGAAGATGGGGAGCGCTTCGTCCAGCCCCAGCCCGCGCTGCGTTTTGATCGAAGAGCGGTTCGCCTTGTCGAACGAGGTCTTATAGACGATGCCGATTTTGTATTTGTCCGCAAGCTCCTTCAGCGCCGCGCTCATCTCCAGCGCATGCTGGCGCGATTCCATTTGACACGGTCCCGCCAGCAGCGCCAAAGGCAGGTCGTTGCCGATTTTCATTTCTCCGCCTTTGGGCAGCGGAATTGCGACGCGTTTGGCAATGGCGGGCATGGGAGACCTCTTCACACAGGGAGAATGAATATGCGATCTTGGTGTCTATTCAGTTTTCACAGTGAATTCATGCACAATATCCCTTATCCTTGCTATACTAATCGCATGTAAAAAGTTAGCAAAATCCGCCGATAGCAAAGCGTCACACCCGCGAAGGCAGGTGTCCATCTCCCGCTATGGAGTACAAGCGCTAAATAGGCAAGGGAGCGCCTGCGTCAAGGACAGCGGCTGGACGCCCGCCTTCGCGGGCGTGACGCCGCGCTGTGGAGAATCATTTTTGCCAACTCTTCAGGTGCTATAAGTATACTTTATTTTTTCTGCAATAAAATTTATCTGTTGACGTGCAATTTGGTATTTTATTATCTATTATATCCATTTAAGCAATTTTGTTGCTTTTGGGAGTGTGCTATTTTGTTCTTCTTACAGCATTTACAAGGAGTTGCTGACCTCATGACCGAACAGCCTTCCGTTTCGCCTGTCCAAGCCCCCTCCTCCGCAAGCCGCGTCGTGATCTTCGACACCACGCTGCGCGACGGCGAACAATCGCCAGGCGCCGCGATGAATCTTGAGGAGAAGCTTCGCATCGCTGCGATTCTGGAAGAGCTTGGCGTGGATGTCATGGAGGCCGGGTTCCCCATCGCGTCGAAGGGCGATTTCGAGGCGGTGCACGAGATTGCCACGCTCGTTAAGAATTCGACGGTGTGCGGCTTGTCGCGCGCGCAGAGCGGCGATATCGAACGCGCGGCGGAAGCTTTGAAGCCTGCAGCGCGGGGGCGCATTCACACTTTTATCTCCACGTCGCCTTTGCATATGAAATACAAGCTGCAGATGGAGCCTGAGAAGGTCTTGCAGGCCGTGACCGACAGCGTGTCTTTGGCTCGCAGGCTGATCGACGATGTGGAATGGAGCGCCGAGGACGGAAGCCGCACCGAGCCGGATTTCCTGTGCCGCTGCGTCGAGGCGGCGATCAAGGCGGGGGCGCGGACGATCAATATTCCCGACACCGTGGGCTACACGACTCCGCAGGAATATACCGAGCTGTTCCGCATGATCGTCAACCGCGTGCCGAACATCGACAAGGCGATTTTGTCCACGCACTGCCATAATGATTTGGGGCTGGCGGTCGCGAATTCGCTCGCGGGCGTGATCGGTGGGGCGCGGCAGGTCGAGTGCACAATCAACGGGCTTGGCGAGCGGGCGGGCAACGCAGCGCTGGAGGAAATCGTCATGGCGCTGCGCGTGCGGCGCGACGTGATGCCTTTCACAACGGGGGTCAAGACGGAGATCATCACGCGCGCCTCGCATCTCGTTTCCAGCATCACGGGCTTTCCGGTGCAGCCGAACAAGGCCATCGTCGGCGCGAACGCTTTCGCCCACGAGAGCGGCATTCATCAGGATGGCATGATCAAGAACCGCGAAACCTATGAGATCATGACTCCGCAATCGGTGGGGCTGACCAAAACTTCGCTCAAGCTCGGCAAACTGTCGGGCCGCAACGCCTTCCGCAGTAAGCTGATCGAGCTTGGTTACGATATCGGCGACAACGCGCTGAACGACGCTTTCGCGCGGTTCAAGGCGCTGGCCGACCGCAAGAAGGAAGTGTTCGACGAGGATATCATCGCGCTGGTCGATGACGAGGCGGCGCAGGCGCATAATCGCGTGAAGTTCGTTTCGCTCGACGTCCATGCGGGATCGAAGGGGCCGCAAACGGCGGTTCTCGAACTCGATATCGAAGAGCAGACCGCCAAGGCGACGGCGACCGGGAACGGCCCAGTGGACGCGACGTTCAACGCGATCCATCAGCTGGTTCCGCACACGGCCAACCTGCAACTCTATCAAGTCAGCGCCGTGACGGGCGGAACCGACGCGCAAGCCGAAGTCACTGTACGGCTTGAGGAAGAAGGCCGAACCGTGATGGGGCAAAGCGCCGATCCCGACACGCTGGTCGCCTCGGCCCGCGCCTATATCCACGCGCTCAACAAACTTGCGCACAAGCGCGCGCGGACCGCGCCGCCGGACATGATGCGCGCGGGGGTATGACCCGTTTCTATGGTTTCCGCTTCAGATGCATCGCGACCTGATTGGCGATCTGGGTGGCGATTTCGCGCAGGGTGCGTTCGACGGCATCGTCGTGGGCGGAAAGGTTCACGAACTGGTTGTTCAGGCGATCGTAGGTCGTCGCGCTGTGGGCGGTTCCGCGAAATAGCTCCTTACCCTGCGCATCGGTGAGGAAAAAAGTCGCGTTGCTGTCTAGCTCAGCCAAAGTCGAGGTCGAATTCGCCAGAAGCCCCAGATATTCCTCGCTGGTTTTCAAATCGACCTTGAGACGATATTGCGGATGGGCTGGGCGGCCCTTGGCATACAGCAAGTCGATGAGGTTGTTGCGCAGGATCTGCCCTGAACGCTCCGGCATGGACTCGACGGCAACTTGTTGCAACTTCTGCGCGACCGCGTCGTCGATTGAAGCGCCAAAGCCGCCTGTCGCATAAAGCGGCTGGAACCCGCAGGCTCCAAGCGCGATAGTGAGGAAGATGATCCCGCATAGATTTGCGTAATTCATGGCGTTCATTCCGGGGTTGGTTGATTCGATGCGCTCGTTGGAAGATTCATCATAGACTTCCTTTTTGTCGGCACAACCCATATTGCCCTACAGATAAAACTCACACTGTCCTATATCTTAACGCATTGTTTCAGTACTAGATTCGTTGTTACGTCAAGCGTCATGCCCGCGCAGGCGGGCATCCATCTCCCGATGCTGAAGCCCGCAAATAATGTGCAAGACAAGCGCTTTCTGAAAGGACTGGCGATGGATGCCCTCCTGCGCGGGCATGACGCTGGCGGCTATTTTTTCTGCAATATCAAGATATCTGTTTGTAGGGTGGTGTCGGCACAACCCACTTCTCAACAGGCGGGAAAACTACGCCACGATTTCACCCGCAAGCGACGGCGCTTTTCCTTGTCGGCGCGCGTAAATTGTTCTCTCTTTTGATTATATCTTCCTGACGATTTTTTATTTCTTGTTTTACGAACTCGTTATGGAAAAGCTGACTTTCCATGGCTTGCGCACGAAATTTTTTGTCTTGGACCAGCGCGTCACTTACATCTTCTATGGCCTGCGCCAAGGGTTTGGCTCGCGGCGCAACGCGGAATTTACCGTAGAGATGCATGCCCCAGCCAACTAGTCCCATGACCGCCGCTCCGGCACTTACTGCGCACAGAGCTTGAAGGCCTATCGATCCCATGATTGCCGCAGGAATGGCGGCAAGGGAAACCTTGCCAAGCCCTATAATCAATCCACCTACCCCATAGCTCGCGGTTGCCGCGCCAAAAGTCATCATGGGCGCCGCTTTGGCCATCAACATTTCTGAGACCGTGAACGCGCGCATCAGTTCGTTTGTTTTTCCCTCGGCAAGTTCTTCGTTGTATTTCCCGATATATATTACGTTGTTTTGTCTGCGGTCCTGAAGGTAGTGTAACCATATTTGTTGCGCCAGATGGCTCTTGAGAAACGGGTTGCCTTGCATCATGCGCAGCAAGGCTCCTATGCCTCCATCAGAAGCGCCGTTGCCGAACCTCGACGCGAAATCCGCGAAGTTTCTGGCGGTGGCAGGATATTTTCCAATGTTTTTCGCCGTTCTTGGCAATGATTGATAAGGAACGCCTGATAGCGTCTTGCTATACGCTTTGAATGCCTCGATACGATGCGAGAGTCTTTGTGGCGCAGTGGGCGTTTCCGGATCGCCTCCGCACAGTATGCTCCATGCGCTTTTTTCGTCTATCGCTGTCAGCTTGTCGCTCATGCTTGGTTTCCTTGGTTATTTTGTAGATTCATATACTCATCGTACATCAAAAGTTGGCTGGTCATTTCTAAAAGACAGGCGCGACTCCCTCGCCCCCGTGAGGGGGAGAGGGTTGGGG
>JBEOJY010000038.1:0-5205 GCA_040275305.1 Bdellovibrionales bacterium | reverse complement strand
GGCGACGACCTGTCCGCCATAGTTGCGCAGCAACGACGGCGGAAGCAATCCAGAACCCGGCAGAACGGCAACGGGAAAAAAGCATGACTCCCGCCGCGCGTAAGAAACTCAAATCCCGCCTGCTTGTCGTCGTCCTCTTCTTGCTGGGCATCGGAACTGCGACCGCGCTAACCCTAACCGCCTTGCAGGAAAACCTCTCCTACTTCCGCACGACAAGCGACATCGCGTCAGGCCAGTACCCGGAGCGCGAAAAAAACCGCGCTTTCCGCCTCGGCGGCATGGTCGAGCAGGGCAGCGTCAAACGCGAAGGCGCGACGCTGGTCTTCAAAGTCACGGACTTTCACAACAGCCTAGAAATCCGCTTTAACGGAATTCCGCCCGACCTTTTCCGCGAAGGGCAAGGGATCGTCGCCGAAGGAAAAATGAGCAGGGACGGTCAATCCTTCCTCGCCACCCGCCTCCTCGCCAAACACGACGAAAACTACATGCCCCCCGAACTCGCGAAAACGCTCCCGCCACAGAACAAGCATTAACCATCCTCACCGGATATTGCCGCATTTCCGGCAGTGTGCTTTATTTCATCCGGAAACAAAGCACAGAAAGGCTGCCTCTATCATGTCCTCCACCGATCAGGAAAAAATCTCCCGTCATTGCTTCGCGGTGCTAGTCGCCAACGAGCCCGGAGTCCTCGCCCGCGTCATCGGCCTGTTCTGCGGACGCGGTTACAACATCGAAAGCCTGACAGTCGACGAAGTCGATCCCAAACAGCATCTTTCGCGCATCACGATTGTGAGCTGCGGAACGCCGATGATTCTGGCGCAGATCGAAGCGCAGCTCGCCCGCCTCGTCTGTGTGCGCGAAGTCGTCAATCTCTCGACGCAGGGACAATTTGTCGAAAGCTGTCTTGCGTTCCTGAAACTCACGAGCGACCCGAAGACAATCAAGAAAGCCATTGCCTTGGCCAAGAAGGACGGCGCGACCGTCGCCAAACAAACGGCTAAAACCACAATTCTGCAATTCTCCGCGCCGCGCAAAAAAATCGACGCGCTAATCAAGAAACTCCGCCCTCTCGGCCTCGTCGAAACCGCCAGCACCGGAAGCATGGCGATGGGAACCGGGTCGAAGGTATTTGGAGCAAAACGCAAAGACACTTAAGCTAAGAGTCAGCCAACAAGGCCAGCTGACTTCAGCGCCTTCTTCTGGCGGCGCTCCATCGCCTTCACGTCGAAATCCTTCACCAGATTCTGGAACAGGCGATACCAATTCACTTCCGCGCGAAGACGCAGAAACACGGAGCCAAGCCCAATGGCCGCGCGATCCATGAACACAAACTCGCGCGGAGCCTCGACGCCGCCGAGCTTACGCAATTCCTCATGCACGCGGCTCGCCGTCGCGCGTCCATAAAGGCCCGTGTTGGTTTCCTCAATGGGACGCTTCTTGTCCTCCAGCAACGGCGCATAGATAAACCGCGCCCAGATATTCAAAACCTCGACCAGCTCCTTGCTGATTTGCGCGAACCCCCATGCCTTGTACGCCTCAACCGCCAACTCCGAACGATCCTCGCGCAGCGCCTGATAAAGCGTCAACACGCCCTGCACCAGCTCCGGCTTGAACACGCGAACGCACCCATAATCGAGCAGATTGATCGAAAGATCCTCACGCACCGTATAGTTGCCGAAATGCGGATCGCCATGGATCACGCCATACGAATAAAACGGCGTGTACCACGCATGGAACATGTTCACCGCAATCGCGTTGCGCTCCTCCAGCGAACAGCGCTCCGCCGCCGCGACGAACCTTTCGCCCTCCAGCCACGTCATCGTCAACAGCCTGTCGGTCGAAAGCCCCCCGATAACCTCCGGCACATGCGCGCCCTTCACGTCTTTGAGCATATGCCGATAAAGACGGATATGCTTGGCCTCCCGCGCGTAATCAAGCTCCTCGCGCAACCGCTCCGCAATCTCCTCCTGCGCCTTCGCAGTCGAAACCGCGCGGTCGTAATGCTCAAACACCGCCAGCACCAGTTTCAACTGCCGCAAGTCAGCCTCGACCACCGAAGCCATGTCGGGATACTGCAATTTGCAGGCAAGCTTTCTGCCCTCGCGCGACACCGCTCGATGCACCTGCCCCAACGAAGCCGCCGCCGCCGCGTCATGCTCGAAGCTTTTGAATTTGGCTTCCCAGTCCGCCCCCAGCTCCGCCGCCATGCGCCGCTTGACAAAAGCCCAGCCCATCGACGGCGCATCGGCCTGAAGCTGCGCCAGTTCCATCGCGTATTCTTTCGGCACAGCGTCAGGGATCGTTCCTAGAATCTGCGCGACCTTCATAAGCGGCCCTTTAAGGCCCCCCAAAGCCGCCCGCAACCGCTCCGCCTGTTTCTGCCGATCCGCATCAATGCCGAGATAAAGCTTGCCCGCCGCGCGCGCGCCGAACCCCGCCATCGCCGTCGAAACCTTCGCGTAGCGCGTGATCCTTTTCGACAATGTATTGCGTTCGCGAGCCAAAAAAATCTCCAACGTTTACAGCCTGCAGCGATTTCGCTCTGTTGAGGCGAAAATTGTGATTTTTTGAAATTTTGCGCGCAGCGTAGCAAAACTACGTGAGCAGAAAAATTTCAAAAAAGCGCAATTTGCAGCCCAACAGAGTAGAAATCGCGCCTATATCATCGCCATGCCGCCATTGACATGCAAAGTCTGCCCCGTCACATAACGCGCTTCGTCCGACGCGAGGAACACCGCAGCCGCCGCAATATCCTTCGGATCCCCCATCGTGCCCGCCGGAATCGCGCCAAGAATCCGCTTCTTCTGATCATCGGTCAAAACATCCGTCATCGCCGAAGCGATAAAACCCGGCGCAATGCAATTAAGCGTCACGTTACGTGGCGCCATCTCCTGCGCCAACGACTTAGTCATGCCAATCAGCCCCGCCTTGGAAGCCGCATAATTCGCCTGCCCCCCGTTACCCGTCACGCCCACCACCGACGTAATGTTAATGACGCGCCCCCAGCGCTTGGAGGCCATCCCGCGCAACGCCGCGCGAGTGAGCCGGAACGCAGCCGACAAATTAACGTTCAGAACCGCATCCCATTCCTCGTCCTTCATGCGCATCGCAAGCCCGTCGCGCGTCAAGCCCGCATTGTTAATCAGAATATCGACCGTCGCGCCCAGTTGCGCTTCCGCCTCTTTAAGCATCGCCGCCGGAGCCGCCGAATCGGCCAGGTCGCCCGTCACGACAAAACTGCGTTCGCCAAGCTCGCTTTTCAGCTTCTCCAAAGCCTCGCGCTTCGTTCCGGACAAAACGACCGCCGCGCCTTGCGCATGCAACGCCCGCGCCATCGCGCCGCCTAAACCACCCGAAGCGCCTGTGACCAAAGCGTGTTTACCGGAAAGATCGAACATCAAGACAACTCCACAAAAGATTCAGGTCAACCCATGTTGCGCGACACTGCTTCGGCTAGCCGCAACGCATCTTTGGCCAAAAACGCATCCCGCCTTCTGCCGATAGTGCTCGATCTGCTCGTAAGAATGCAACGTCGAAACCGTGACAGGAATGCGCTCCGGACAACTGCTTGTCACCAACGCAGCCAGCACCCGGCCAGGACCGCATTCCACATAATGGCCAACTCGCATAGTCCCAAGCAGAAATCTCATTGTGTTAGGCCAATCCACCCGCTCCACAGGCAGCCGCGCAAGCACCTTGCGAACATCCGCCTGATGCACAGGCCTTCCCGTCGTGCTGGCAACGAACGGAACTTCCGGCTCTGCCACAGCCACGCTTTCCAGTTCCCGTTCCAGTTGATCCGTCACGGACTGCAACAACGGAGAGTGAACCGGAACATGAATGTTTCGCATGGGAAGAATGGGGTGCCCGCCTTGCTTCATATCGTCGCCCAACGCAGAAACGGAGCGCGCTCTACCGCTGACAATGGTTTGCTTCGGAGCATTGATGTTCGCAACCCAGCAGGAATCGCCAAGGCCAAGCCGCGCAATGGCCTCCTCCGTAGCAGCCGCATCAGCTTTGACCGCCATCACGGCGCAGGGAGGATCAAAAACGACATTTTGTAGCAATCTGGACTTGCAACGCGCCATCCTAAGCATTTCGTCGAATGGCACGCCACCCGCCGCTGTCACGGCGGCAAACTCGCCGATGCTGTGCCCTGCGACGCAATCCGCAATCTCGTTGATCCGTTGCCCATCGCTTTGAAGAATGCTCACAACCGCCATGCTGACCAGAAATATTGCGGGCAAAGCATACTCAATTCGGTTCAAAGTTTCAGGCGGTCCCGAAGCCATAGCAGCTGTTAGCGCATCATAATAGCGTTGCCCCCAAATCTTCGCCGCAACGGCAAAAATCTCACGGACGCTGTCATTGCTTTTAAAAAGCTCTACGCCCATCCCAACCCGATGGCTCCCCAGCCCCGGAAAGATCAGGGCCGTTCCCGTCCGACCAATCGCCCGTATGTCTAATAATTGCGCGTCAGAATAAATGCTCACACCAACAATACCTTCTGTCAAATGATAGCCTTTGAATCAACGAGTGTTTCAGGAAGCCACGCAAACCTCGTCATAATCTGCATGCGGATGGCCAACCGGCCTGATAGGGGGTAATGTAACTTTTTGCAGCGTAACCGCTCCCAGAAATTGCACATCGTCACTGTCTGTGCCGATCAACAAGACATATTCCCCCTTGGTAACCGAACGATGAACCCACTGAAATGTCCCCAAAGCAGCAACGAGCGGACCATCTGGCTCCACACCACTCGTGTTCCGGGCATTCTCACGCATCCCTACCAAAGAACCATTGTCCGCCATTGACGTCACTGGAGTGTTATCAATCTTCAAAGAATAAGGGATCATGCCCTGTTTCCATGCGACGACATGATGGAAAGGCTTGTCCCTCACAGCAGCAGAAATCTCTTTCTCTTGTGAAGCTGCCCACAGCAATTGTACTTGAAAAGGCTCCATTTCAACAACCCGATATTATTACGATAAAGGATTGTTACGCCTTTATCCGGTCGGTGGCAACTGCTTGGTACCGCCAAACACTGCAAAACACTTTGAATGTATACTCATAACAGTTCAAGAGTTTGGGAGTAGCCAAAACGCTAGCGCGATCTGATTCCCTCCCCCTTGCGGGGAGGGTTAGAGCCTGCCCCCGCGATCAACTCTGTTCTTATTGGGCAAAAGGAAGGTTTTGCAGGGGGCT
>JBEOJY010000037.1:0-3875 GCA_040275305.1 Bdellovibrionales bacterium | reverse complement strand
TGATCTCCCGCATGCGCGAGCATGACGGGATATCGGCACAATTATCCAGAATCTCGGTGTCACACCCGCGAAGAAGGGGGGGGATATGGTTATGGATGAGGTCTACTATATATATGTGTCGTATGTCTCCATAGCTTGTAGAAAAAGCGACGAAGTGCTATTTTTTCGCGGTCTTTTGGGCCATCTGCTTGGTAACATCTTGAAACTTCAACACAAATCATCTTCCGTGGTCATCGCGATTGATGGGCTATCCGCTAGCGGGAAGGGAACGCTTGCGCGGCGGCTGGCTGCGCATTACGGATACGCCTATTTGGATACGGGGGCGCTTTACCGTGCTGTCGCGTTGAGCGTTCTGAGACAGGGGGGCAATCCGGCGGATGAAGAAGTTGCTGCTTGCGCGGCTGAGAGGTTGGATGCTTCTGCGGTACGGGGGTATGTTGACGACCATGCTTTGCGAAGCGAGGAGACTTCCAGCGCTGCCTCGAAGCTTTCCGTTTTTCCATCGGTTCGCGCGGCTTTGTTACAATTTCAGCTAAATTTTTGCGTAAATCCTCCAGAAGGCAAAGCAGGAGCCGTGTTAGACGGGCGCGATATCGGGACAGTCATCGCGCCGGAGGCTCCCGTTAAGCTTTATATCACAGCCAGCGCCGAAACGCGCGCCGAACGACGTACGAAAGAGTTGCGCGAAAAAGGGGGAGATGCTAACTACAACGCTGTTGTTGCGGAGATGAGGATGCGCGATGCGAGGGATAGTTCTCGTGCCGCAGCCCCTGTTTGCGCTGCGCCAGATGCGGTTGTGCTCGATACGACCTATTTGGATGCTGATCAGGTCTTTGCCAAGGCGCTGGCGATTTGCGATGAGCGATTGTCAGGGCTGACATGCAAGGTTCCGAAATGAATATGGCGGCAGGTGTCGCCGACGGGAAATGTTTTCTTTCGCATGTGGCTTAGCTTTCAGCCTTCGCGCAAGAATATTTTTCGCATATCTTGATCGGTCAGCGCATTGCTGGCCAAAGAGAAAGCAGGCAGAAGGATGAGAACGCTACTCCCTTTGCCAATGAACAGAAAAGAGAATCTCACATGAAAAGCAGTGCCGCCAAACGCGTCGATTCCTCGCGCGCTTCAGCTTCGTCCAAGGATGTTTCCGTTAAGGCTTCGTCAGGCGAAAGTTTCGCCGAAATGCTTGACCAGAGCTTCGGCGCGAAGAAACTTGAAGGCTCCGTCGTCAAGGGCGTTATTAAAAGAATTGATAAGGATTTCGCCATCATCGATGTGGGGTTGAAGTCCGAAGGCCGCGTGTCGGTGCGCGAATTCGCGCTTCCGGGGCAGCCGCCTGAAATCAAGGTCGGCGATCTCGTCGAAGTGTTCCTTGAGCGCATGGAAAACCGCGACGGCGAAGCGATGCTGTCACGTGAAAAAGCAAAGCGCGAAGAAATTTGGGCGATTTTGCAGAAGAACTTCGAAGGCAACAAGCATGTCACCGGAATCATTTATGGCCGCGTGAAAGGCGGCTTCTCGGTCGACCTCGACGGCGCGACCGCGTTTTTGCCGGGCTCTCAGGTCGATATTCGTCCGGTGAGCAATATCACGCCTTTGATGGGCACGCCGCAGCCGTTTCACATCCTCAAGATGGATCGCGCGCGTGGGAACATCGTTGTGTCGCGCCGCGCCGTGCTTGAAGAGAGCCGCGCCGAAGCTCGCACAGAGCTGGTGGCAAGCCTCAAAGAAGGTCAGGTTCTGCAAGGCGTTGTCAAGAATATCACCGATTACGGCGCGTTCGTCGATCTCGGCGGCGTGGACGGCTTGCTGCACGTCACTGATATCGCGTGGAAGCGCATCAATCATCCGTCGGAAGTGCTGCAGATCGGCCAGCAGGTCAATGTGCAGGTCATTCGCTTCAACTCGGAAACACAGCGCATCAGCCTCGGCATGAAGCAGCTTGAATCCGATCCATGGGAGGGAGTCGCGGCCAAGTATCCGGTCGGTCTCAAACTCAAGGGCCGCGTCACGAACATTACCGATTACGGCGCGTTCGTCGAGCTGGAACCCGGCATCGAAGGGCTTGTGCACGTTTCCGAAATGTCGTGGACCAAGAAGAACGTCCATCCCGGCAAGATCGTCTCGGCCAGTCAGGAAGTCGAAGTCGCGGTGCTCGATATCGACACCAACAAGCGACGCATCAGCCTCGGCATCAAACAGTGCACCGAGAATCCATGGGAGAAATTCCGCGCGGACCACAAGCCGGGCGACCTTATGTCGGGCGAGATTCGCAACATCACCGAGTTCGGTTTGTTCGTCAATCTGTCGGGCGATATCGATGGCATGGTGCATATGTCCGACCTTTCGTGGGACAAGACCGGCGAAGAAGCCATCAAGGCCTATCAGAAGGGGCAGGTGGTCGAGGTCAAGGTGCTCGATATCGACTCCGAGAAGGAGCGTATCAGCCTCGGCGTCAAGCAGCTCACCGGCGATCCGTTCGAAGGCGTGGCTGTCAACTTCAAGAAGGGCGATGTCGTGACGTGCACGGTCAGCGCCGTTCAAGAAGCGGGAATCGAGGTCAATCTCGGCGAGCAGGCTAACGGCTTTACAGGATTCATCAAACGTGGCGATCTGGCGCGTGAGCGTTCGGAACAGCGTGCGGATCGTTTCGCCGTGGGCGAGAAGGTCGATGCCAAGATCACGAACATCGACAAGGGGTCTCGCAAGATCACCCTTTCGATCAAGGCCCGCGAAGTCGAGGAAGAGAAGCAGGCTATGGCAGAGTTCGGTTCGTCCGACTCGGGCGCTTCGCTCGGCGATATTCTGGGCGCAGCGATTAAGAAGGCTCAGAAGAAGCAGCAAGATAGCGACGAGTAAGATAAGGACAGTTGTCGGGAGACCTGCTATTCTTTGCGGGTCTCCCGATTTTTTTTTGTTTGGTTTATATACTTATAGCACCTGAAGACTTGGCAAAAATGATGCTCCATAGCGCGGCGTCACGCCTGCGGGCGTCTGGCCCCTGTCCTTGACGCAGGCGCTTCATTTGCATATTTAGCGTTTGTTCTCAATAGCGGGAGATGGACACCCGCCTTCGCGGGCGTGACGCCTAGCTATCGGCAGATTTTTCCAACTCTTCACATGCGATAGGTATAGTTGTTCTGATTCATTTCCGTATGTAAGAATCCTATCAAGAGGATGTCATTCCGCATCTTCGCTTTCCGACCTTCGGTCGGAAGCTACGCGCGGAATGACGCCTGCCCATACTGAAATGATTGCGAACGGCTTTATAGCCGCAATATTATAGGTTCTGGTATTATTTTCCATTTTTTTGAGGCCTAAATGACAGTGCAAAAAAATATTAAGCCCAAACAAAATTCGAGAAATCTGAATGAATATAACAGACTGGATCGTGATGGTTGGCATCGTTGGCTTTTAGTTAATTTTAATATGTGTGCGGGGCATTGGTTGAATGCCAGTCGCGCATTTGATTTAAGAGAAGTAGGGATATGCAATGCTGATGGGGAGCCGCAATATTTTACAGAGTCTTTAGTTACACTAAACGGTTTATTAGATGACAAAGGTCGTCAAGCGTCCCATTTAGGTTTGCACGATTATATCATTGGGGCAGATTCTGGTACTGTGCATCCCATGACGATGTCTGGCGTTATTTATGTCGTGGATCAAATTTCTGCGGAAAAGGCTTATCCCGCTCTTCGGGTTGTTATGGAATCTCGATGGACAAAAGTAGCATCGGCATTGCGTGTCAATGTTCGTGGCGTTTTTGAGAGACGTGGACTCAAATTAGGTTAGTTATTGGAGAGCGATAAGTGTTTATGGGGTGCTGCGAGGCTTAATGCTTGTTCTTGGGATAGAAACCAGTTGCGACGATACGGCGG
>JBEOJY010000036.1:0-50341 GCA_040275305.1 Bdellovibrionales bacterium | reverse complement strand
CGTTGAGGCTCTTGCGGCCAAAGTTCGGCGTGCGGAGCATTTCGCTTTCCGACTTCTGCACCAAGTCGCCGATGTAGACGATGTTGTCGTTCTTGAGACAGTTCGACGAACGGACGGTGAGTTCCAGTTCCTCTACCTTGCGGAGCAAGTTGCGGTTGAATGGCAAATCACCTACGGCTTCCTGAGCCGTGGCGGTCTTGGGTTC
The DNA here is from genome assembly GCA_040275305.1 of Bdellovibrionales bacterium. Lineage (GTDB taxonomy): Bacteria > Pseudomonadota > Alphaproteobacteria > UBA9219 > UBA9219 > JBEOJY01. The sequence goes on along the minus strand of JBEOJY010000036.1, from coordinate 50,136 downwards.
TTCGAAGTTGATAAAGAATTGGAGCTGGTCTTGCAGAATGCGCGCGGCAATCGCGATGGCGTCTTCCGGCGACATTGAGCCATCGGTTTCGACCGTTAGCGAGAGTTTGTCGTAGTCCGTAACCTGTCCTACGCGGCTATTTTCAACTTTGTAGGCGACTTTCGTGACAGGGCTGAACAAAGCGTCAACGGTCATAAGGCCTATTGGCGTGTCTTCCTTGCGCAAGGCAGACCCGGGAATGTAGCCACGGCCACTTTCGACCGTTAGTTCCATCGACAAGTGCGCCCCCTTGTCAAGCGTGCAAATCACGAGATCTGGATTCATGACTTCGACTTCCGAACCCGTCTCGATCATACCCGCCGTAACTGTGCACGGACCTTCAGAACGCAGGCGAAGCTGGCGCGGAATATCGCTGTGCATACGTAGCGCGAGCTGTTTGATGTTCAGGATGATGTCGGTTACGTCTTCGCGTACACCAGGGATCGAAGACAGCTCGTGCAGCACACCTTCAATCTGGATCGCCGTAACGGCAGCGCCTTGCAGCGATGACATTAGCACGCGACGCAGCGAGTTGCCCAGCGTAAGGCCAAATCCACGTTCCAACGGCTCAGCCGTCAACGTTGCGCTGTTCGGATTGCTTTCCGAAATGTGAACCTGCTTGGTCGGCTGAATGAGCGATGTCCAATTTTTTTGCAACACGGTTTAACCTCTTTATCTCCATTGTCCGGACTGGATCGAAGCGATGCTTTGTTGTGCCGCCGCTTGCCCAGAGCAATTATCTTGTCTGCCTTATACGCGGCGTCTCTTGGGTGGCCGGCATCCATTGTGCGGAATTGGCGTCACGTCACGGATCGATGTGATCGAAAATCCAACAGACTGCAACGCGCGCAGCGCCGACTCGCGGCCCGCGCCTGGCCCTTTGACTTCGACTTCCAGCGTGCGAACGCCGTGTTCCAGCGCTTTGCGGCCAGCATCTTCCGCCGCAACCTGCGCCGCGTACGGCGTAGATTTACGGGAGCCCTTGAATCCCATTAGGCCAGACGACGACCACACGATCGTGTTGCCTTGCGAATCGGCGATGGTGATGATCGTGTTGTTGAAGCTGGCGTTCACATGCGCCGTGGCGTTCACAATATTCTTTTTTTCCTTGCGGCGACGGCTTGCGGCGCCGGACTTGCCCGACGCGCTTTCCGTGTTGGATTCTTTTTTGGCTGCTGGTGACATGGTTCAATCCGTTATGTGAAGACTATTTCGTCTTAATGACTTTGCCCTTAATCGGCTTGGCACGCCCCTTGCGGGTACGCGCGTTGGTATGCGTTCTCTGGCCGCGCGTGGGCAGGCCCTTGCGGTGACGCAGACCACGGTATGTGTTGAGGTCCATCAGGCGCTTGATGTTCATCGCCACTTCGCGACGAAGATCGCCTTCGACCTTATAGTGCTTATCAATGTCTTCGCGAACTTTTAGAATCTCAGCTTCCGTCAGCTGATTTACGCGCTTTGTTGGCACGATGCCAACACGCTCGCAAATCTTAAGAGCATTCACCGGTCCGATGCCATAGATATAGCGCAAAGCAATGTGCAACGGCTTGGCAGCTGGAATATTTACGCCTGCAATACGTGCCACTTCAGTCTCTCCGTTGAAAGGATTCCCAGCGCCATAAACAAAACACCACTCCGTCGTCGGCACCGCCAACGCTCGGACCTTTAGTTTGTCTGACAAAAGGCGCAAAAAAGGGCTCAGCCCCAATTTCCGGGACCGAGGCGTTGCAGTATAGGCATGAAAGGGCGGGAGTCAAGAGAAAGAAGCCATTGATTTTAGCGCTATTTTATCATCAGAATCAGCGTTCTACACGCATTACCCCAGCCAAAAGCGCTTCGGTCCGCGCTGAATCGCAGGTGTTGCATCAAGTCACCACGGTCAAAATTTTTTATGGTCGCCCCCACACTATCCGCCCGATCAATAGATTGGGGGGAGAGCCCATTCATACTCTCGCTGCGGCGCAGGATCTTCTTGAACGGGATTCATGTTTAAGATCGCGTGAATATGCCTATACTTCGTAACTTCCAAGTCGTCTTGTGGGGATAAGCAGAGGAACCTTGCGGGAAGGGCCGTCATTCCACGCGTAGCGTCCGATCCCTCAGGTCGGAAAGCGGAGAGGCGGAATCCAATGTGGCGCTGACCCCATGGAAGCCATCGGATTCCGCATAAATTTTCCCTTCGTCTTGCTTCGCAAGCCAAAAGGGAAATTTTGCGGAATGACAGTCCTTTCTATACCCATCGCACTTGAAGAGATGGGATAAGGTTTCGCCGCTAGCGCGGCGTAAAGCCCCTCGCGCTCCATAGGAGGGAGAGGGGTTGGGGTGAGGGTGGAGTCTGGATTTAAGCGGCTGACTCGCCCCCTCACCCCAGCCCTCTCCCCCTCGCGGGGGCGAGGGAGTCGCGCCTTGCTTGTGGCAAGGCCACGCCAATTTTTCATACGCGATGGGTGTAATGAGTATAGAATGTTTGCCCGGCTTTGGGCCTGAGAAGCGCTTGGCAGTTACTATACTTCGTAACTTCCAAGCCGTTCTCGGTAGGAATATGGACAAAAGCAGAAAAGGGGCTGTCATTGCAAGGAGTTTTCCGCTCGCAAGGGGCGGAAAACGACGCGGCAAGTCGCCTTCTCGCAATGACAGCTTCGCCAACTTTTCACGCGCGATAGGCACACATCGTCAATCGCGGTTTTTTCTTTTCCGGTCATTCAGAACGCGCAAGCTCTTCTTCTACAAGGTCGAGGCTGTTTGGCAGGCGGATATCGAAGCGCGTTCCGCGATAGAGTTCGGAATAGACTTTTATAGTCCCCCCCAGCGCTTTGACCTCGCGCTCCACAGCTTCTAACCCCACGCCACGCCCGGACAGGTCCGTGATCTGGTCGCGCGTGGAAAAACCCCACGAAAATATTCTCTGAATCACGGTCTGGTCGTCTTCCTCGCGCCATGCGCCACGCGGATCCATCGTTGTCAGTTTCGCGCGCACGCGCGACGGGTCAATCCCGCCGCCATCATCCGCGACGATCAGGTGGAGCCATTCGCGCTTCGAATCTTCATCGAATACGAGGTCGCCGTGGATGGAGACCTGCCCTGCGGGGTCTTTGCCGCGCGCCAGCCTTGTAACGGCAGGTTCGATTCCATGGTCGATGATGTTGCGACAAATATGGCTTAGAGAAAACAAGAACTCCTGAATGGGCCTTGTTAGCACCGGGGGATTTGAACCTGTGTAGCGTATCGGCTTGATCTGCTTCCCTGTGATCTCCGACAGATCGCACAATTCTCTTTCGAAAGCCTTGAAGCAATCATGCACCTGCACGGATGCGATTGACGTCAGGTATGAGCGAACCAATTCGCGCGGCGCATTTTGCTTGCGCATCGCGCGCGCAAAATCATAGATCAAATTTTCATCGACTTCGTGAAGCGTGACATGGCCTTCGTAATCCTGCCCCGTGAAATTGCGCAGTTCTTCCATCACGTTGTTGAGCTCTTGCGAGACTTCTTCACGGCCTGATTTCAAGCGCTTGAGGAAATTCTCTTCGCTGATTTGAGGCGCGCGTAAATCCGACTCGATTGTCCGGATCGTCTCGTTCAGCTTCGTGAGGTGGAAATGTTTCGCGGCCGCTTTCAACGTATGCAGCGAGCGAAGTATGGCCGCCACGTAATCTTTCTGGAGGGGCTCCGCAGCAACTTCGATAAATTTGCGGATATGCGTCACGGTCGCAAGAAACTGGTTGCGTTCCTTAAAGACAAGACAAATCATATCGACGTAGTCTTGCTGCTGCTGCGCGCGCATCTCGGCTTCGTATTCCTCGGTCTGGTCCGTCGCGATGACGACCACCTGAGTCAACATGCCAGCCTGATCCCTGATCGGGCGGTACATCAACGTCACGCGGCGCCCACGGCTATGCGGGAATGTTTGCGGCAAGAAGCGCACAACATCATCGAAGCCTAGCGCATGGCCAGACATAAAAAGGATGCCAAGCCACTCTTTCACATCCGCGTGTTGGTCCGTGGGTATTCCAAGCACATTCATAATATTCTTGCCCGCCGGGATGTTTTCCAACAACTCAATGCAGGCTTGAGAATAGACGCTGGCGCAATGGCCATCGGCGTTGAACGACAAGAAGCCCTGCCCCAAGCTGTTGACAAGCACTTCTGTCAACCGCGCCTGTGTGCTTACGTGCTCATGAATACGGAAGTTCATGTAATAAAGCGTGCCGATGCCCGCGACGGCGGCGACGGCCATGGTGATGAAAGCCGCGAGTTGGCTCACGGGCGGATGGCCGAATACTGGTAGCGCCACGGCAAACAAAAGCACCACGACTATCGCAGTCATGCCTGCGAGGGACGTGTGGACGATATCAACATTGCGTCGCGCTACGTCAAGCGCCTCGCTGCCAGGTGTGCGCGATGTCTGGGTTGTTTTTTCCTGATCGGTTTCCGGGGCCTCGTGGCCTTCAGGGATCGCGATGGTCTCCGTCATGGCCAACCGCTCCTGACTACGCTCTAGGAGTTATTCTTGTGCATCGCCACGTAGACCTGAAACAACTGTCCATCAAGGCTAAACGGCACAATCATATAGCGCCCACGGTGGAAATTACTGACAAAGTGGCCTTTGCCTGTCACAACGCACGGAATGCCAAGTTTGAGTTGAAAGCCGCGCTCACCCATATCGCGCTTGACCTGACCAAAGATCATATTGGTGACTTCACCGACGGCATCGACAGCCATTTCATGCGTGATCGCCACCGATTTCCCGACTACCTGAGGCAGGAGGTCGCGGATGGTTTCGAAGGTCAGGCACAGCATTAGCGTGCCTTCAAGCTGGGCCTGAACTATTCCGATGACGCCCGACACGTCGCCGACGAGAGAAACCATCCCTTCTCCGATTTCATAGCGCCCTGCAGTAACGTCGACGCTAAACGTCTCGCGCATTGCCTTAACCACGGCCGTGGTAATTTCTGTGGCTAAACTGTCGTCGAGTGATAGATGTTTTTCCATAGCTATACCGTTTTTCACATCATTGCGTTGCGCGATTATTTCTCTCATCCGCCAGAAGATGCCTGACGTTTACGTTTAATCCATTCATGAATTTCAAAAAGCTTTTTGCTGAGGTCCGAGGGGGAAACAGGCTTGATAATGTAGGATGTCGCGCCAGCCTTAATCGCCTTCATGATGTTCTGCTGTTCCGATTCCGCAGTCAGCATTACAAAAGCTGTGCCAGCATATTCTGGCCGGGCGCGGAAGTAATTCAGCACTTCGATGCCGGAGATGGTCGGCATGTTCCAGTCAAGGAAAACGATGTCATAGGGCTGATTGCACTCGTGCGCTTTTTGGACAAGATCAATAGCCTCGTTGCCGTCCGCCGCTGTCTGGACGTTCGTGACCTTGGAGTCCTGCAGCGTATTGCGCACGAACTGGCGGATCAAAAAATGATCATCCGCGATAAGAACTTTTAGATTGGCAAGCTGACTGCTCACGTTTTGCTCCCTCAACACATCGACCAAGTTACCTTGCGGTCATTTTTAAATTGTCTTGCGCGTGTCGGGGATCTGAATCAACACGTCACGCGATGCCAAACGCAGCGTTCTTATGTCTTGACACAAAAACCTTGCTTGATGGTTAAAGTCTGTTTGCTAAAAGATGAAATTGAGCAAAAATGAGGAATTGAGTAGAGAATTAAGGGATAGCCCTTTCGACACTGGAGTACCGCGTCGGTTCCCGCCTTTGGTTGGAATCTCCCCGCAATGATGCTCATTCCACAACATTTGTCTTCGTAACCCTAATGAGGCGATGTTGTTTTGAGGTTTCTTTATCGCGGTCTGCAGGACAATATTGTTTCGATTGCGGAATTTACTGTTTCCATTTCGGCCATGCCGTCTACGCTTTTCAGCATGTCGCGTTGCGCGTAGTACGGCAAAATCGGCGCGGTTTGTTCGTGGTAGGCCTTCAGGCGCGTGATCATGGTTTCCGCGTTGTCGTCAGCGCGGCGCGAGAATTCTCCGCTGCCGCAGGAATCGCAGTGTCCGGAAACTTTTAGCGGCTTGAATTTGTCATGATAGCCCGCTCCGCACCGCGCGCAGGTAAAGCGGCCCGACACACGCTCCACCAGAGCGGCTTCGTCGACTTTCAGCTCGATGACAGCGTCCAGTTTCTTGCTGTGGCTCGCGAGCATAACGTCCAGCGCTTGCGCCTGCGGAATCGTGCGCGGGAAACCGTCGAGAATGAATCCGCGTTTGCAGTCCGGTTGGTCGATACGCTCCTCGATCATGCGCACAATCAAGGCATCCGGCACAAGCTTGCCTGCATCCATTAGGCTCTTGGCCTCCAACCCTAGCGTCGTGCCATTCTTGACGGCGGCGCGCAGCATGTCTCCGGTCGATATTTGCACCATGCCGAGCCTTTCTTCGAGCCGCTTCGCCTGAGTGCCCTTACCTGCGCCCGGAGGGCCTAGCAATATTATATTCATCATCCCTCCCGACGGATCACAATTTCGCGCGCTGCTTCGATTTCTTGATAAGCCCTTCATATTGGTGCGCGATCAAATGCGATTGGATGCGCGAGATCGTGTCAATCGTAACGCTTACCACAATCAGAAGCGACGTGCCCCCCAGATAGAACGGTATCGCGCTCTTGCTCATCAGAAATTCCGGCAGCAGACAGATGGCCACCAGGTAGACTGAACCTAGTACCGTCAAGCGTGTAAGAACATGATCAAAATAATCGGCGGTGTTTTTTCCGGGACGAATGCCGGGGACGAAGCCGCCATATTTCTTAAGATTGTCAGATGTCTCCTGCGGATTAAACACCACCGCCGTATAGAAGAAGGCAAAGAAGATAATCATGGCGGCATAGAGCACCATGAAAAGAGGCTTTCCATGGCCAAGCGCCACGACGATATCTGCCAAAAGACCGCCATTTTGCTGAACATCCGTAAAGCTGGCGAGCGTTAGAGGGAAGAGCAACAGCGAGCTGGCGAAGATTGGCGGAATCACGCCGGAAGTGTTGATCTTGAGCGGCAGATGCGAGGCTTCACCACCGTACACGCGGTTACCGACCTGACGCTTCGGATACTGCACCAGAATACGGCGTTGAGCGCGCTCGCAAGCCACACAGACAGCCAACACGATGAAGATAAGCGCAAGAACGACTATGATAAACCATGCAGACAACGCGCCTGTGCGTCCCAGTTCCAGAGTTTCCGCCATCGCGTGAGGCAGGTTCGCGACAATGCCTGAGTAGATGATCAGCGACGTGCCGTTCCCAATGCCGCGCGCGGTGATTTGCTCGCCTAGCCACATCAGGAACATCGTGCCGCCCGTGAGAGTCGCGACGGTGCTGATACGGAAAAACCAGCTTGAAATCATGACGGCATTACCGCTCATCATATTTTCCAGTCCGACCGACAATGCGTAAGATTGCACAATCGCGAAGATCACGGTGAGGTATCGCGAATATTGGTTGAGTTTAATTCTGCCCGATTCGCCTTCTTTCTTGAGGGCCTCGAAGCTTGGCAATATCGCCGAAAGCAACTGCACGATGATCGAGGCCGTAATGTACGGCATGACGCTTAACGCAAAAACAGTCATGCGCGATAACGCTCCGCCTGAGAACATATCGAACATGCCAAGGATGCCGCCGCCGTGCTGCTTGAACAGCTCGCCGAGCGCGACAGGGTCAATGCCGGGAATGGGGATATAGGTGCCGATACGATAAACAATCAGCGCAAGCAGCGTGAACCATATGCGGCTTTTCAGTTCCGTCGCCTTCGAGAAGGCGGACATGTTCACATTCGCGGCCAAATTTTCGGAAGACACTGGCATTGATACTCTCGCTGTAAAACTGGAAAATAGAACGGGTTTCTGTTGGCGGGGGATCGTAACGCGCCCCCCAGCATCTGTCGAGCTTGTATTATGATGTCTGCTTGCGCGTTTCAAAGCCTTTGAATAGAACAAGAGCTGTCTTCATATAGGTATTCTGGAGCGCTAACGCAATGGGCGGTTCAGGATTGCGTATTTTCCCCGACGCGCGTGAAGAGTTGGCTAAGTTTTTTTTGCAAGACAGGCGTCATGCCTGTCACTAAATGTTGAAATGCGCGCGGAGCAGTCGCCTCCCTCTTTTCTTGGGGGGCATCGGCTCACATGTTCTTCAGCGGTTGGCAATTTCTTTTGTTTGCGCGATTAGAAACGAAATCGGGACGCAGGCTTTCGCCGCGTCCCGCGATTCGCTTTATTTTCTGAGAACCTGACTTTAAGCGGCTTCCGTTTCCGGCTTGGCTTTAACTTTGGCGGTCAACGTGACTTTGCCGCCCGCCTTCTCGACCGCCGCGATGGCGGATTGCGAGGCTGCTTCGACTTCGATTTGCAGCTTGGCCTTGATCGCGCCGTTGCCGAGAAGCTTCAAGCCATCCTTGGCTTTCGCCGCAATTCCAGCTTTCACCAACATAGACGTGGTGATCGCGTTCTTGGCGTCAACTTTGCCGTCGTCAATCGCTTTCTGCAAACGACCAAGGTTTATTTCGGACAGTTCACGCGCGAAGATGTTGTTGAATCCGCGTTTGGGCAAACGGCGATGCAGGGGCATCTGGCCGCCTTCAAAGCCTCGAATCGAGACGCCAGTACGGGCTTTCTGCCCCTTAACACCGCGTCCGCTGGTCTTGCCTTTGCCGGAACCTATGCCGCGTCCGACCGTCATACGCTTTTTGCGCGCGCCGGGATTGTCGCGAAGATCGTTGAGTTTCATCTTACTTTCCTTCCTTGATCTTGACCAAATGTCCAACCTTTTTAATCATGCCGCGCACTGCTGGCGTGTCTTCCAGCTCACGTTCGCGATTCGGAACGCCGAGTCCAAGGCCGAGCAGCGTCGCACGGGCACGTTCGCCCTTGCCATAGATGCTGCCCGTCTGAACGACCGTGATTTTCTTTTTCGCGGTTGCCATAGCCTGATACCCTTCCATTGCCTAATATATTTCTTAAATTCGTTACGCGTCCTTGGCTTCTCCACCCTGCTCTGTGGCCTTCTTGCCGAGGATTTCGTTGACTTTCTTACCGCGACGCATTGCGACCGAACGCGGGCTTGCGACCTGATCCAGCGCGGCGAACGTCGCCTTAATCATGTTGTGCGGGTTCGACGAGCCGACAGACTTTGCGACAACGTCATGAATTCCCAGCGCTTCAAACACGGCACGCATAGGACCGCCCGCGATGATACCGGTACCAGCAGGAGCAGCACGCAGGACAACGCGACCCGCGCCAAATCGTCCACGCACATCGTGATGCAAGGTACGGCCTTCGCGCAGAGGCACACGGCGCATACGGCGCTTGGCGGCATCAGTAGCCTTACGGATGGCTTCCGGCACTTCGCGCGCCTTGCCCGTTCCGAGACCTACGCGGCCTTTGCCATCGCCGACAACGACCACTGCGGCCATCGCAAAGCGTTTACCGCCTTTGACGACTTTGGCGACGCGATTGATTCCTACGAGCTTTTCAATCAGGTCCCCGCCTTCGCGTTGCGTCTGCTCGGAGTCTTCGTTTTTTCTGGCTGGCTTGCCCATGTGGTTCCTCTTGATGTCCCTTTACCCGGCTTGGTTCCTTTAGAAGGAAAGTCCTGCTTCACGCGCGCCATCGGCGAGTTCCTTGACGCGTCCATGAAAAAGATATCCGCTGCGATCCAGCGCGACTTCCTTAATTCCCGATTTCAGCGCACGTTCGGCGACAAGCTGACCAATCTTTTTGGCGGCTTCCTTGTTGGCGCCCGTCTTCAGACTCTTGCGAAGCGCTTCCTCAAGGCTTGACGCAGAAACCAGCGTCTTTCCCGCGACATCGTCGATGATCTGCGCATAAATATGGCGGCCAGTACGGTGCACCGAAAGACGCAGACGACCACGCGACTTGCGTTCGATCTGATAACGGACCCGCTTCTTGCGGCGTGTATGGAGCTGCTTGGGCGATAACATGTTTGCCTCTTATTTCTTCTTTGTTTCCTTGCGGTTAATGCGTTCGCCCTGATATTTTATGCCTTTGCCCTTGTAGGGTTCCGGCTTCTTCAGACTGCGAATTTCCGCCGCAATTTGTCCGACCTTCTGACGTTCGATTCCCGTCACAGTGATGACGGTTTGCTTGTCAACTTTGATCGCGATTCCTTCCGGAATCTGGTACTTCACTTCGTGGCTAAAGCCGATTTGCAGCACAAGGTCCTTGCCTGTAACCGCAGCGCGAAAACCAACGCCTTCGATTTCAAGAACTTCTTTGAAGCCTTCCGTCACGCCTTTGACCATGTTCACGATGTTGTTACGGGTGGTTCCCCACAACATACGCGCTGTTTTGGTCGTATGATTCATCGAAACGGCGACTTTACCGCCTTCGATCTTGACGGCGACGTCCTTTGGCACCGCAAGCGCAAGATTACCCATCTTGCCCTTCACGTGCATTTCACCGCCCTTGATTTCAGCCGTCACGCCTTGCGGAAGCGCCACAGGATATTTGCCGACACGGGACATATGCTAACCTCTGTCTATACTCTTAGAAAACCCTGCACAAAATTTCGCCGCCGACATTCTGCGCGCGCGCTTCGTTATCCGAAAGGACGCCGCGAGGAGTCGAGAGGATCCACACGCCAAGGCCGTTAAACACGCGCCCCAGATCCTTGATGCCCGCATAAACCCGGCGCCCCGGCGTCGAGATGCGCTCTATCTTGCGGATCGCGCCAGCGCCCTCGTGGTATTTCAGCTCGATTTCCAGATTCGGCTGCGCGCCTCCCTGCTGGACTTCGACGAAGCCACGGATATAACCCTCACGCTGCAACGCTTCAAGCACGTTCTTGCGTAATTTTGACGATGGACACGTCACAACCGCCATACTGGCCATCTGGCCGTTGCGGATGCGCGTCAACATATCGCCTAGTGTATCTGTTACTGCCATCGGCCTTTCCCCCTTACCAGCTCGACTTCACCACGCCGGGGATCTGGCCTGCAGAGGCCAGATCGCGCAGCTTGATGCGGCAAAGCTTAAACTTGCGATAATATCCGCGCGGGCGCCCAGTGAGCTCGCAGCGGTTGTGTTGGCGGACTTTCGCGGAGTTGCGCGGAAGCTTCGCGAGCTTCATAACCGCGTCGAAGCGCTCCTCCATCTCCGTGTCCTTGTCCATGATTACCGCCTTGAGCGCAGAACGCTTCTTCGCGTGGCGAGCAGCCAGACTACGGCGGTGTTTTTCTTTTTCGATCATACAGGTCTTGGCCATGCTTTCCTCTCTTTAGGACTGGAACGGCATATCGAAACCACGCAACAATTCGCGCGCTTCGTCGTCGGTTTTGGCGGTGGTGCAAATCACGATGTCCATGCCACGGATTTCGTCAATCTTGTCATAGTCGATTTCAGGAAATACGATCTGTTCCTTAAGGCCCAGCGCGTAGTTACCACGACCATCGAAGCTTTTCGGCGACACGCCACGAAAGTCACGCACACGAGGGAGCGCGATATTGACGAGACGGTCGAGAAATTCGTACATTTTTTCACGGCGCAGCGTGACTTTGCAGCCGATGCCGAGGCCGCCACGCAATTTGAACGTCGCAATCGCCTTGCGCGCGCGCGTGATGACCGGCTTCTGTCCCGCGATCAACGCCAGCTCTTCAGCCGCGTTCTTTGTCTTCTTGCTGTCGTTGACGGCTTCGCCGACGCCCATATTGATGACGATCTTGTCGAGGCGCGGAACCTGCAAGCTGTTGGTGTAGCCGAATTTCTTCACGAGCGCGGGTTTGACCGTCTCCTGATAGCGCTTTTGCAAGCGCGGCACGTACTTGTCTTTCTTCATCGCGACCATTTATTTACTCCGTCAAATCCCTTCGGGCTTAGTATCAGCATTCGCGCCCGGTTCCCTAGTCAATCGCCTCGCCTGAACGACGCGCGACGCGCTTTTTCTTGTCACCTTCGATTTTGAAGCCGATGCGTGTGGCCTTTTTTTCCTTGGGGTCGATGTGCGCAACATTCGACACATGAATCGGCGCTTCGCGGCGCACGATGCCACCCTGCGGATTTTGCGCAGACGGCTTTGTGTGGCGAGCAATCATGTTGACGCCCGCGACAACCAGCCTGCTTTCCTTCGGCATCACCGAAAGCACTTCGCCGGTTTTGCCCTTGTCTTTACCGGTCAGGACGATCACGCGATCTTTCTTTTTGATTTTCATTTTTACGCTCATTACACCACCTCTTCCGCGAGAGAGATGATCTTCATAAATCCAAGGTTACGCAATTCGCGGGTCACCGGTCCAAAAATGCGGGTTCCGATTGGCTCCTTGTCCTTGTTGATCAGGACTGCCGCATTACGGTCGAAGCGGATCGAGCTACCGTCCGCGCGGCGTATTACGAATTTCTGGCGCACGATTACGGCATCGTGCACTTCGCCTTTCTTGACGCGACCGCGCGGTATCGCGTCCTTAATCGAAACTTTGATCACGTCGCCGACATAGGCGCTTTTACGCTTTGATCCGCCAAGCACCTTGATACAGGCTACGGCTTTCGCGCCGCTGTTGTCCGCCACATCAAGTACTGATTCCATTTGTATCATAGTACTACTCTATTTCCGCTTTCGCATTTCAAACGTTACTTCACAGCAGCTTTTTTGTTGTCGATCTTTGGCGTATTTTCCGCCTTTTGTTCTATGAGCGTCCAGCGCTTGCGCTTGCTGATCGGGCGGCACTCCACGATTTCCACAACGTCGCCGACCTTGCGGCTGTTGTTCTCGTCATGGGCCGCATATTTTTTCGATTTGCGGATGTATTTTTTGTACAAAGGATGCATCACACGACGCTCGACGAGCACCGTAATGGTCTTGTCTCCCTTGTCACTTACTACAGTTCCTTGCAACACGCGACGCGGCATGGCTCGTTTCCCCTCTTATTTCTTTTCCGATTTGCGTTGGCGTTCGCCAACGATCGACATAATTTTAGCGATTTCCTTACGCACGTGGCCTACGCGCGCCGTATTGGCAAGCTGGCCAGTGGCTCTCTGGAAACGCAGATTAAATTGTTCCTTGCGCAGTTCGGCGAGGCGCGTTTCAAGCTCCTTGTCCGTTTTCTGCCTTACATCAGCGGCTTTGACCGTGTTCTTTGCCATCTTTCATTACTCCTTATGCCGCCATACGCTGCACAAATTTGGTTTTAATCGGCAGCTTGGCCGCAGCCAGCGCAAACGCTTCCTTTGCGACCGCGAGCGATACGCCATCCATTTCGAACATGATGCGTCCTGGATGCACGCGGCATGCCCAGAATTCTGGGGCTCCTTTGCCTGAGCCCATGCGCACTTCGGCCGGTTTGCGCGATACGGGCACGTCTGGAAAAATAAGAATCCAGAGGCGTCCCTGACGCTTCATCGCGCGTGTAATCGCGCGGCGAGCGGCTTCGATCTGTCGCGCCGTCACGCGCTCCGGTTCCAGAGCCTTAAGGCCATAAGCGCCATAGCTCAGGCGGAATCCGCCTTTCGCTGCGCCGTGGATGCGGCCTTTGTGCGCTTTGCGATATTTTGTCCGTTTCGGTTGAAACATATTACTTCCCGTTTTTCGTCATTATCTTACACATTGCGATCTTGCAGCCATCCGCCCTCGGCAGATGGCTCAAACCGTTTATTCTTCTATCCTCAGGTTCTCTGCGGTTGCCCTTCCGCGATCCGCTTATCTTGCGCCATTGGATCTTGTTCGAGGATTTCTCCACGGAAGATCCAGACTTTCACGCCGCAGGTTCCCATAGTCGTGAAGGCCGTGGCGGTGCCATAATCAACATCAGCGCGAAGCGTATGCAGCGGCACGCGGCCTTCGCGGTACCATTCCATGCGGGCAATTTCCGCGCCGCCCAAGCGTCCGCCGCAATTGATGCGGATGCCGAGAGCTCCGGCGCGAAGCGCCGATTTCACGGCGCGCTTCATCGCGCGACGGAATGCGATGCGACGTTCAAGCTGATCCGCGATGCTGGCGGCGACTAGTCTTGCGTCTACGTCGGGTTTGCGTATTTCGACGATGTTGAGGCTTACTTCGGCGTCCGTCATTTTCGTGAGGTCCGTGCGAAGCTTGTCGATGTCGGTCCCCTTTTTGCCAATAATGATTCCGGGGCGCGCCGAGTAGATCGTCACGCGGGCTTTGCGGGCCGGGCGCTCAATTACGATTTTTGCGATGCTTGCGGCTTTACCGAGCTTGTCTTCAAGAAATTTACGGATGCGAAAGTCCTCGTGCAGGCGCGATCCATAATCTTTATCTTTGCGGGCATACCAACGGCTGTTCCATGTGCGGTTGATACCAAGGCGCATGATAATTGGATTGACTTTTTGACCCATCGTTATGCTCCCTGTTCCACTGTGGTGGCCGATTCAGGCTTGGTTCCTGATTTCGCTTTCGCTTTCGGAGCGCTCTTCGCTTTCTTGGCTGTCATCGCTTTCCCGCTTTCATCTTCGCCGCGTTCCTTGACGACAATCGTCAAATTGCTGAATGCCTTTTCGATGCCTGCGCTGCGGCCACGGCCACGCGCATGGAAGCGTTTCATCACGAAGCTGCGTCCAACCCAAGCTTCCGAGACGACCAAACGATCTACATCGAGGCCATGATTGTTTTCGGCGTTAGCGACCGCCGCCTGCAGAACTTTTTTGACTTCCTGCGCAATGCGGCGCTTTTCGAAGCGAAGTTGCGTCAGCGCTGCGGCTGCGTCTTTGCCACGGATGCTTGCCGCTACCAAGTTCAGCTTGCGCGCGCTTGTGCGAAGCGAGCTTGCTTTCGCAAGAGCGCATTTTTCAGCGCGTATTTTTTCTTTTAACATCACCATCGGTTACCCCTTAGCCTTCTTTCTCGGTCTTTTTGTCGGCTGCGCTGTGCGCCTTGAAGGTGCGCGTAGGCGCAAATTCGCCGAACTTGTGGCCGATCATATTTTCGGTCACCGACACCGGTAGAAACTTGTTGCCGTTATACACGGCGAAGTTCAGTCCGACAAACTGTGGCAAAATCGTCGAGCGACGCGACCATATCTTTATGATCTCCGCGCGTGTCGCGGCGCGCGCCTTGTCCGCCTTCTTCAGCACATAGCTGTCAACGAACGGGCCTTTCCATACTGAACGTGCCATCTGTTACTTTCCCTTTTTCGTCCTGATAACCTTTAACCTTTAACCCTTAACCTTAGCTCTGGTTTCTGCCTATTTTTCAAAACTGCTTCCAGTTTTGGGGCCACAGGCTTCGTCTGGCGGTCCGCAATCGTATCTTCCGCTTGTTCCCTTGCCGCAGCCAGAGATTCCAAGGCTTTCTTCTTCCCTCTTTTTAGGCTGGCTAAAAATTTTCTAATCTTACTTGCCTTCCCCGATGCCCCGGTTATGCCTGCTTCCGCAAATTCTCTCTGAACCCGTATATCTTGTTCGTGTTCTGCTTCCGCGCTGCGCATCTCTTTCTTTTCCGCGAGTTCCCGCTCTTCCCTGAGTTCCAAAGCCATACGATGTGCTAGTTCTTCATCGTATTCTTGCTGGCGCTTCTTCTGTATTTTCCACCAAGGTAGTCTAAACATGTTTATGTTCTCCCTTTGTCTAGCGTGTTCTGGTTCTTTTGCTTTAACCAATCCCCTACCGACCGTGTGAACATCTTTACATGTCTTTGTGCCTCCTTTATGGCTTTAGCTCGTTTTCACTAGCAAGCGTTAAACCGCTTCTACGTTTTAACGCTTGCCTGATCCTTATTCTTTTTCATCACCCCTTAAGCCATCATCGGCTCTTGAGACGTTTGGTTATTACTATGCTGCAACTCCCTAAACGCTTGTTGCGGCTCAGGTTCCTGCATGGCCATCATACTTAAGGCGGCTGCAACTTCCTGCTTCTTTAACCTTTCCTCTGCTTCCAACTGTTCTTCTTTTAGCGACAGTTGTTTTCTTTTTTCTTCTGCTGCTGTTTCTTCATCATTTTCATCTTCCGCTGCTTTCTCCACAGCTTCATCATCCCACATTTTCTCTAGATACCAACGCCGATCTATAGCATCTTGTGTCTCGTGCGCCGTTTGTTCGTTCAGTTTTAAGACTTTGGGATCGAAGAACGCCATCTTAATACCGCTCCTTTCGTTTCTGCCAGTGTGTGTCACATGGATACAACGAAACTCGCCGGTCTTTAGACCGTCTTAACGATTAATTTACCATATTTTGCTTCTACCCCCTAGTCATTTTGATCTTAATCAAAATTATTACCCTTTTTTGCGCTTACGAAGCCTGACGATCACGGCGCTTGTTCGCGCGGCGCAAGATCCAGCGATCCGTACGCTTGTTGTTACGAGTCTTCTTGCCTTTGGTACCCTTACCCCATGGCGTGACTGGGTGGCGGCCTCCAGAGCTCTTACCTTCACCACCACCGTGCGGGTGATCAATCGGATTCATCACTACGCCACGAACAGAAGGACGGATGCCCTTCCAGCGGTTGCGTCCCGCCTTACCCATCTGTTCATTCATGTGGTCTGCGTTCGAGACTGCGCCAATCGTGGCCATGCATTCCTGCGGGATCGTGCGAAGTTCTCCGGAATTCATCTTTATTTGCACAACTCCGGTATCGCGCCCCACAATCTGGACGCTTGCTCCAGCCGAGCGGGCCATTTGGCCGCCCTTACCAGGCTTCATCTCGACGTTATGCACGAAGGTACCAACGGGAATGTTCTTAAGACGCATGGCGTTGCCGGGCTTTACGTCCACTTTTTCGCCCGCAATCACTACATCGCCCTTTTGTATTTTTTGAGGCGCCAAGATATAGGCCTGTTCGCCGTCGTTATACTTTACCAGCGCAATGAACGCCGTACGGTTTGGATCGTATTCCAAGCGTTCTACCGTCGCATCCACGTCAAACTTCCTGCGCTTGAAGTCAATCAAGCGATAACGGTGCGGATGTCCGCCGCCGATATGGCGCGTTGTGATGCGGCCCTTGTTGTTGCGTCCACCTGTGTTGGTCAGCCCTTCGGTCAAAGACTTGACGGGCTTGCCTTTCCAGAGTTCTGAACGGTCAACCTTCACGACCTGTCGTAGGCCGGGGGTTGCGGGGCTATAGGTTTTTAATGCCATGGTTTTTCCTCAACTCACAATCCGGTCGTCACGTCAATCTTGTCACCTTCGGCGAGCGTCACAATCGCAAACTTCACGTCGCTGCGATAGCCGATCTTGCCGCGAAAGTGCTTGGTCTTACCTTGACGGTTATGCGTATTGACCGCCTTGACCTTGACGTTAAATAATTTTTCGACCGCGGTTTTTATTGCTGGTTTGGTCGCGTTTTTTTGCACACGGAACGTTACCTGATTATACTGCGAATTGTTCGTCGCCTTTTCAGTTATGACCGGAGAGACGATGACATCGTAGCAAGATGCCAAGTTGGCAGATTGTTGTTTCTTAGCGACCGACATGATTATTTCAGCCTTTCTTGCAATTGCTCGACGGCGTTTCTGGTCAGGACCAGAACGTCGCGGCGCAAAATGTCATGCACGTTCGCGCCGAGTTCCGGCAGCACATCCACATGCGGCAAATTACGCGCGGCTTTGACGAAGTTCACGTCCAGATTCGCGCCGTCAATAATCAGCGCAGATTTGGCCGCGCCTAAGGCTTCGAGCTGCTTGATTAAGATTTTTGTCTTCAAGCTGTCCGTCTTGGCTTGATCCAACACAATCAGCTTGCCTTCCATCTGTTTAGATGAAAGCGCCATGCAAAGCCCAAGCTTGCGGACTTTCTTCGGCAAATCATGGGCATGATCGCGAACGATCGGCCCAAAGATCACGCCGCCCTTGCGGAACTGCGGCGAACGTAGGCTGCCTTGACGCGCGCGGCCCGTGCCTTTTTGCGCCCATGGCTTCTTAGTTGTGCCACTGACATCGCTGATGCCCTTTGCCTTGTGGGTCCCGGCGCGTCGTCTGGCCATGTGCCATGTATCGCAGCGCATCAGGATGTCGCGGCGCGGTTCGCGCGCGAACACGTTGTCCAGCAAGTCGATCTGGCCGACGTCCTTATTATCTAGATTTTTTACTGTCGCTTTCATCTTTCAATCCTCACGCCTTTCCTATTGCCCTACTTCTTTGCGGCAGGTTTGGCGTCTTTTTTCTTGCCATCATCCGCATGCTGCGGACGCTGCTTGGCCTTCACGTTCTTGATTGCGTCGCGGACCATCACATAACAGCCCGTAGCGCCAGGCACGCAGCCCTTAACCAGAATTACGCCCTGCTCGTCGTCTACGGAGACGACTTGCAGATTCAGCGTCGTAATGCGCTTGACGCCTGTGTGTCCCGCCATTTTCTTGTTCTTGAAGACGCGGCCCGGATCCTGACGGCAACCGGTCGAACCATGGCTCCGGTGCGAGATAGAGACGCCGTGCGAGGCGCGTAATCCCTTGAAGCCCCAACGGCGCATAACGCCCATAAAGCCTTTTCCGATGCTGGTCGCTGTGACGTCAATAAACTGGCCCGTCTTGAAATGCGAGGCCAGAATTGGGGCTCCGATTTCGAGAATATTGGCCTCGTCCACACGGAATTCTACGAGCTTCTTCTTCGGCTCGATCTTCGACTGCGCATAAACTTCGCGCATTGGCTTCGAAACGTTCTTAATTTTAGCTTTGCCGTAGCCGACTTGCACAGCTGCGTAGCCATCCTTATCCTTTGTACGAGCGCCTGTAACCTGCACCTCGTCCAGCTTCAGCACAGTCACAGGCACATGCTCGCCGTATTCATTAAATACGCGCGTCATGCCGAGCTTCTGTGTAATCGCTCCGGCGCGTTGTGGTTTTGCTTGGGTCATAACCGTTATCCTTAAACTCTGATCTCAACTTCGACGCCAGCCGAAAGATCGATTTTCGACAATGCATCAATTGTTTGTGGCGTAGGTTCAATAATATCGAGCAAGCGGCAATGCGTACGCACTTCAAGCTGGTCACGGGACTTTTTGTCTACGTGCGGACCGCGATTGACAGTAAAACGTTCAATCCATGTTGGCAGCGGAATGGGCCCACGCACCTGCGCGCCCGTGCGCTTGGCTGTGCTGATGATCTCCATCACTGACTGATCCAGTGTCCGGTGATCAAACGCCTTCAGGCGAATTCTGATTTTTTGCGTGTTCATTCTCTTTCCTTCTACCATATAGACTTAATACTTTGCTTCTTTCACTGCAGCGCAACGCTTTGTTTACAAGTACAACTGCGTCCCTTAAATTCCGGCGCTAAAGGGCTACCTTTTGTCATGCCGCAATTACCACAGAGATATCCCGTAGCGATGTAATAATCATGCCACGCGCCGCCGTTCTTTCTTTGATTGCTATTCTGCGCATTTGTCGTTTCTTGTCCGTTCATATTTTTACTCTGCCCGCGCCTTTAAGTGGCGCGGGGAGAGCCTCCCATATTTCGTTTGCCAATTATTCGATGATCTTCGCCACGACTCCGGCGCCGACGGTGCGGCCACCTTCGCGGATCGCGAAGCGGAGACCTTCGTCCATCGCGATCGGTACGATCAAGTGCACTTCGCACGAGATGTTGTCGCCGGGCATAACCATTTCGGTGCCTTCCGGAAGCATGACCTCACCCGTCACGTCCGTCGTACGGAAGTAGAATTGAGGGCGATAGTGCGTGAAGAACGGCGTATGACGGCCACCTTCGTCCTTGGTGAGGATGTAGCACTCAGCCTTGAACTTGGTGTGCGGCGTGATTGTGCCGGGCTTGGCCAGAACTTGACCGCGTTCGACTTCTTCACGCTTGGTGCCACGCAGCAACGCTCCGATGTTATCGCCAGCCTCACCTTGATCGAGCAGCTTGCGGAACATTTCGACGCCTGTCACAACCGTCTTTGTCGTAGCTTTCATGCCGACGATTTCGACTTCTTCGTTGACCTTGACAACGCCGCGTTCGATACGTCCCGTGACCACTGTACCGCGTCCAGAAATCGAGAACACGTCTTCAATCGGCATCAGGAACGGCTTGTCGGTGTCACGTGTCGGTTGCGGCACGAAGGCATCAACGGCTTCCATAAGCTTGAGAATCGCCTGCTCGCCCATTTCCGGATTCTTGTCTTCGAGCGCGCAGAGCGCCGAACCACGGATGATCGGGGTTTTGTCGCCGGGGAAGTTGTATTTGGTTAGAAGATCGCGGATTTCCATTTCCACGAGTTCGGCCAGTTCGGGGTCGGCCATGTCCATTTTGTTCATGAAGACGACGATCGCCGGGACGCCAACCTGACGCGCGAGAAGAATATGCTCGCGGGTTTGAGGCATTGGGCCGTCGGCAGCCGAGACAACGAGGATCGCGCCGTCCATCTGGGCCGCGCCGGTGATCATGTTCTTGACGTAGTCGGCGTGTCCGGGGCAATCGACGTGCGCGTAGTGGCGGTTCTTTGTGCGATACTCGACGTGAGCCGTCGAAATCGTGATGCCGCGCGCGCGCTCTTCGGGGGCTTTGTCGATCTGGTCATAAGCGGTGAAGGTCGCGCCGCCCGTCTTGGCCAGAATCTTCGTGATCGCTGCCGTCAACGACGTTTTACCGTGGTCGACGTGACCAATGGTGCCGATATTGCAATGCGGCAGGCTGCGATCGAATTTTTCCTTTGCCATGATACTCTCCGTTTTCCTCTGCGTGTGTTGCTGTTGCGTCTATTTACCTTGCATTATCTTGCGTTTACTTATCCTGCCAGCTTCGCCTTGATTTCTTGCGCAATCGCCGCTGGAACCGGTTCGTAGTGATCGAATTCCATCGAGTACATCGCGCGACCCTGTGTCATTGAACGTAGCGTGTTGACATAGCCGAACATGCTGGCCAGCGGCACAAGAGCATCGACGGTGCGCGCGTTGCCGCGCTGATCCATTCCTTGAATTTGACCACGGCGGCTGTTGAGATCGCCGATCACATCGCCCATGAAGTCTTCAGGCGTGACGACTTCGACCTTCATGATCGGTTCTAGGAGCGTCGGGCCCGCTTTCGCCATGCCTTCGCGGAATGCTGCGCGCGCGGCGATTTCAAATGCGAGGGCCGATGAGTCGACATCGTGATAGGCACCGTCGATCAGCCTCGCCTTGAAGTCAATGGTTGGGAATCCTGCCATGACTCCGGTGTCTTTCGAAGCTTCGAGACCCTTTTCTACTCCGGGAATGTATTCTTTCGGAATTGAGCCTCCGACGATCTTGCTTTCGAATTCATAACCGCTGCCGGGCTGGAGAGGCTCAAACTCAATGATTACGCGAGCAAACTGACCAGAACCGCCGGATTGCTTCTTATGGGTGTAGTCGACGGTCGTTTTGCGTGTAATCGTTTCGCGATACGCAACCTGCGGCGCACCGACATTCACATCGACCTTGTAGGTGCGGCGCAGAATATCGACTTTAATGTCGAGATGCAGTTCGCCCATACCCTTGATGACGGTCTGACCTGTTTCGTGGTTCACCGCGAGGCGGAATGACGGGTCTTCCTGCACGAGGCGCAAGAGCGAGTTCGTCATTTTATCCTGATCGCCTTTGGTCTTCGGCTCGATCGCCATTTCAATAACGGGATCGGGGAATTCCATGCGCTCTAGAACGATCGGCTTCGCAGAATCGCATAGCGTGTCGCCCGTGGTCGTTTCCTTTAGCGCGGCGAGCGCTACGATGTCGCCAGCATAGGCTTCCTTGAGCTCTTCGCGCGTGTTGGCGTGCATGAGGAGCATACGACCAATACGTTCGCGCTGATCCTTGATCGTGTTTTGCACGTAGCTTCCGGCTTCCAGCTTGCCTGAGTATATGCGCGTAAATGTTAGCGAACCAACAAACGGGTCGGTCATGATCTTGAACGCAAGCGCCGAGAACGGCGCGTCGTCTGTTGGCGGACGCTCGTCCGGATCCTTGGTTCCGACTTTGAAGCCTTTGACCTCGCCAATGTCCACAGGAGATGGCAGATAATCAACTACGGCATCCAGCATCGGCTGCACGCCTTTATTCTTGAAGGCGGAGCCGCAAAGCGTTGGCACAAACTTCATCTTGATCGCGCCCTTGCGAATGCAAGCGTCAAGCGTTTCGACTGATGGTTCCTTGCCTTCCAAGTAGGCTTCCATCGCGACGTCGTCCATTTCGACAGCCGTTTCGATCATCTTCTTGCGATATTCTTCAGCCTTGGCTTTTAGTTCCGCAGGAATTTCTTCGTCATGGAACTTGGCGCCGAGAGCTTCGTTTTCCCACACAACTGCCTTCATACGACGAAGGTCGATGATGCCCTTGTATTCCGCTTCAGCGCCAATCGGCAACTGAATCACCAGCGGGTTCGCGCCTAGTCTTTCCTTGAGCTGCTCCACGCAGGCGTCGAAGTTGGCGCCAATACGGTCCATCTTGTTGACGAAGACCATACGCGGCACATGATATTTGTCACCTTGGCGCCAGACCGTTTCCGTCTGCGGCTCAACGCCAGACACGGCGTCAAGGACACATACGGCGCCGTCGAGGACACGCAAAGAACGCTCAACCTCAATGGTGAAGTCCACGTGCCCTGGGGTGTCGATGATGTTAATGCGGTGGTTGCGCCAGAAGGTCGTCGTAGCCGCCGACGTGATCGTGATGCCGCGTTCTTGCTCCTGCTCCATCCAGTCCATGGTGGCGGTGCCTTCGTGCACTTCGCCGATCTTGTAGGACTTGCCAGTGTAATACAGAATGCGCTCTGTCGTCGTCGTTTTACCGGCGTCGATGTGTGCCATGATTCCGATATTACGGTATAGTTCGATGGGTGTCTGGCGAGGCATGTCGTTAGTTCCCTTAAGTCCTTACCAGCGAAAGTGCGAGAAGGCTTTGTTAGCCTCGGCCATACGGTGGGTATCTTCGCGCTTCTTGACAGCTGTGCCATTGTCGTTTGACGCGGCCCATATTTCAGCAGCGAGTCGATCCATCATCGTGTGTTCCGAACGCGCACGGGCGGCATTGATGATCCAGCGCATTGCGAGCGCTATACCACGCGTCATAGGCACTTCGACCGGAACCTGATAGGTCGCGCCACCAACACGGCGAGAACGAACTTCAAGATGTGGGCGAACTTTTTCAAGCGCCGTCTTGAAGACTTCAAGCGCGTTGCCGTTCTTGGCTTGACGCTGAATCTTATCGAGAGCGCCATAGATGATGTGTTCAGCAGCAGACTTCTTGCCCTGATACATCAAGACGTTCATAAATTTGGTGATCAGAACTTCTCCGAATTTTGGATCGGGAAGCACTTCACGTTTTTCTGCGCGGTGACGACGAGCCATTTCTACCTCTAGGCGATTAATATTTGCGGCTTCTGAGCCGCATTTTTAGAAGCTCCTTGATCATTTCGCTTGGGATTTAATATCCCGCGAAATAATTCAAGCGCTTGCCTTAATTCCTGTGATACCTTACCCCCATCGCTTCCCTCAATTGCGCGCAACATTTGTTGCGTTTTGACGAGTTCGGCGTTCATAGATATTTCCATAAGCCAGCCCCAATGATTACTTCGGACGCTTCGCGCCGTACAATGAACGGCGCTTCTTACGATCCTTGATTCCCTGCGTGTCCAGCGTGCCGCGAACGATGTGGTAGCGGACACCGGGAAGATCTTTAACACGACCGCCGCGAATCATCACGACGGAGTGTTCTTGTAAATTGTGTCCCTCTCCGGGGATGTAGCAGATGACTTCATGCCCGTTGGTCAAGCGAACGCGCGCGACCTTACGAAGAGCTGAGTTTGGTTTCTTGGGCGTCGTCGTGTAGACGCGTGTGCAGACGCCGCGTTTTTGCGGGCATTCCTGAAGAGCAGGAACTTTGTCGCGCGCGCTTTGCGGCTTGCGCTTTTTGCGAATCAGCTGGTTCACTGTAGGCATTCTTCAATCTCCAAATGTGCAAAGCACAAAATCCACCTTGGGGCGCTCACTTTTTGCGTCCCGTGGCTATGGCCGTCATGCTGAATGCGCTTGATCCAGCGATGTCTTCCCTGCCTCTTCACATCCGCCTGTCGCCGCCAGATGTCAAGGCCGATGATAATCAGCCCTCAATAAGCGCGAATTGAGCGAATTATGCTTGTATTGCAATATCCTTAGCCGCGTTTGGATCGCGTTTGCGCCACATAAACTTTATCGGCGCAGGTGTCTCCACCACCGGCTTCAGAAAAGCAGTGGTTCTTTTAAGTGTTATTTTGCTGTACGTCAAGGGAAATTGGTGAAGAAAATAGGCGCAGCGGTGAAATATACAAGTTTTTGGCGGTTGCAGGCTCAAAGCTGCAAAATGCAATGTAGCAGAATGGTTAACTGATGGCTAGATGGGGCGCAAATAATGATCTACCTATCGCATGTGAAGAATTAGCAAAATCCGCCGATAGCAAAGCGTCACACGCGTCCCCGCCTCCGCGAGGACTGGCTCCGGCGGGTGTACATCTCCTGCTATTGAGGAGAACAAGCGCTAAACATGCAAGCAAAGCGCCTGCGTCAAGGACAGGGGCTGGACGCCAGCCTTCGCGGGCGTGACACCGCGCTGTGGAGCATCAGCTATAGTTTGGTTAATTAGGCTTTTGCCCCCTGCCGAAGTGGCCAGATAACTTCTGTGACGCGCAGAGGGGTCTTTATCGCAAGATAAGGCGGCAAAATCGCGATACATGGCTAAATGCGTAGTCTTGCGCTATGCTTTCGCGGCCATCGGCGCTTTGGATTCTTTGGGCTCACCGTGGACGTAAAGTGGCTTTGCCTTGCCGTCAACGACATCGCCATTGATGACGACCTTTTCGACATCGGTCGAGCCGGGGAGCTCGTACATCGAATCGAGCAGCACGTTCTCCATAATGGAGCGCAGGCCGCGCGCGCCGGTTTTACGCGCAATAGCCTTGTTGGCAATGGCTTTTAGCGCATCTTCGGTCACGTCGAGCTGGATATCTTCCATTTCGAAGAGGCGCTGGAACTGCTTAACCAGCGCATTCTTCGGCCGAGTCAGGATGTCGATCAGCGCCGATTCGTCGAGATCGGACAACGTCGCGACCACAGGCAAGCGGCCTACGAACTCCGGAATTAAGCCGAATTTCAGCAAATCTTCCGGCTCGCACTCGCGCAGGATTTCTCCCGTACGGCGATCATCTGGCCCGCGCACGTCCGCTCCAAAACCGATTGAGCTGCCGCGTCCTCGCGCCGAGATGATTTTTTCGAGGCCCGCGAACGCGCCGCCACAAATGAATAGGATGTTGGTCGTGTCAACCTGCAGAAATTCCTGCTGCGGATGTTTACGACCGCCCTGAGGGGGTACGGAAGCTATGGTGCCTTCCATGATCTTCAGCAAGGCTTGTTGCACGCCCTCGCCCGACACGTCGCGCGTGATCGACGGGTTGTCTGACTTTCGGCTAATCTTGTCGATTTCGTCTATGTAAACGATGCCGCGCTGCGCACGTTCAACGTTGTAATCGGCGTTTTGCAGAAGTTTCAAGATAATATTTTCAACGTCTTCGCCAACATACCCCGCTTCGGTAAGCGTTGTCGCATCGGACATTGTGAATGGCACGTCAATGATTCGCGCCAAGGTCTGCGCGAGCAGCGTTTTGCCGCAGCCCGTTGGGCCAACCAGCAAAATATTCGATTTCGCCAACTCCACATCTGAGTTGCGCGCTCCATGCGCCAAACGTTTGTAGTGGTTATGCACGGCGACCGAAAGCACGCGCTTGGCATGTTCCTGCCCGATGACGTAGTCATCAAGAACCGCCATAATATCCTTCGGCGGCGGCACGCCATCTTTGCTCTTGACTAGCGTTGTCTTGCTTTCTTCGCGAATGATGTCCATGCACAGCTCGACGCATTCATCGCAGATAAACACGGTTGGGCCCGCGATGAGCTTGCGCACTTCGTGCTGGCTTTTGCCGCAAAAAGAGCAGTAGAGCGTATTTTTTGAATCGCTTGCGCTAGATTTAGTCATCTTGTCACTACCACTCGCATGAAGGTTGTCCCTTTTGGAAGTCTAGGCTCCGCAGGTTACCGGATTCTTAATCGGTCCTTGCGGGCCACATTTTCTAGCATCCGGCTGTCAGTGCGCGGCGCAAAGGCTTCTTTAGGCTGCTTTCTTCTCTGATTCTGCGCCTCCGGGGCGTTTTACAACCACTTCGTCAATTAGGCCAAAGGCTTTCGCTTCTTCCGGCGACATGAAATTGTCGCGTTCAACAGCATTGGCAATTTTGTCGACGACTTGTCCTGTATGCTTGACGTAAATCTCATTAAGCCTCTGACGCAACTTTAGAATTTCTCGCGCCTGAATTTCGATATCGGTCGCCTGCCCTTGGGCGCCGCCTGAGGGCTGATGAATCATGATTCGGCTGTTTGGCAATGAATAACGCTTGCCCTTTGCGCCCGCGCACAGCAGCAGCGAGCCCATAGAGGCGGCTTGACCAATGCAAACCGTCGAAACCGGGGCTTTGATATACTGCATAGTGTCGTATATCGCGAGGCCAGAGGTCACAACGCCTCCCGGCGAGTTAATATAGAATGAGATTTCTTTGCCAGGATTTTCCGATTCGAGGAACAGCAGCTGGGCGCAAACGAGGCTTGAGATATGGTCTTCAACTTGCCCGACGAGGAAGATGATTCGTTCCTTGAGTAAACGAGAATAGATATCGAATGAGCGCTCACCGCGCGCGGTTTGCTCGATGACGATGGGGACGAGGGCGCTGAGTTTTTCGACCGGGCTGCGCTCTGGGGTATGTATCGACATCGCGTGAAACTCCTTGCGGGGGTGGTCATTGCTTAGTTAGGTTAGCGGATTATCGGCAGAGTGCAAGAGTGTATAACCCGTGTTATGATTGCATCCGCAAGCGGATAGACGGCGCGTGATCACATGCGGTATCGGCGGGTGTTTGGGAGCGTACAAAATGGCGCTGACGGGTTGGATAATAGGCGTGATGTTAATCGCGGCGACGGTTTTTCTGCATTACGAAACAATGCTCTTGGTTTCAGATCGCGTTATGCCATGGGCGCAAAGGCGATTCCGCAAACATCGAATCATTACTGCGATTGTTATCGGGATGTTACTGCTTGGCCATATCGCAGAAATTTGGCTTTTCGCCTTCGCCTATATGGCCATGAACGATTTCGGCAGTTTCGGGACGATAGTCGGCGGGTTCGACGGGAGTCTCAACAGCTATCTGACTTTTTCCACGGTTCGGTATACATCTGTCGGAGATCCGCTTTGGCACCCGCAAGGCGCGCTTGCGAGCGTCAGCGCGACGGAGACGCTTGTCGGTTTGATGATGATCGGCTGGTCGACTTCATTCACGATTCTCAAAATGGAGCAGTTGTGGCGCGACCACCAGCACAGGTAAGCGACTATACTCCGTTTCCTCGAAAACCCGAAAAAAGGACCGTCATTCCGCAAAATTTTCTGTTCGGCTTGCAAGCAAGCTGATAAGAAAATTTATGCGGAATCCGATGTTTTTCATGAGGTTATCAACAAATCGGATTCCGCAGCTCCGCTTTCCGACCTTCGGTCGGAAGCTTCGTGCGGAAGCTTCGTGCGGAATGACAGCCCTTTTTGCTTTTTCGGGTTTTCAATCGTACAGAGTATACTTCTAACTCTTCAAGAGTTGGTGAGTCATTGCCACAAGACAGGCGCGACTCCCTCGCCCCCGTGAGGGGGCGAGTCTATCGCGTGAATCCAAACTCCACCCTCACCCCAAACCCCTCTCCCTCCCAAGGAGGGAGAGGGGCTTTACGCTGCGCTTGCCTCGGAATCGTTCCCAACTCTTCAGGTGCGAGAGGTATATAACATAAAAAAAGCCTGCAGCTATGGCTAACCGCAGGCTTTTAGCTGGAAGGCTTTTGAATTCAGGCCATTTCTTCTGGCATCTTCAGCAGTTCTTCGGAGGAGGCCTTCTTCTCGGTTACCTTGATTTGCTTGAGGATGTAATCAACGACTTTTTCTTCCAGAATTGGCGCACGTAGCTGTTCAATCGCGCCTTCGTTTTGCGTATAGTAATCAAAGACTTCCTTTTCGCGGCCTGGGTAGCGTTGCACTTCGGCGACGAGCGCGTTACGCAGTTCCTTTTCGTGTACGTCGATCTTGTTGGCGCGCGCGATTTCGGCCAGCACGAGGCCAAGACGAATGCGGCGATGCGCAATATCGCTGTATTCTTTCTTCAGTTCGTCATCGCTCTTGGCGGCATCTTCCGGCGGTAGTTCTTGGCGCTCCTTCATGACCTGTATCTGGTTCCAAATGGTGCCAAATTCACGCGCCATCATGCTTTCTGGAACTTCGAAGCGATACATTTCCGCGAGTTTGTCCATCAGTTGCTTTTTGACGATGGAACGGGTGACGGATGCATAGTGCTTGGCCAGATCACCCTTCACGCGCTCGCGCAGCTTGTCGAGCGACGGGAAACCCATTTCTTTTGCGGCCGCATCGTTCAGCTCGATCTTACGTGGCTCGCGCACTTCCTTGACCTCGACGGCGAAGACCGCATCTTTCCCGGCAAGATCCTGCGCGTGATATTGGTCCGGGAAGGTTACCTTGACGTTCTTCTTGTCGCCAACATTTGATCCGACCAGTTGATCTTCGAATGTATCAATAAAGCTGCCGGAACCTAGCTCCAGCGGGTGGTTTTCACCCTTCATGCCCGGCTTCGCAATGCCATCGACTGTGCCATCGAAATTGATGATGACCGTATCGCCTTTGCTCGCCGCGCGGCCATCGGTTACCGGCGTGGCTTTCAGCAAGGATTTGGCGATGCGCATAACGGCTTCCTCAACGTCCTTGTCTTCGACGTCGGCGGTGAAGCGGTCTAGCGCGATTGACGTAAAATCCTTGATGGCAACGTCAGGGAGAATTTCCAACGAAAGTTTGAATTCGATATCCTTACCCTGCTCGGCGCTAATCATCTGGATTTTTGGCTGCATGGCAGGGCGCATGTTGCGCTCGCTCAGGACCAGCTTTACGGCATCGTCCACAAATTGCTGCATGGCTTCGGAGCGCGCCGTCGCCCCAAATCGCTGCTGCGCGATCACGAGAGGAGCCTTGCCTGGCCTGAATCCAGAAATGTTGGCCTTTTCGTTCATTTCTTTGATCTTTTCGAGAACGAGTCCCTCTATGGCCGCGCTTGTTTCCTTGATGGTGAATTCGCGCTTGAGTCCCTGCTTATCGCCTTCTGTCACCGTAAACATGCTATATTCCTTTTGCTTATCGCCAGATGTTGGTTGCGAAAAAATGATCTGCAATCTTTGACAATGCGCCATGGCATTGCCACCAAATTTCGGTGGTATGGTGCGGGCGGAGGGACTTGAACCCCCACGACTTTTGATCACTGGAACCTAAATCCAGCGCGTCTACCAGTTCCGCCACGCCCGCTTTGTCCACCTCTCACCACTTCCGGATCAGCGGTTTATACTATGCTGGACTGCACAGACAAGCTTTTTAGCGCGGCGGGGATTCCATCTACCAAATCCTCGGCGATCAGGCCGGAACCAAACCGGGCCGCGATGTCTCCATGAATCCATGCCGCCGCGCAAGATGCTTGGAAAATCGGCATTTTCTGCGCAGTTAAGCCCGTTATCAGGCCTGCCAGAACGTCGCCTGCTCCGGCGGTCGCTAGCCACGGAGGCGCGTTATGGTTAACGACGGCATGGCCTTCCGGCGCGGCGATCATGGTGTCGGCTCCTTTCAGGAGTATGCAGCAGTGGGCTAAATCAGCCGCCTTTGTGGCACGCGACATTTTGTCTTCGCGCGAGTCGATACGAGTCTCAAAAATTCGCGCAAATTCGCCTTCGTGCGGCGTGAGGACGCAACCGGGATGCAGGGCACGCAGCAGAGTTTGCGGCTCGTTTTCGAAGTTTGTCAGGGCATCGGCGTCCAACACGCAGGTTTTGCCACTTTCGAGCGCGGCAAGAACCATGTCCCTCTGCAGCGCTCCAATGCCTAATCCTGGCCCAATCAAGATCACGTTGCGGCGCGAATCGGCAAATAGGCACTGCCATGCGCGGAGTTCATCGACTGGTTGCACGATGCCGCTTTCGAGCGTGGCTGCGTAGATCGGCAAGGCGCTTGTGGGGCTTGCGACGGTCACGACCCCTGCCCCCATGCGCTGCGCCGCGCGGGCGGCGAGTCGCGCAGCTCCCGTCATTGCTGCGCTGCCGTAGATAAGCGCATGTCCGCGCGTGTATTTATGTCCTGCAACGGTCGGATACGGGAACTGGTTGTGCCATAGTTCAGGCGCGTTTTCCGCTGCCAGGGGATTAAGCTTCGCCAAAGTTTGCGGCGCGATCCCGATATCCGCGACGATGATTTCGCCACACAACGACGCGCCCGGCTCCAGTAGATGGCCGCGCTTTTTACGGAAGAACGTCACTGTGGATTGGGCTTGCGGCGCACGGCCAAGAATTTTTCCGCTGTCGCCGTCTAGGCCACTTGGCAAATCGACGGCGACCACGCGAGTCGCGGCTTGCGCGAGTTTTTCCAATGTTCGGAGCGCGAGGCCTTCGAGCGGGCGTTTAAGGCCAGCGCCAAACAAAGCATCGACGACGAGTTTATAGTCGTCGAACGACAGACTCTCACAGGCAACTGTCGGGCCTTGCCATGCTTGCGCCGCGCGCGCGGCGTCGGGGGGAAGCGCTTGCGTCGCGGGCTGGAGGATAGCCACTGTGATATCCCAGCCTTTGCCGCGCAGGGCTTCTGCACAGACATAGCCGTCGCCGCCGTTATTGCCGGGACCGCAGAGAACGATGGTTTTGCGCGGCGTGGAGCGATCAAGGATATGCTGCGCAACGGCTTCGCCCGCGCGGCACATCAGGGTGTAGCTTTCGACGCCTTGCGCATAAGTTTCTTGCTCCGCGCGGCGCATTTCGTCGCAGGTCAGGAGGGCGTGGGCGTTCCATGCAGGAGTGTAGAGGATGCTATGTGGCATTGCAGTGGGTCAAGAGATGCGCATTGGCGTGACACAATATGTGTCGGACAATGTTGGGGGCGGGTCAAGTCAGGTTTTTTTGCGCTTGACTTTTGTAACATGTTGTGCTACACATACGCGGTGACGTTCGGACATAATCATGATCTTAAGCTTTCGCCATAAAGGCTTGAAGAAATTTCATTTTGATGACAACAAGCGGTTATTGCCCTCTGAGCATGTTGAGCGCATTCGCACGCTTCTATCCGCGATAGATCAGGCACAATCACCGCGCGACCTTGAAAGGCCAAGCTTTCGTCTACACTCACTCAAAGGCGATCGTAAAGGCGCATGGGCAGTTACTGTAAGGGCTAACTGGCGCATTGTTTTCACATTCGAGGGCGAGGATGTCGTCAACGTTGATCTGGTTGATTATCATTAGGAGGACACCATGCCGATGAAGAACCCCGCCCATCCCGGAACGCTCATCAAGGATGATCTTGACGCTCTTGGCTATTCGGTTGCGCAGGCAGCCAAGGCGCTTGGCGTCACGCGTCAGCAACTGCATCGCGTCGTATCAGGGCGTTGCGCAGTAACGCCTGATATGGCTTTGAGGCTGGAGGCTGCTTTGGGCGGTTCCGATGCTGGCTTCTGGCTCAGGATGCAAGCGTCATACGACCTTGCTCAAGCGCGAAAAGGTCGCATATCGGTTAGCCGTCTGGAGCCGCAGAAGGAAGATTGCGCGCGCGTAAACGCATAGCTGTTTTTGTTTTAAGGTTTGGCGAATCTTTAGTTTTTTGCATGCCGATCTTACCATTCGGCAGAAAGTTGAGCATAACGCTCTTTGCTTAACAACGATATCAGACTAGCAGTCTGCTGAAAAACTCATCAGGAAGGCGCAAAAACCACATGGGACACCCGCGGGTGTGACAACACTAGCTGAGGAAAATTTCTCAATAAAAACAAGCGTCATGCCCGCGAAGGCGGGCATCACATTTTTCTTTTTCTATAAGCACCAGCGCCTCCAAAAACGTTTTTCAGCAGACTACTATATCAATTGCGGCGGATTTAGTCGACTAGCCTGTGATCGTAGCCGTGATCGTGGATAGCGGGATCATATTGTGGCAGCAAGGTATTGGCGGGGTAGATAGGGGCCACCTCGCGGTTTTTTTCTATTGTCTATGCAGATACCATAATTATTTATTCTTGCTAGCAGTGCTGGTGAGCTGTCTTTGGGGATGCTGTTGAGGACATGGTAGGCTTCTACGCCGTCAAATTTTGCCAGCGTTTCGATTTCCGCCCATTTAAGCGTTATCGAGATTTTATCAGCCTCAGGCAGGTCGCCTATAACGCTATCTACAGGGACTTGCAGCGCCGCATAATCAACCCAAACGGCTATGCAGAATTCTTCTCGATCAGCATTTGGCGGGTGTTTGGCGTTGGACATAAAAATCGAACCCAGAATATAGGCCTTTTGGTTGTGTAATGGCTATGTCATCAAGAATGGGGTGGCTGATGGGGCTCGAACCCACGACCACTCGGACCACAACCGAGGGCTCTACCAGCTGAGCTACAGCCACCATCGTATTTATCAGTCCTCCCTCAAGCCTCTGCCGCGAAGCAAAAACGCCCAAATCATCGGCTGTGGGGCCGGATTGGGCGTTCCCAATTCTTGAGGTCTGACTTCTGCAAACACATATGTCTCAGGCTTACGGCTTACGCAAGGGCGAATTTTCGCTTGTTGAACGCTGCGCTTTAGCGTACAGCCTTCCAGATTTAACTTATTCACCAATTCTGCCAAATTTGTCAAGAGCTTAAATACGTGGCATAGCCTGCGCAGCCTTGGCTAGATTTAGGATGCCGCAAGGCAATTTATTCATGTATTCACAAGATCAAGGCAAAGACGCAGGCAGTAAGTTCCCGAACCCCCAACCCCACGAGGATCAACGGATCATGAGCACAACGCCCGCCTCCAACGCATTATCTGCCCTTATCAAGAAACACGACGCCAAGTTTGTGGATCTGCGCTTCACCGATCCGCGCGGCAAGCTCCAGCATCTTACGCAACATATCGAGACGATCGACGACGCAGCTCTGAAAGACGGCATCATGTTCGATGGCTCTTCCATCTCAGGGTGGAAGGCGATCAACGAATCGGACATGATTTTGCAGATCGACACCGAAACGGCTGTGATGGACCCCTTCTATGCCGAACCGACGGTCGCGGTTTACTGCGATGTATGGGAACCTACGACGGGCAAGCCCTATCTGCG
The DNA here is from genome assembly GCA_040275305.1 of Bdellovibrionales bacterium. GTDB lineage: Bacteria > Pseudomonadota > Alphaproteobacteria > UBA9219 > UBA9219 > JBEOJY01. The sequence continues at coordinate 17,033 of JBEOJY010000036.1, read as the reverse complement.
CTGCCCGCGCTCCATCGCGAAAAAGGCAGAAGCGTATCTGGTGTCTTCCGGCATGGGCGACACGTCATACTTCGGCCCAGAGGCCGAGTTTTTCGTGTTCGACGATGTGCGTTTCAAGGTCGATCCTCACCATACCTTCTACAGCACCGACTCGGAAGAGAACCCGCATAACTCCGGCACGGACTATCCGGAAAAGAATCTTGGCCACCGCCCCCGCGTCAAGGGCGGATACTTTCCGATCAATCCGGTCGACAGCGCCCAAGACCTGCGCACCGAAATGCTTTCCGTCATCGCGCAAATGGGCGTTGAAATCGAAAAGCATCACCACGAAGTTGCTTCCGCTCAACATGAGCTTGGCATCAAGTTCTCGACGCTCGTGAAATGCGCCGACAATATGCAGATTTACAAGTACGCGGTGCACAACGTCGCGGCGAATTACGGCAAGTCGGCAACTTTTATGCCGAAGCCTGTGTTCGGCGACAACGGGTCGGGCATGCATACGCACCAGTCGATCTGGAAGGGCGGCAAGCCGCTGTTCGCGGGCGACAAGTATGCGGGATTATCCGAAACGGCGCTGTTCTACATTGGCGGCATTATCAAACATGCCAAGGCGATCAACGCGATCACCAACCCGACGACGAACAGCTACAAGCGGCTTGTGCCGGGCTATGAAGCTCCGGTGCTGTTGGCTTATTCGTCGCGCAACCGTTCGGCGTCATGCCGCATTCCGTACGTGACAAGCCCCAAAGGCAAGCGCGTCGAGGTGCGTTTCCCCGATCCATGCGCCAATCCGTATCTTGCTTTCGCGGCGATGCTGATGGCCGGTCTCGATGGGATCAAGAACAAGATCCATCCCGGAGAGGCAGCGGACAAGAATCTTTATCATCTTGATCCGCAAGAGCTTGCGAAAATTCCAACGGTGTGCGGCTCGCTTGAGCAGGCTATTCAAGCGCTTGAAACCGATCACGCGTTCCTGTTGCAGGGCGATGTGTTCTCGAAGGACATGATCGACGCCTATCTTGATCTGAAGCGCGAGGAGTGGGATCGTTTCCGCATGGCTCCGCATCCGATTGAGTTCGATATGTACTATTCGTCCTAAAGACTAAAGACATAGTTTAGTGAGTCTGCATCGCCCCTGTCGTAAGGCAGGGGCGATGGCATTTTGAAGGAAAAGCAGTATGGAACAAATACACGTAGTTGGCGCAGGGTTAGCCGGAAGCGAGGCCGCGTGGCAGATTGCTCAAGCGGGAGTTCCGGTCACGTTGCATGAAATGCGGCCTGCGCGATCGACGGACGCGCACAAAAGTGATCATTTTGCGGAAATGGTTTGCTCCAACTCCTTCCGTTCAGACGATCACGAATACAACGCCGTCGGCTTGTTGCATGAGGAGCTACGGCGTTGCGATTCCCTGATTCTGCGTTGCGCCGATGCTCACAAAGTACCTGCGGGCGGCGCGTTGGCCGTTGACCGCGAGGCGTTCGCGCTGGCTGTCACGGACGCTCTGACCTCACATTCGCTGATTACGATCAAGCGCGAGGAACTGACCGCGCTGCCCGATCCTGCTTCAGATCAAGATCTTTACATTATCGCCACAGGCCCTCTTACATCTGAACCGCTAGCGGAGTCGATTAGGACGCTGACGGGACAGGAAGCCTTGTCGTTCTTCGACGCTATCGCTCCTATCGTGAACCGCGACAGCATCGACATGGGCAGCGCATGGATGCAATCGCGCTATGACAAGGTAGGACCGGGAGGCACGGGTTCCGATTACATCAACTGCGCGATGAACAAAGAACAATATGAGAAGTTTATCGCCGAGCTGATTGCAGCGCCGAAGACTGAATTCAAGGATTGGGAGAAGTCCACGCCGTATTTCGAAGGATGTTTGCCAATCGAGGTGATGGCGGAGCGCGGTTTGGACACGTTGCGTTACGGGCCGATGAAGCCTGTGGGACTGACCAATCCCCATACGAACAAGCGTCCCTATGCCGTGGTGCAGTTGCGGCAAGATAACGCGCTTGGCACGCTCTATAACCTCGTCGGGTTTCAGACCAAGATGAAACACGCGGATCAGGCGCGCGTGTTTCGGACGATTCCTGGACTGGAAAATGCCGAGTTCGCGCGATTCGGCGGGCTGCATCGCAACACTTTTTTGAACAGCCCTTTGTTGCTGGATGAGCGCTTACGGCTTAAGGCAAGGCCGACGCTTCGCTTTGCAGGACAGGTTACCGGCGTCGAAGGCTATCTTGAATCAGCGGCTATTGGCTTGCTGGCGGGATTGTTCTCAGTTGGCGATGCTCGCGGCATTCCCAGCGCAGCGCCGCCGCGCACGACTGCTTTGGGGGCTTTGCTCGCGCATATTACCGGCGGGGCCGAAGCGGAGACTTTTCAACCTATGAACATTAATTTCGGATTGTTCCCGCCGATTGTTTGCTCTCATGGCGGGCGCGAGAGGAAGCGCGTCTATACGGAACGCGCGAAGGCTGATCTTGCGTCATGGCGCCTCACGCTTCCCACGTGTCAGGTCGGTTCGTCACTCGCCTGACAGCAAGCGATCAATATCGTCTTGCGATATGGCGTTTTGCGGCAATTGCGGGCCGTTTAACAATCCCTTTTCTGGATTTGCTCCATGGATATTATGTAATTGGTGGCCATTGGTTCCGCCTTCGCCGCGATGGATTTCGTCGCCCATGGCATGAACCAGCGCTTCGACACGCGAATCTATGTGCTTGAGCGTTTCAACGACTTTGGTGATTCGCTGGCCGGTTACGTCCTGAAAATTACAGGCTTCAAAAACATGCGTCACGCATTCGGTTAATTTATTTTTGACGTCTTCGACGCAGAGATCCGCTAGCAGCGTCAGCTTGTCGCATTCGTCCATGATTTTATTCGTCGCGTCTTCCGTCGCGCCAACAACCGCATCGAGTTCGTCGGTCGCGGTAGGGATATAATCAGTGCTGATATCTTTCGGTTTGATGGAAGCGATGTCGTGCTTAGCCTGCCGGATATAGCGGGCTAGTTCTTCCAACTCGGAATAAAATTTCAAGTCGCTGGGCGAAATATCGCCTTCCATGGACTCGATGACTTGCCGCACAATGCCCGCTACTTCTTCCGGCGATAACGGATTTTTGATCGCCTCGTGCGCTGCCTTGATTTCCTGTTTCAGGCGGTTACTCAGATAGTCCTTACATTGTAGCGTGTCGCCCACGGAACCCTCCTCAAGAACATTTAGAACGTGCCGATAACAGTGACCAGCTTTTGTTTGAGCGTTTCAGCATTGAACGGCTTGACAATATAGTTGTTCACGCCCGCTTCTTTGGCCGCAACGACGTTTTCCGTTTTGCTTTCCGCTGTGATCATGATGAAGGGCATTGGTTTTAGCTTGGCATCGGCGCGAATTTCCTTCAGCAGCTGAAGTCCTGTCATGGGCAGCATATTCCAGTCGGATATGACGAGACCATAATTTCCCTCTCGCAGCATCTTTAGCGCCATGCTGCCATCCGTCGCCTGAAAGATGTTCTTGAAACCTAGCTGCTTTAGAAGATTCTCAATGATACGCAGCATCGTCTTGTAATCATCCACGATCAGGATATTCATATTCATATCGACAGGCATAGCGACAACTCCTCACTGACTCGACCAACTGTTTCTGAAACTGCGTGAAAGCTCTGCGTATCTGCTGCTTTATTCAGATTAAGGTTAAATCCTGAATAATTTATTACTCCGATCCCAAGCTCACGCGATTTTGCCTTGCTGCAAGCAATCACTAAGACTTCAGCAGCACCCCCATATATCGTTCCGCTTACGGTTTTTGTTGGGGGGGTGATTTGGTAACTCTCAAACCCCAGCATCATTGGCGGCGCGGCAATCCAGAATTGGTGAGGCTGGCCCACAGGGCTCTGGGTCACTTCGTCGCCTTAAAGGGTTCTTTGCAAAGACGCTCGTTGCCACGCTCGTCCTTTGGTTTCGTGTAAGATGACACAGCGATTTGGAAATTATTCTCGGATTTTGAGGCGAGTACGGTCCGGAGGCTGCATTTTGCTCGTATTGCGTCTCGCATTATCTTTTGGCGAATGATAATAGACAGGGGTTATGTGTTAGTCTTATGCGGGGTCATGAATGTCTACAGTGTTGGTAACAGGCGCTAATCGCGGGATTGGCCTTGAGTTCGCGCGACAGTATGCAACGGATGGGTGGAAGGTGATCGCAACGTGCCGCTTGCCCGATCAGGCGGAAGCCTTGATCGATCTGGCGAAAAGCAAGCCTGGTATTCGGATTGAGCCGCTGAATGTCAATGATGGCGATTCTGTCGCTTCTCTGTCTTCTCGGTTCTCCGAAGAAGCGATTGATGTGCTGATCAACAACGCGGGCATTCTCACCGGCACCGCTCAACCCTGCACAGCCGAAGCCAACGATCCTGCCCAGAGCTTTGGGACCATTGACGCCGAGGCATGGATGCGCATTCTTCAAACCAATACGGTCGCGCCCGTGATGCTGACACAAGCGCTGTTTCCCCAGATCATGCGCGGTACGACTCGCAAAATAGCGATGATTTCAAGCGGATGGGGATCGCTGGAGCAAACAGGGCCTGAGTATATGGGCTATCGAAGCAGCAAGGCCGCGCTTAACGCCGCCATGAGGAGTATTTCCGAGATGCTACGAAACTCCGGTGTTATCCTCGCAAGTCTTTCGCCGGGCTGGGTACGCACCGATATGGGGGGATCGGGGGCCACATTGCTGCCTGAAAAGAGTGTGGCCGGGATGCGCAAAGTCATTGCCGATCTTACTCTTAAACAATCTGGCGGGTTCTTTAGATACAATGGCGAGGTAGCTCCATGGTAGATTCGGTGGTTCCCTCTCCTGCCCTGCACAAACTATGGAAGCGTGGCGCGGATTTCTTCGGAGTTCCGCTTGCGATCATGGGCGGCGCTATGAGTTGGATTTCCGAGCGCCATCTTGTGTCGGCGATTTCCAATGGCGGCGGCTTTGGCATTATCGCCTGTGGTTCGATGTCGCCGGAGCTCTTGAGGGAAGAGATACGGGGGACGCGCGGGCTGACTTCCGCGCCATTTGGCGTTAATCTCATTACGATGCATCCGCAACTTGATCTCCTTGTGGATGTTTGCGTGGAAGAAGGCGTGGGCCATGTCGTTCTAGCGGGAGGCTTGCCTCCGGCATCGGCTGTGCAGAAAATCAAAAGCCACAATATGAAATTGATGTGCTTCGCCCCAACAGTCGCGCTTGGCAAAAAGCTTGTTAGAATGGGCGTGGATGCGCTTATCATCGAAGGCATGGAAGCGGGTGGGCATATCGGTCCGGTCAGCACGTCGGTGCTCGCGCAGGAGATTCTTCCGGAGATTCGCGATGTTCCCGTGTTCGTGGCCGGGGGCATCGGGCGAGGCGAAGCCATCGTCTCGTATCTTGAGATGGGAGCGTCGGGCGTGCAACTTGGAACGCGCTTTGTCTGCGCGCGCGAGTGCATTGCGCATGAAAATTTTAAGAAGGCCTTTATCCGCGCTGCCGCGCGCGATGCCGTGCCATCAGTCCAGATTGATACGCGGTTTCCCATTATTCCGGTTCGGGCGCTTGCTAATCAGGCCTCACGGCGTTTTCTTGAGAAACAACGCGAGGTGGTCGAGCGATTTGATCGCAACGAGCTGACTAAAGAGCAGGCGCAGCTTGAGATTGAGCATTTCTGGGCCGGAGCGCTGCGCCGCGCCGTGATTGATGGCGATGTCGACAATGGTTCCGTGATGGCAGGGCAGAGCGTCGGCTTGGTCAAGGCGGAACAATCCGCTACGGGAATTCTGGCTGAGCTGGTTCAACAGGCCGATCATTCCCTGCAACGCGCTTGATGACATGAAAGTCACTTTTTCTAATCTTTGGCCTCGCCTGATGATGGGCATTATCGTCTTCGGAGCGGCTACGCTTGTTTTTGCGCTGGCCTATTCCGCTTTGAACGCGCCGCCCGTCAAAAGGCCAATTTTCGAGCGCGCATCCGTGACGATCCTGCGCAACGATGGCGCGACATTTCCTCTCGATCTGGAGATTGCGCATACGCCTGAGCAAAAAGCCTATGGGCTGATGTTCCTACGCAAACTTCCAAAGAATAGCGGCATGCTGTTCCTTTGGGATCAGGACATCATGCTGAATATGTGGATGAAAAACACCTACATTCCCCTTGATGTTGGCTTTCTCGATCGACGCGGCGTTATCATCAAAATCATCACGCATGCTGTGCCGCTTGATCTGCGCCAGATGTCTTCAGATGCGCCAGCGCGCGCGGTTCTGGAAATTGAGGATGGCGGTTTTACCAAGCGCGGCATCAAGGCAGGCGACCGCGTCATTTTTTCAGCATTTGTTGACTAAAGTGGCGCGGCGAGTCTTTTTGCATTACAAGGAAACTTGTTATATATTCATCGCGCATAAAGAGTTGGGAGCATTTTCGCCGATGGCGCGGAGTAACGCCCCTCTCCCCACTCGCGGGGGCAAGGGAGTCGCGCCTTGCTTGTGGCAAGGCGACGCCAATTCTTCATACGCGATGGGTATATGATTGTTTAACAAGTTATTTCTGTAATTTTTTGGATTATTAGTATGCCTGATTTATTTGCTCCCGATGAAACTTTGACCGCTGAAGCTATTATTGGAGGCATTCCTACTTTATCAGCATGGGCACAGGTGTTAGCCGTGTCGTCCATTCAGTCGTTGTATCTCGATCCGCTTGATCTTGATTGTCAAGCGGACGCGGCTTCGATGCGCACTGCAGCGATGCGCAGGATCCAGAAAATGCTTCCTCGGCAGCATTATGATGCTCTGAAAAATAACAGCGCCTACAACATCTTGATGGTCGGAGAGTTGTTGCTGCGCGATTCCAGTGAAAATAGAATTATTTTTATTCTTCCTGATCCACGGCGTTCCCTGTCTTACAGACTGCGCGAGTCCACAAAAATTCCCCTTGAAGCGATGGGGATTGACCGATACCGCTCCGCTCATGGGTTTGACAACTTCATTCTTCTCCAACGCATCTTGCTAGCGCTCACTTGTCTACAGAATGGGGGAGCGGGAGAAGTTCTGAAGCAGGGCAAATACGATTTATGTTCGTATCGCAGCATGCTTTCCGCCAGACAAGCTTATTTGTCATTGGGCGGCAACGCTGACGTGTTTCAGTTTCACGAAGCCGCTTTGTATGTCGCAGCTTTTACCAGAAAAGCAATTCCTTATCAGTATCTGGGATTTGCCTGTTACAACAGAGGCGCATCAGAATATCTTGCTCAAGCTTACCGGGATATCAATTTCGCTCTAGATTCAGCACACAAGCTCAGAAATCACGATTTACCGTTACAGCCCCTACAATCCCTGTTCAGGGCGTATATGAGGTACGAATGTAGAAACAGCGCGCGCAGATTATCCGCATTGCGCCACATCGCATCTTCAGGAAATCCGGATGTAACGTCAGGAAATCCGTTAAAACCTCTTTCACAAGAAGAGTTATTTGGGACCATGAAGCATTATATTACTTATCAGACACTGCAAGGTTTTAAAGTGTTGATGGGCACGAATTATGAACGGTATAGCATTCCGAATGGCGGCTCCACGCTGAGAAAAGTTGAAAAAATGATGGGCGCATTTGCGCATGGCTTGAGCCCGGCCTAATAGCGGCTTATTTTGCGAGTGGGTTCGGAATATTTGCTAGCTCGTAAGGCGTCGCCTCGTACACGGCGTGGACCCAGTTGGTGTAGATCTGCGCCGTATGCCGCCAGCGATTTAGGGGTTCGCGCGTGGGGTCGTCACCCGGAAAGTAGTGATGCGGCAGAGGCCAATTCGGGTCTTTGCTGTGGTCGCGCGCATATTCCTGTTTTAGGGTATCGGTGTCGTATTCGGGGTGATTGAGTATGTAAATTCGTTTGGGGTAACAGGCGCGTCCAGAACCATAAGGCGCTGTTTCCGCAATGATATTTGGGCCAGTCTCTGGCGAGTCGCCTATAATCTCCAACATTTGCCGTTGCTGAATGGCTTCGCGAGTCGGGCTTTTCCAGCGCGAAACGGGAATCGGAAATATGTCCGGGAATCCGGCCAGCAGCCCTGCGCGATCGTGTCCCAGATGGTGCTCAAAAAGGCCGAAGAGCTTCCGTTCGCCGCGCAAACTGTCAATATCATGGAAGTGCTTCAGCGCGGCTTGGGCACCCCAGCATAAAAATAGGGATGAAAGAACATTCGTCTGCGACCATGCGAGAATATTTTGCATGTCCGGCCAGATGTCTTCGTCTTCGACCCTATCTTTGAGCGCATTGACGCCTGTGACGACAAGGCCGTCAAATTTCTGGTCCTTGATCTCGTTCCACGCGCAGTAGAATTTGCGGATATGTTCGGACGGCGTGTTCCTTGATTCGCGCCCTGCCCTGATATCCCGCACATAGCCATCAGGCGCGGCGAAGGTAAGCTTGACCTGAAGGGGGCTGTTGCCCAAACAGCGGGCAAGTTGGCGTTCGGTCGCCTGTTTGTCAGCCATGATGTTGATTACAGCGAATTCGAGCGTGCGGATATCCTGCCTTTCGGCCCGATCGCGTTCGATCGCTTCCGGCGAGCCGAGCGAGGGTAAAAAGGGGTGGATTTCTTCGCTGTTAACGATCACGGGCATGGGTGGGGCCTCCCTTTATGTCTAGTCTTCTGGCTATTGGCACAGAAGCCTTAGGCCCCGTGACGCTTTAGCTTTTGGTGACGCGGCGCAAGCTGCCAGTCAAATCCCGCGAACGGTTTTTTAGGACCATTAAGGTCTTTTTAGCTGGATTCGGCCTACCCAACAAGCAAATTGCGAGGAGTTTCGGGAAATGATTGCGAAAAGCTCCAAGATTCTGTATGCCGTAACGTCGAATTTGATAGGTAGAGCTTGTTGGGGCGTAGCCAAGCGGTAAGGCAGCGGATTTTGATTCCGCCATGCGGAGGTTCGATCCCTCCCGCCCCAACCAAATTATTTGTAACTCCCAAGCCCTTCATTAGGGTTACGAAGATAAACGCCGCAAAAGGGACCGTCATTGCGAGGAGCCCCCTTCGGGCGACGACGCGATCCAGAGCCACAGAGACAATTCTATCGACTCTGGATCGCCTAAGTCGTCTCCCGCTTTACAAGCGGGTAGCTCCTCGCGATGACGTTTACGGATAATGCTTTCCTTACGCTGTCTTCAATCATACTATGACTTGGTTGTTACTATAATTCGCTTTTTTAGCTTTAGCTGTGGATGTAATTCGGAGCGGTTTGCAGTTATTGGTTTTTAGCATTCTTGAAGGGCAGGATCGTCGAGAGACACATTCCTGATTACGGCACTTTATGTTACGATTTATTGGCGCGCTTGCAGAAACTAGCCCACAAAAACCTCTTGGCATTGCTGATCTGCGCGACCAAAACCAAGATGCGCCTGTCCTCCAAGCTTTGCTCGATACTGCCTGCCATCTTTCGCAAACCGATTACGCGCATTTACATAACCCTCGGAACAATAGCAGGACGTATAGACGCACCAGCGCTACGAGCTCAAAGCCATTTAACCTTTTTTTGACCGCTGCTGGCGCCATTCTCGCTAACGCTTTGCCAAAGCATTTGCTGCGGCCCGCAGGGATGCAAGAAGCAGAATGGCATTGCATGTGGTCTGCCTACATTCCAGTTTTGGAGTTGTTGCCAGCGCTTGTCGAGGCGAATGAGGCAGACATTACAACGTGGAATAGTCGCTGCGTTTCTTTGAGGCCCTTCATGGCTGGAAGCGACGGAAAAGCGCAACGCTATCATTCCTCTGTCTCCAACAAGCTTACTCGGTTTCAGCCGACCGCCTATGCCGTAACAGCTTTACGGGTCTATCAATATGCTGGATTCCTTGAGCCAATGCCTGTTCAACGCGCGTTTGGGCGGATTGGGGAGATTATTGTCACGGACTCCGGAAAATTTTTTGCTCAAGCCATTCAGCAAGCTAGAGCAATTGCGAAACCTTTTGTCCCGCCGACGCCTCTAAGAAAATCAAGAAAGAAACAACCTGTCATTGCCGCTTATTCTCAGATTACAAGAGTGGCGCTAAAAAACATTTCAATGCCATGAAGCCTGTTGTCGATTCAGATCGTTCTTCTACTGTCGCGCTGCGCGGGCATCATTTGCTGTGCTTGCTGCCCTATTGCGGCAAAGGGTACTCACAGGAATTCGTCGCAAACTTCACGCGCATCGCAGAAGCCATCACTGGCGGCGCAAAAGTGGTTTTGGTTGAAGGTCCTGACGATGTGTGCGCTGCGCTTGGCAGTCCGTCCGGAAAATGCAGCGCCAATCTTGACTGCAAAGTGGAAGATGTATCTTTGTGCGATGCTCTTGCGCTCAAGGCGGTGAATAAGCAATTTAAGTTTTCTCCGCCCTTGGTTCCCGGCAGCATGATGGAACTCACTTCCTCTTTCGTGGATTTTGCCCGAAAGCATTTCGCGAACGGGACAATCCGCGAAGCCTGCGCCGGGTGCGGTTGGCACAATATCTGTTCAAACATCGCGGAGGAAGGCTTTCGCAACGCGAAGCTGTTTCCTCTATCCTTAGGCTGATTTTTGCCAATCCCATCATTCCCGCGAACCATGCTACCCTACACTTTAACGCATTGTTTCAGAACAAGATTAGTTCCTGCCGCATGCGTCACACCCGCGGGTGCCCACCTCCTGTCGCAGATACGAGCGCTTGACTTGCATGTTTTTGCCTTGTTTCAACGTCGGGAGATGGGTGCCCGCCTTCGCGGGCATGACGCTTGCTGCTTGTTTTTTCCTGCAATATCAATGCATCCATCTGTAGGGTAGCATGCCCGCGAACATTCATTTGCGCATTTGACTATAGCTCCCGCACATCGACGAGGCGTCCGGCGATGGCGGCGGCGGCGGCCATGGCGGGGCTCATGAGGTGCGTGCGACCGCCCTTGCCCTGACGGCCTTCGAAGTTGCGGTTTGAAGTCGAGGCGCAACGCTCGCCGGGTTGCAGCCTGTCTTCGTTCATGGCAAGGCACATGGAGCAGCCCGGCTCGCGCCACTCAAATCCGGCTTCCTTGAAAATGCGATCCAGTCCTTCCGCTTCGGCCTGCCGTTTGACGAGGCCGGAGCCGGGGACGACGAGCGCCTGCACATGGCTTGCCACGCGGCGGCCTTCGGCGATGGCGGCGGCGGCGCGGAGATCTTCGATCCTCGCATTGGTGCAGGAGCCGATGAACGCCTTGTCGATCCGCACATCGGTCAGGGGCATTCCGGCCTTCAGCCCCATATATTCAAGGGAACGGAGCATCGCTTGACGCTTGCCGTCATCTTGCGCGGATGCGGGATCGGGAACGCGGCCTGTGATGGGCGCGATATCCTCAGGCGAGGTTCCCCATGTCACGGTGGGTTCAAGCTGCGCGGCATCCATGAGGATTTCGGCGTCATAGCGCGCGCCGGGGTCGGTCGGCAGGCTGCGCCAATACGCGAGCGCCTTTTCCCAGTCTTCGCCCTTCGGGGCGCGGGGCTTGTCTTTCAGGTAGGCAAAGGTCGTTTCGTCCGGCGCGACCAGCCCGGCCCTCGCGCCAGCTTCTATGCTCATGTTGCAAACGGTCATGCGGCCTTCCATCGACAGGCTGCGGACGGCTTCGCCAGTATATTCGATGACGTGCCCGGTGCCTCCCGCCGTGCCGATTTTGCCGATGATGGCGAGCACAAGGTCCTTGGCCGTTACGCCTTTGCCTAGTTTGCCGCTCGCCTCGACGCGCATGGTTTTCGAGGGCTTCATCAAGAGCGTTTGCGTCGCCAAAACGTGCTCGACTTGAGATGTGCCGATGCCGAAAGCCAGAGCGCCGAAAGCGCCATGCGTCGAGGTGTGGCTGTCGCCGCAGACGATGGTGGAACCGGGAAGCGTGAAGCCCTGCTCCGGCCCCACAATATGCACGATGCCCTGTCGCGGGTCGTTCATGTCGAAGTAGTCGATGCCGAAAGCTTTTACGTTTTCGGCTAGCGTATCGACCTGAATCTTCGACTCCGGTTCGCGGATGCCATGGGCGCGGTCGGGCGTCGTCGGCACGTTATGATCTGCGACGGCCAAGGCGCGGTCAGGGTGGCGCACCTTACGTCCAGCCACACGCAAGCCTTCGAATGCCTGCGGGCTTGTCACCTCATGCACAAGATGGCGGTCGATATAGATTAGGCAAGTGCCGTCTTCCTGACGGCGCACGATGTGGCTCTCCCAGATTTTTTCGTACAAGCTGCGCGGCGCGGTCATCATGGCTCCCAAGATATTAGTTTGCGCACGCTATGTCTTCCTCTGGCACTGTCATGCCCGCGAAGGTGGGCATCCAACACCCAAAATCGCGCCGTGCGAATTTTTGATCATTTTACGCTTGTTCTGCCATCGGGAGATGGATGCCCGCCTTTATCTGTTGGGCATGACAACTTCCTTGGCGGAACAATTTTACCAACAGATCATGATGGTTTTTCGCTGTTTTTCAAGTTTTTCGTTATTCCACCAGCATGATGACAGAAATCAGGCGGCCTGTGACGGGGTTTCCGCTTTGGCAGGCGCGGCGGTAGCTGAAGAAACGCTCTTGGTCGGCATAGGTGTCCCCTTGCGAGGGTTCGACCGCATTGAGGCCCAGCTTGTAAAGTTTGTTCTGAATGTAACCGGGTAGATCGAAGAGGTAATGTGGTGAGGTATCGTGGAGTTTATGCGAAAAAGGAATAATGGGATGCCCGCCTTCGCGGGCATGACTGGATTCCGGCGCAAATTGTCCACTAGCCCCGGCGTAACACCCGCGAAGGCGGGTGTCCCATTTTTGAGTTTCTGAATTTCGCGTAACCCCTATCTGAATTTGCGGACGGAAGAATTTTTCGTTTTCCGGGTCTTCGGCCAGAAACGGGGCGGGAAAATCGGGGCCGACTTCGTAGGAATTGGGGCCGATGCAGGGGCCGATGACGGCAAGGATATGTTTGCGTTTCGCGCCGAGTTTTTCCATGGCTGTGAGCGTGTTTTCCAGCGCACCGCCTATCGCGCCGCGCCAGCCAGCATGGGCCGCGCCGATTACATGGGCTTCCGGGTCGGCAAACAAAACCGGGGCGCAATCGGCGGTCAGGATGCCGAGCGCAAGGCGCGGGTGGTTCGTCACCATCGCATCGGCTTCGGGGGTTATGCCGTTCGGGAATCCCTCCGGCTCCAGCGTCACGACCGTCGCCGCATGCACCTGATGGCATGACAGCAGACGTTCAGGCGGAACGCCGAGCGCGAGCGCAACCTTGCCGCGATTCCGCGCAATCTCTGCCGCATCCCCTGCCCCGCGCGGCCAGCCGCAATCACCAACTTCGCGCGTGAAGAAGGCGTGGCGGATAGTGGTTGCGCTAGACAAAGTTGCGCTGGTTAATAATTCGGCCATTGCGTGATCCTGTTCAGCCATGTTGCATCTTCCCATATTGCATAACTTCCGCCAATATGCCTGCCCATGAACTCACTTTCCTATATCAGCACGCGCGGGCTGGCTCCGGCGCTGGATTTACGCGGCGCTACGATGGCGGGGTTGGCGGTGGATGGCGGGCTTTATGTGCCTGCGGCATGGCCGTCCTTTTCCGCGTCCGATATCGCGGCGATGAAGGGCAAGCCTTACGCCGAGATTGCGCAGCGCGTTTTGTCCCCGTTCGTCGAGGGCGTGATTGCGCCGCAGGATTTGCGCCGCTTGATTGATACAGCCTATGCGAGCTTTGCCGATCCTTCGGTGGTTGCTCCGTTGAAGCAGCTTGATGACAAGCTATGGATTCTTGAGCTGTTCCACGGGCCGACTTTGGCGTTCAAGGATGTCGCGCTGCAGTTGCTGGGCGGCATGTTTGAACATTTTTTGAGCGCGAGCGGCGAGCGCATGACGGTTATCGGCGCGACTTCGGGCGATACGGGGTCGGCGGCGATGGCGGCTTTGGCGGGACGGCGCAACGTCGATGTGTTTATCCTTTATCCCGACAAGGGGCCGAGCGAGATTCAGCGCAAGCAGATGACCTGCATGGAGGCTCCGAACGTTCACGCGATGGCGGTTGAGGGCAGCTTTGACGATTGTCAGGCGACCGTGAAGGCTTTGTTTAACGATCAGGCTTTGCGGGCCAAATACAAGTTCGCGGCGGTAAACTCCATCAACCTTATGCGTATTCTGGCGCAGGTGGTCTACTACTTCGCAGCGGTCAGCGCGTTCGAGGGCAAGCAGGTTAGCTTTGTGGTGCCGAGTGGCAATTTCGGGAACGTTTTTGCTGGCTATGCGGCCAAGCGTTGCGGCGTTCCGATTGCCAAGCTAGCGGTCGCCAGCAACAGCAACGACATCTTGACGCGCTTTTTCGCCAGCGGACGGATGAAGGGGGAAGGCGTGCATGCGACGCTTAGTCCCAGCATGGATATTCAGATCAGCAGCAATTTCGAGCGGTTACTGTTTGACCTGTGCGGACGCGATGCAGCGTCCCTACGGGCTATGATGGAGGCACAGAAGTCTTGCGGCACGTTCGAGGTTACATTGGAGCAACTTGCTACAGCGCGGCAAACCTTTACGGCGGCTTGCGCCGATGACGAGCTTACGCTGAAGACGATTGCCGACGTGCATAAGCAGTGCGGCATGATCCTTGATCCGCACACGGCTGTGGGCGTTGCTGCGGCGCGGCAACTGGCTTCCGAGTTGCCGGAACCTGTCGTCTGTCTCGCCACCGCCCATCCGGCCAAGTTCCCTGACACGGTGCGCAAGGCTATCGGAACAGCCCCTGCCCTGCCCCCGTTTGTCGAGGCGCAGATGAGCAGGCCGGAGCGTACGGCTTTATTGCCTCCAACGGCTGAGGCCGTCATGGGGTATATTGCGCCGAAGGTTAAGGTTTGATCGCCCGTATTTTTAAAATTTTACGTTAACTTTTTTTGCTATCCTTTTGATATATAACGATGTTAACACATTGAAAAGTCTCTTGAATCTCCCGGAATATATCGTATTTGTTGGCTCCTTACGGGTATAATGGGCTATAAGGTCCAATACGTTACCGGAGAATAACAGACAATGGCCGTACGGATTACGACTCTCGAAAACGGATTGCGTGTTGCGACGGATGCCATGCAGGAAGCTGGGAGCATGGTCGTCGGCGCGTGGGTTGGGGTTGGCACGCGCGACGAGCCTTGGCGCGCGAATGGGGTTGCGCATCTGGTCGAGCATATGATGTTCAAGGGGACCAAGAGCCGCTCGGCCTATGCCCTGTCCACGGCGATCGAGAATAAAGGCGGGGCGATGAACGCCCATACGACGCGCGAGGAGACGGCCTATTACGCGCGCGTGTTGCCTGAGGATATGGATCTGGCGGGCGAGATCGTTTCCGACATGCTGCAAAATTCCGTGTTTGCGCCCAAAGAGTTGGACCGAGAGCGGCAAGTCGTGATTCAGGAAATCGGGCGCGACATGGATTCCCCGGAGGAACATGTCTTTGATTTGATGCATCATCAGGCTTTCCCAAAGCAGAAGATCGGGCGGCCTATTCTTGGGTCTGCCGAGACCATCGCCAAGCTGCAGCGGCGCGAGGTCAAGGAATATGTCAAGCAACACTATCACACCGGCAATATGGTGGTGGTTGGCGCAGGCAAGATTGATCATGACGATTTTGTTGAGATGGCGAGGAAGCGTTTTGGCAAATTGCCGAAGGGGCGCGTGGCGCAACGCGAGAAGGCGCATATCCGCAGCGGCACGAATCTTACGGCCAAAGAAATCGAACAGCTTCACATTATTCTTGGGTTCCCTTGCGCCGGGTTCCACAGCCGTTCAATTTACGCAGCGCAGGTGCTCTCGATCCTGCTGGGCGGCAGCTCGTCGTCGCGCCTGTTCCAGAAGGTGCGTGAGAAGCGCGGTCTGGTTTACACAATCAATTCTGGTCACAGCGCGTTTAGCGATGTCGGTATTTTCCAGATTTATGCCGGAACCGATCCTCAGCGCGTCAAGGAGCTGATCCCCGTCGTGTGCGATGAGATGCGCGACGTGACGCGCAACGTCGCGCCGGGTGAGCTGGCGCGCGCGAAAGCTCAGGCTCGCGCCGATTTGCTGATGGGCGAGGAAGGCGTCATGCGCCGCGCGGATTCTCTGGGGCACTGTTTGCTGGCGTTCGGGCGTCCGATCCCGACAGAAGAAATCCTGCGCAAGCTGATGGCCGTGACGAAGGAAGATGTCGAAGCGGTGGCGGCAAAGCTTTTGACGCGCAGGCCGATCGTGACGGCTTTGGGGCCGCTGGGGCAAATGGACGGTTATGCGGCAATTTGCGAGAGATTACGCAAAGCGGGTTAGGCTTTATTTCTTTTTCTTTCCGGCGAATTCTTTTTTCTGCAAATGCGGCGGGGTGCTGACGACGACGGCCTTGTCCCACATGGAGTAAAATTGCTGGCGGAGCTTTTCGGCCAATTCACGCGATTGTACGATCAAGAAGCGTGGCGATGTTTCATTATTCAGTAGGCGCAACGCGCATCTATCTCCATAGACGTAGAATGGGATAGAATTTACAAGGCCATTCGATAAATATCTGTACTCAGCCAATTCCGCCGCAGGCGTTGAGGTTCGGCTTTCTGTCAGGATCACCCTGACATTAACCCTGTCCTTCAGCGTGAGCATCTTGGCTATGTGTTCGTGCCTGTATTCCTTGAGCACATGCTTGAAAACCGTATCGGCGTCACGGCACACCATCATCACGTCTCCTCCGCAATGACTGGTAACGTCGTATATGTTGTCGTAGAAATTCCTGATCCCTTCTTCCCCTTCGTACGTTGTTACTTCTTCTATCTTTTGCCTGACCCCATTGGACTCGATAAATTCGATACCAGAATTTTCGAAAGCTTTTTTAATACTGCTTGCGGTCGAGGCGCGAGGCGAAATATTCCCTGCCTCCAGTTTACGGATTGTAGCAATTGACAGGCCACATGCTTGCGACAGGCGCTCCTGAGACCAATCAAGCAAAGCCCTTGCCGCCTTCATTAATGACTGGTAACGTCGTATATGTTGTCGTAGAAATTCCTGATCCCTTCTTCCCC
>JBEOJY010000035.1:0-55577 GCA_040275305.1 Bdellovibrionales bacterium | reverse complement strand
GCAATGACAGCCCTTTCCACAAAGATCGTTCTCGTAGTCCCTATATAGGACTTGGGAGTTACCCTTTATTGCAAAAGTGGATTAAGTTATGCAGCATCCCTTACACAATTTTTAAACTATACGCTCATCTCTTGGCAATGAATCTTCACGTTTTCTCCTTTGCCTCAGCACGTCTTGCATAATCCGTGTATCTCAATCGCATGATGCTTGAGTATATGGCGATATTTGCGCGCTTTTTGCGCAATGGCTTTCGCAAGCTCATGGTCCTCTATTTCGCGCATAAGCCCGCAATGATCGCAAACCATCACCAGATGGCTGTGCGAGAGTTCATCCTTATGGCAAAGCTCGAAAACATTCTTGCTTTCTAACTTAAGCGCGACGCCAGCCTCGATCAAAAAATCCAGCGTGCGGTAGAGGCTGATGGGGGAAAGTTTACGTTTGCGGTTTTTGTTGGCGGCCTCAAGAATCTGATAAGCCGTATGCGGCGAACCTAGTTCTGCCATTTTCAGCACGATCTCGCGACGAACATCGGTCATCCTGCCGCCAGTGCGGCGCAAATGATCGTCAATCTTCTTCAGCGCATCTTGGGCCTTGAGAGTGGAAGCGCAGGGGAGGGAATGGTGAGGCATCATACGACCTTGTTAGCGCAATGATTTATAAAGTGGATGCGTATGTGCCGCCGCTGCATCCTCGGAGCCGGACAAGGCCAACAAGAATAGCGCGGCGAACAGCATAATAATAACGCCGCCTGCAAGCCTTAACCCTGCATGCATAATCTGCAAAGTATGTTCGGACTTATCGACGAACCTCAGCGCGAGATTACGTGACTGAACAACCATAAGGGCCAATGCGCCTGTAGTGGCCGCAGTGCCAACCGCCATTGCGAATATCGCCAGAATGCCGGGAACGGTAAGCCCTGCGATGCAACTGAAAAAAAGCAGCATCAGCGCCCCCGTGCACGGGCGAATGCCAACCGACAAGATTATGGAGACCATCGACGCATAGCCGCGACTCTGATCAAGTGCCCCGTGGGAGGGAAGATGCGCGTGATGGCAACAAGGAGCCACAGGCCCTAAGGAAGCATGAGATCCCCCCAAAGCATTGTGTGCAAGACGCCAAAAATCCGCGCACCCTCGCGCGGCCAAAGCAAGACCAATGCACCCAACCAATACAAAGCTCGCAATTTCAAGAGTGCGAGCCGCATGCTCAGCCTCGCTGCGCGTCGCGTCGAGCGCATAATAATAGCCAAAGACCAAGGCGATAGCTGTCATGGCTTGCAAAAGCGAAGACATAACTATAATCAACAAGCCTCTCTTGAGGCTATTTCTGTTCGCGAGCAAATAGCTGGAAACAATAACCTTGCCGTGCCCCGGACCTATAGCGTGCGCGACGCCATAAAAGAATCCTGCCGATATCAGACTAAAAGAAGCGGCGAATGGGTGTCCTTGCGCGAACGATTGAAGTTGATTGAAGACTAAATCGCCAAACGCTCTCTGACCATCGCGAATCCATTGAATTATTTCTGCGGAGAACATGACAGGATAACTTTCTCGGAAAAGTAATAGCCAAGATCCTTGGGGGCGGTCGCGTTTCTGTCAAGCGCGGCAGCCTGAAAAATCAGTGCCTGATCAACTTTGGGTAATTCAACTTTGGCGTGGCATGTGTCAACGGGTCGTCCTGTTTTGTCATGAACAAATGAGACAGCGCTATGCTCGACATGAGCCATATCGACGTAATAGGTTGGATCATAAATCCTGTATGTCGCCGACCGTAATTTCAAATCAATTGGCCGAGAAAGCGACAGAGTGAACTCCATGGCAATTTTCTGCGCAGACGCAGCCCCATCTCCGGAAGGTGGAGCCTTGGGGGCGAGTAACCCGGAAATACGGCGTCGTAGGTCGTGGGGCGCAGATTCGAATAGGCTGGTAATATCTTTTGCATCGCCTGTGCTGACTGATTTCCCATTCCCATCCTCAATAACTGTGAAATATCCGAAGGATTTAAGGTTGGAAAGATTCTCATGCGCAAGTTTTAGAAGGTCGGCATGGGATAATTTACCGTCCTTGCGGGGATTGAAATCCTGCGACGCATAAGCGCTGTAGGCACTGTCGAACAGCCAGTGCTGTCGAATTGCGACGGCCTCGCCTGTGTCATTGACGATGACGCTCGTACGCAACGAGATCCATGCATGAGGATGCGCATAAACGGGGCGAGAAAGGCAAAACGCGATAACGAAAAACGCAAGCAAGAACAAACAAAGGCGAGGGGCAATTTGGCGCCACGCGCCCTTGTTGTTAAAGCCTGTCATTCTGCGCGCTGACGCTTCAATCAAAACGCGACCTTGGCTGCTAGAGAATACGTCGTCGTTTTGTCTG
This sequence comes from Bdellovibrionales bacterium, assembly GCA_040275305.1. Classification (GTDB taxonomy): domain Bacteria; phylum Pseudomonadota; class Alphaproteobacteria; order UBA9219; family UBA9219; genus JBEOJY01. The sequence goes on along the minus strand of JBEOJY010000035.1, from coordinate 53,202 downwards.
TGTTTCTTCCCCAGAAAGCCTGCTGGATTCCCGTGTTGATGCGAAGACGTTCAGAAATAGGCATGACCAAACCAGCCGTAACCGCGAGGACTTCGGAATCATCAGCCGCAGAGATGAAATCGCGGCTGTAATTCAGCTCCAGTTCTGGTTGCAGCCACGGGAGCGCTTGGTAGCCGCCCGCCAGATCTGAGTTGAAAGTCCCTCTCGCCGCGCCTTTCCTGTCACCAAAGGGCAGGGCAAATCCTGCATCAATGTTCGCGGTCCATTTGCCCCAGTCCTTGCTCGCGACAACAGTCTGGTTGAGACTCCAGTATTCCTGACTAGTGCCAAGACGCGAATCCCCGCTGCGCGTTCCAGTCGGAATCGTCAATCCGCCAATATACGCGACGTCAAGATTATACGCCTCGCTTTGGATAAATCGATAACGGGCTCTGACATCCAGATCGCCGATCGCATCCCCTGTCGTGGGGCCGGTATTGCCGTCGCCGTCGAAATCGTTATCCTTGTCGTGTAGCCAGTTGTAGCTGGAGCTTACGGCCACATCGAGATTGTTGATAAGTCCCGCCGTAAAAGAGAATTCCGCCGCATGTTCGGAAATCAAGCCGCGCGAGGTGCCATCCCCGTTATTGTTCCATGATCTGTTCGCGGAATTGTAGGAATAGATCGCCTCAGCTTCAAAATGCCCAGGATCGACCGGTGTGGCGTCGGGGGAATTAATCTTGCCATGTTCCGGTCCCTCTTGCTCATCGCTTGCCGGACTGACAACGGCGGCAACGGCGGGCGCGGAGAGAAGGGGAAGAGCAAGCAGCGTCAGGGCTACGAATTTCGCGATTCGATGGGCACTCATGTTTGATCTCCGCAAGAAGTTAAACGACAAACACAAAGGCCGCCAGTAACAAAAAAGAAGGAATGTCCGATTATTGTCCATTCAAAGCCATGGCGGCCTTAAATAACGTGACATTATGACGAATCATCGCGACATAGGTTGCGGCAGGGCCACTTTCCTTTGACAGCGCATCGGAATATACGGGTTCTCCAACGCTCGCGCCAGCATCTTTCGCCAATTGCTTAACTAGCTTAGGGCTAGCCATGCTTTCAAAGAATACGCGCTTAATTTTTTCGGTTTTCATTTGTTCAATGAGTTTGGCGGCTTCCGTGGCGGTCGGCTCGACTTCGGTACTAAGGCCTTGAGGAGATAAGAAGCTAACGCCGTAAGACGCTCCGAAATAGCCAAACGCGTCATGACTTGTTATGATTTTGCGTTTCTGCGGTGCGATGGAGCCAATCTCCGCCTTGACCCATCTGTCGAGCGCTTCAAGCTCGGCGTCGTAGGACGCAGCGCGCGCCATGATCGTGGCGGAATCCGATGGCCTAACCTTAACAAGTGCCGCAGCGATGTTACGCGCATAGATTCTAGCATTAGAAATATCCTGCCATGCGTGAGGATCAATAGCCTTTCCACCATGAATGTTGCCATGGTGGTGGCCATGACTCCCGTCAGCTCCATCCTCCTCATCTATTTGGCGGGGCGAAACGCCTTCGCTGACGATCACGACGCGCCCCTTGAAACCAGATGCAGAAACGAGCCTGTCAATCCATCCTTCCATCCCAAAACCGTTGACGATGACCAAATCCGCAGAGGCCAAAGCCAGAGAGTCGTGGGGAGTCGGCTTATACGTATGCGCATCGCCATCGGGCCCCACCAATGTTTTAATAACTGCGGAATCCCCGCCGATTTGCCGCGCCATATCGCCCAATATGCTAAATGTCGCGACGACCCGTATGGGCGTCGATGCGGCGTGCGCGTAACTGGGAAGGCACGTAATAATTGCCCAACATATGGCCATAAGAATGCGTTTCATGGGGGATCCGAAAGAGGGTTGCGGAAACATTAATGTAACTTTATAACCATAAAAGTTATATGATAACAAATAGAGTGTCAAGCCAGTGCTTGAACGGCAGGCAACAACAAGAGATAATGCCCAATGTTCGATTTTTCACTCGCTAAACGACTGCTGCTCGCGACGGGTCTTTCCTTCGCGATCATAGCGCTCGTACGCATGGTAGTGGCGTGATGTCAGCAACGGAATCACTGATTTCGGTGCGCGACCTGTCCGTTCATTACGGCAATCGCCATGCGCTGCAAAGCGTATCAGGCCAGTTCCATGCTGGATCGCTCACCGCCGTAGCAGGTCCGAACGGATCGGGAAAAAGCACGCTGCTCAAAACGCTGGCGGGAGTCATTCGCCCCAGTTCCGGAGAAATTACGTTTGCGCACGGCCGCAGGCCGCAGATGGCCTATCTCCCGCAAGCCTCGCATCTTCTGCGCGACTTTCCGATCTCCGTCGAAGAAGTCGTGCTGACGGGATACTATCCTCGCCTTGGCGAAAAGCGGTCCATCCGCGACAAGCATCGCGCGGAGGCGCGAAAGGCGCTGCGTGAAGTGGGGCTTGATGGTTTTTCGGAACGTGAAATTGGCGGTCTATCTGGCGGCGAATTTCAGCGCGTGCTATTTGCGCGAGTGATTGTTCAAAACGCATCCGTGATCCTGCTCGACGAGCCATTCACCGCCGTCGATGCGGAAACCACGTCGCGTCTGATCAAGCTTCTGCTGAAATGGCACAAGGAAAAACGCACAGTCATTTGCGTCCTTCACGACTTGCTGCTGATTCAAAAATATTTCCCCGACTCAATGGTGCTGCAAGGCAAATGCCTTGGCAGCGGCCACACGCATAAAATGTTTGAACAAAAACTGTTGTCGTTCGACCTCGACATGGCCGAATTGCGCACCGCAGGCGAGGACCGTGACCCCAGTCACGCGCATCACGGCCATGACCATTGAATCCGCGCTTATAGAGCCTTTCTCGAATTTCGCTTTCATGCAGCGCGCGCTGATAGCTTGCGTAATTTTGTCCGTCGGTGGCGCCCCTCTTGGCTTCTTTATGAACCAAAGGCGCATGGCGTTAGTCTCGGATGCTATGAGCCATGCCATCCTGCCGGGAGTCGCTGCCGCGTTCCTGATTGCGGGACTAGGGGTATGGTCTCTGACGATAGGAGGCCTTGTGGCCGGGTGCCTCGTCGCGTTGTTGTCCGTCTTCTTGAGCCGCCACACGAAGATCAAGGAAGATTCCGTCTTCACGCTGCTGTTTTTGCTATCGCTGACCTCCGGGATTGTGCTGCTGTCGCTGAAAGGCAGCAACATCGACCTGCTGCATATGCTGTTTGGCGACATCCTCGCGATTGACAGCGAAGGCCTGTGCTTCATCGCCGGAGTGGCGATCATGACGCTTTACGCGCTGGCCTTCATTTATCGTGGCCTCGTGCTGGATTGCTTCGATCCGGATTTCCTGATGGCTTCCGGGCGGGGACGCTGGACTAGGCAAATATTCTTCATGCTTTTCGTCATCAACCTTGTCGCCGCGTTTCAGGCGCTGGGGACATTGATGGCGCTGGGCTTGCTGTTGCTTCCCGCCATCGCGTCTGGATTCTGGACGCGGCACATCAACGGGGCAATCCTACTCAGCGTGGTAATAGCCATCGCCTCGTCCTACGCTGGGTTGCTGATTTCCTATCACACCAACACGCCGTCTGGCCCCGTGGTTGTGATGGTATGCGGAGTCGTCTGCCTGCTTTCCGTCATGCTCGGCCCTCGCGGGAGCTTCCTCGCGGGATTGAAAAAGGAATAGGCTTGGCTCCCGAGGAATCCGAAGATCTGCGGATTCAAGAGTGCCCGTGAATCCTGCGAACCAGAAGAAGCGCGACAAACAAGATCAGCACCGACAGGGCAAGAAATACCAATCTATTAAGCATGGCAAGAAACTTGTCGCTGCGCAGGTAAGTGGTCAGCTTAGAAGACGCATGTGCGCGAGAGCGATGAACATGAGCGGATGATGGAGGGCGTTCGTAGGTTGAAGGCGTATATGCGGAGGCGTGATGGTTCGCGCTAACCGTCCGGGCGAGTCTCGATTCTGAAGAGGAGCGTTGTGCCCGAACCTTGTCGCGATGCTGGTAGGAAGAATTGCGAACATGCATGGGGCGCGAAGACTCAGGCATATTGTTAAGCCGCCTCCGCATGTCGAGGAATGCGTCTCTTTTCCATACGCAATCACGCCAGTTCTTGGAAAAAAGCGTCTTCATTTGCGCGGAGATGATCTCAAGATCCTCGGCGCACAATGTCCCGTTGGGAAGACGGTTCGGCATATCCGTAATATCTTTACGCAAAGAATCCGGGAAAACAACACATGTGTTGCCCACGATGTAATAATTCGCGCCATCCGCCTTGGCGTTACGGATCAACTCCATGGTTGAGAGCTCTATCTGTCGATAAGGATTGATCGTCGCCCATGCATCGTTTGAGGGATGATACTGTTGAATCTCTCCGTCATCGCCGATCCTGATCTTGCCTCCCTTGACCTCGATGGCGAGAAAACCAAGCCTTTCATGAAGCACAACGAAATCTATGCGCCGCGAATAAGCCTGCGCCGCGCTGTCCCTTGAAACGCTACGATTATAGAAGACCTCAAATTCATCAGGCAAAGCGTACAAGGCCCAATAAACCTTGACCTCTCCGCGCAGGCGCGGATTGTTGAGTACGCGTTCGGATAACTGAGGCGGATGCATGACGGCCATGAAAAAGAGCACATAACAAAAAACGGCAACAATGCAAAAAGAAAAGCGCTGATTATAAGCGCCCTTCGCGTTTCCATCTCAAAATGGGCTCTCGCGCCGCGCGTGTCTCGTCAAGACGCCGACGCGGAGTATGGCGCGGAGCCTGCCGCAAAGCTTCCGCTTGCCCTTCTTTGGCCATTTGCGCCAGCTCGCGCAACGCCGCGATGAAACCGTCGAGAGTCGTCTTGTCCTCCGTCTCGGTCGGCTCGATCAGCATCGCGCCATGGACGACGAGCGGGAAATACATCGTCATCGGATGAAACCCTTTGTCGATCAGCCCCTTCGCGAGATCAAATGTCGTCGCGCCTGTATCCTTAAGAAACCGATCATCGAACAAAGCCTCGTGCATGCAGGGGCCGGGGTAGGGGGCGCTAAGCGCATCTTGCAAAGAGGCGAGAATGTAGTTGGCGTTCAACACCGCGTCCCCTGAAACCTGCCTTAGTCCGTCCGCGCCGTGGCTGAGGATATAGGCCAGAGCGCGAACAAACATGCCCATTTGCCCGTGAAACGCTTTAAGCCGCCCAAAGGCCTGCGTTGCGCCGGGTCCAGCCGCATCCTCGACAAGCATGAATCCGCCCGGCAGGGACTCGATGCGCGGCAAGGGCAAGAACGGCGCAAGCTGCTTGGTGACGACCACCGGGCCGGAGCCGGGACCGCCGCCGCCATGCGGCGTCGAAAAAGTTTTGTGCAAATTGATATGCATCGCGTCGATACCAAGATCGGCTGGCTTCACGCGCCCGACCAGCGCGTTGAAATTCGCGCCGTCGCAGTAAACGAAAGCGCCAGCGCGATGGACGGCTTCGGCGATAGTGGGCAAATCGCGCTCGAACAATCCGCAAGTGTTGGGATTGGTAATCATAATCGCGGCGACATCGGAACCAAGCTTGGCGTTGAGCGCATGAAGATCGACCCTCCCTTCCGCATTGGCGGGGACGGGATCAAGCGTGAACCCCAGCATAGCGGCTGTTGCGGGATTGGTTCCATGCGCGGATTCGGGCGCGAGCACGCGGGTGCGGGTTGGCCCTTCGCCCCGTGCGGCCAAAGCGGCCTTGATCGTCGCCATGCCGCAAAACTCGCCATGCGCCCCTGCGCCCGGCGTCAACGTCACGGCATGCAGGCCCGTCAGCGCCAACAACCATTCGCCAAGCGCGTGAATTGCCGCCAACGCGCCTTGCGTAGTGCCGACCGGTTGCAGCGGATGAAGATCGGCAAAGCCGGGAAGCCGCGCCACCTTTTCGTTCAGGCGCGGATTATGCTTCATCGTGCAGGAACCAAGCGGATAAAACACGCTGTCTATGCAAAAATTTTTCTGGCTCAGGCGTGTGAAGTGTCGTGCGACCTGCGGCTCCGAAAGACCGGGAAGGCCGATCTGGCCTTCGCGTTTCAAGCCGCCGAGACGTTCGCGGCGGTCGGGAATATTGGGAAGATCGACCCCGTAACGCCCCGGCGCCCCCATCTCAAACAAAAGCGGTTCTTCCAGCATCATGCCGCGATGGGCCGAAGGTACGGATGTATGTGCGGACGAAGCCGAAGGCTGCGAGGGACGCCCTTGAGTGTTCATCGTCATGGGAAGAGCCTGTAGAGAAAAAAGAAGAAACCGGAAAGAACCGCAGCTACGCAGTATTATATAACTCAGACCAGAGAACCCGGAAAGCGCAATCCAGCCATGTGCAATCGCGCCACACTTGCCGACTTTGCATGGCCTTGTCATCTGGAAGGTAAACAGGTGAACAGTTAACCATACCCGGAAGCGGTGTTGTATAACCAATTGATAGGCATGAGAAATATTGCACACCATGCCGTCGTCTTGCGCGATTCTATTCATATGTAAAGTAGTTAACGGCAAACACAAAAAAAATATTTGAAACCATTGTAACATCAGCGTTTCAGGAGCAGCATTTATTTTTAGAGACGGGTACAAAACACAAAAAACTCATAACTATATTTATTGAGGATGTGTCATGGAATTGTCCGAAGCGCAAAGTAAGTATCTGGTTCCTGTGGCCGATTTTAAAAAACTCACATGTGGAGTGGCGAAAAAATGGATCGATAAAGGCGTTCGCTCGACAGACGAACTGCTCCAATATCACGGATCATTGCCTGCCGCGTTTGTCGGCGCCGTTGGAGGGGTCGTGCTTTCCCTCAGGGACGGAATGGACAAAGCAATCGATCCGGCAGGTCGCTGTCTACATCTTCAGACCCTATTGGAATACACAGCGGCGCTGATCGCGCTGACCGCGATGATGGGCAAGACGGAAAAAAGTCTTGATCAAAGTTGCAAGGCCCTATCTGCGTCAAAAATTGCGTATATGGAGCAATCTTACACGTTCTGCAAAATGGATGATGTTTATATGCGAAGCATCGGCCTCCCTCCCGTGGAAGAAATCTATGCGTCCCTAGCGAAAGGAAGATTGCCTAAAGCTATGACGACCCGCATCAAAGCGTTAGGACATAAGTTCGAAATGGGGGCAAGTCCTTGGATTATCAACGCAATGCTTGGTAATGCAATCGTTGAACAGGGGCTGAGAAGACCGACCTCTTTGCCAGTTCGTATGCTAGAGACGTGGAGAAAGGCCGCATCGGAGGAACTAGATCCCCGGAAGCTGAAAGCAGTCAAGGCTGTGGCTTCCCGTATGTTGCAATCATGGAAGAACGCTGTGTTTGAAATGGCGGGAGCTATTAGCCCCGCTCGCCTAGTGGCCCATGCGCATAGTCGGCTAATGGCCGCAGCTTATAGGCATACTCAAAGGGCTAGCCGCATCCCGCTCGCGTGACCGAATGCGTTCGCGCAACGCTTCAACAAGAGCATCCATGTCCTTGTCTGTCGTAAGTTCCGTCACGGCGACGAGGAGGAGCCTCTCCAACTCCCGCCTTTCTGGATAGAATCGCGCAAGCGGAACCCCCGCCAGAAGAGGATTATCGCGCCTCATCGCCATGGATTCGACGATCTCGGTGGCGGGTTCCGGCAATTCAACCGTAAATTCGTTGAAGAAACTGTCGTTCAGTACGCGAATCCCCGGAATCGTGGCCAACCGCTCGGCCAATTGACAGGCTTTTGCGTGATTCAACGCGGCGAGTCGCTTGAATCCTTCTTCGCCCAGAAGGCTGAGATGAATCGTGAACGCTAGTGCGCAAAGACCTGAATTCGTGCAGATATTGCTGGTGGCCTTCTCGCGCCGGATATGCTGTTCGCGCGTCGAAAGGGTGAGAACATATCCACGCTTGCCTTCCGCATCCACCGTCTGGCCACAGACTCGCCCCGGCATGTGTCGCATATGCTTCTCGCGGCACGCGAACAAGCCCAGATAAGGCCCCCCGAAGCTTAAGGAATTTCCAAGGCTTTGCCCTTCCGCCACGACGATATCCGCCCCCATTGTGCCGGGCGAAGAGATCAAACCGAACGAAACCGCCTCCGTGACCGCCACGATCAACAACGCGCCTTGCGCATGGCACGCCTCGGCCAACGCGCTGTAATCGCGCAACTGCCCAAAGACATCTGGATTCTGCACAACGATGCAAGACGTTAGTGAATCAACTTCATGTGCGAGCTCCTCCGCCTGAGGCGGAAGCAGGGGCTGCGCAAGCCGCGTCTCGTAGCCAGTCATCTTCGCCATCGTCGCCACGGTCTCGCGCCAGTGCGGATGCAGACCGCCCGACACCACGACGCGCTTACGCTGCGTGATCCTGTTGGCCATGGCGACCGCTTCGGCGCAAGCCGTCGCCCCGTCATACATCGAGGCGTTGGCGACCTCCATGCCTGTCAGCATCGTAACGAAGGTCTGGAATTCAAAAAGCGCCTGCAAGGTGCCCTGACTGACTTCCGGCTGATACGGCGTATAGGACGTAAGAAACTCGCCACGCTGTATCAAATGATCGACAATCGCCGGGACATGGTGACGGTAAGCGCCAGCGCCAAGAAAGGACGGGCAAGCGCTGGCCGGAAGATTCTTGGCCGCCATCGCGCCGATCAGTCGCTCGACCTCATGCTCCGGCAGATGCGAAGGCAGTCCCGCAAACGGCCCGTTCTGCCGCGCCGCCGCAGGCACATCGCAAAACAAATCCTCAACTTCCGCCACGCCAATGGTCTGGAGCATCGCGCGACGGTCGTCATCAGTCAGGGGAAGATAGCGCATGAAAAAAGATCGCCTGCAACAAGGAAAGAAGCCGCAGGCGATACTACACTAAAACTTAAGCTTGAGGCCAAGACTTAACTGAATGTTCGAATCGCCTCGAACATGCCCGTAATCCTGACTGAACGCCGTCGCCGTCGAAAGGTCGATGCGATCTGTCAACGGCAAGCCATAGCCCAGCGAAACGTCTGTCTGGTTACCTGTTGGAGCCAGATTGACGCGCGTTGTGCCGAACACCGGATATCCCTGCGCATCAACCGAAGCCGTCACAAGGTCAGCCGTTCCGGAAACCACGCGCAACGGCCTGCGAGCGGAAAGCGAAACATGGTCGTTAGCGCCAAACAGGTCACGCTGGGTAAGCGCGACGCCGTAAGACCGAGCGACCATAGGGGAAACGCCGGATACAAGGCCGCTAGAAATCTGGCCGCCTTCTGTGCGGACAACCGCAGCGTCGAAGGATAACCCCGTTCGTTCGCCAAGGGCCAGAAAGGACGACACACCAACCGAATAGCTGTGATGCTGATCCCCAAGGCTGACAAGGCCTTTGCTGTCGTACAGCGAACCAAGCAAGCCGCTCTTCTCCGAAAGATACCCAAGCGTCATGCCCGCATCCCATGACGAGCGCTCGCCAAGATCTGCCATACGCCATGACACACCGGCATTGAGCGCATCGGCGTTGGACGTCTGCCAGCTTTGTCCGCCAAGCGAATCCTGCGCCAGAGATGTGCTCGACCATGAGAGCGCATAACGCGAGTTTGCGCCTAACTTGTTGCCAAGCGCGACAAAACGCCCGCCTTCCGTCAGCCCCATCAAGGCATTCGAGGCATCTAACGTATGGTACCCCTCCGCTGCGTTGCTGCCAAACCCCCACAACGTATCCGCAAACGCCGCCGCAGGAGAAAAGCCTTGCCCCGATTCCGCCGCGAAGCCATCTGCCTCAGAAAATGCCATGATCCACGACTTCTGAGGAAGCGCGGCCAGCGGCGAAGCAAGCTTTGCGCTCTCCAACATGGTCTGCGAAGGGCCTTGCGTCTCGACCAGCGAATATACGCCGCCATCCGGAAGAAACTTGGCGGAACTCCTGACGGAAGAAGCTTGCGCGACGGCGGCAGTCTGTGCGCTGCCATTGACAGGCTTCTTGACGATGGCGCTAGAAAGGTCGACGGTAAAATCACGCTGAAAATCGTCGAAGGCTGTTGTCTGGGAAAGTTGGGAAGACAACGCCGACAGGGAACCCATGGCCCCCCCTGCCAACACCCCGCCCGACGAAGCCGTCACCGGGACAACGATACCGTTGGCTTGCGTAACCGTCAGCGCGCCAATCGGTTCGAAAGCCTTGGCAATGTTCAGAAGACCATGGCCATAGGTCGAATCGACACCAGCTGTGCCAAGGTCGGTCGCGCTCTGAAAGAGAACCGAAGTGGCCGTTCCATTGCTAGCCAGTATAGGCCATTTGGTCTCAAGCAAAGCCAACGCGCCCGCGACGATCGGCGCGGACATCGATGTTCCTGTCCAATAACCGTAAGCAGTCGCTCCGTATTGAATGGCGGGGGCGACAATGTTTTCTCCCGGCGCCATGATCCATAACGATTTGAGGTTCGCAGTTGCGCCGCTTGTGTTCAGGAAAGCGGAAGAGCCGGGGGTGTTGCTGAACCACGATAGGTTATTGCTGCTGTTGACGGAACCGACGAAAACCATGCGGCTGAGCGCTGCGGACGAAAATCCAACCTGATTGAGATTGGAAAGGAAAGTTGTGCTGCTGTTGCCCCCCGCGAAAACGACGATGGATCCTTTAGCGGCTGCGGCATTGATGGCGCTGACAAGCTGGCTGTTGTAAGACGCATAAGATGGAGTGCTTGCTGGGGTTAGGAAGCTTCCATAGCTCACATTGATAACCTGAGCGCCTCGCTGGGCCGCCGTAGCAATCCCATTATACAAGTCGCTGGGGTATGCGCTGCCGTTGGTTTGGGCGATCTTGATGGAAATAATTGTTGCCTTTGGCGCAACGCCGGACATAAGCCCGCCCGTAGCCGTCGATCCCGCCGCGATGGAGGCCACCGCCGTGCCATGCCCGTTGGTATCTACGACCCATGACGAGCAATTTCCGGTCGCGACGCAAGTGCTAGTGGTTGAAACGCGGCCCGTAACTTCCTTGTTTTTCAGGGTGATTCCGGTATCGACAATGCCCAGCTTGAAGCCGGATGCCCCGTTGACCGAATTCTCAATGTCTGACGTAAGGTTGATTTGCTTCCACCAGGACGAAGAACTACCCGGCGCGAACGCATCGGAATAAGCAGGACTCGCGGCAACAGACAAGGCGACGATATAAAGCGGGATAAGCTTTTTCAAGATACACCTCACGTGAGCTGGTTGCGGGAAGGGGAGAAGAAACAAGCTCTAGATGCTGCGGGGAGCAGCCACAGACAAAACGGAGAAACCCATTATTGTCTGGTGCGGAGGAAGAGAATTATCAAAACGCATCTATCAAGAAAACTTGATGCACACGCTTGCGGAACTTGTCAAGCCGCCCTTATCAGCATTCGAAAATGAAAACAGGTAGCTGCCAAGCCCACCCTTGGTTATGGCGACGAGACTCGCAAAAAGGGCCGTCATCCCGGAAAATTTTCGAGGAGTCGCGCAAAGCGCGGCGACTCGGAAATTTATCCGGAATCCAGCTTTGTTGTCCTTTCTTATCGGGTCGAAGAAAGAATCTGGATCCCGGATCGCTTGTCTTGCGCGTTCGCGCAAGCGCTCCCACGAAAGCCAAGCGTCTGGGATGACGCGATCCCTTGTTGGAACAGCTTGGGGGTTATGAAAACAGATTATTTTATCAATTCCTGCACATAGCGCGCATAAGCGCTATCATCCATCAGAGAGGAAACCTGACCAGAATCGGAAACCTTCAGCTTGAAAAACCAGCCTTCCGACATGGCCGCGCGATTGACCGCCCCCGGATCAGACGCAAGGGCTTCGTTGACGGCAATCACCTCGCCGTCAAGTGGCGCAAAGACCTCGCTGGCCGCTTTAGTCGATTCGACCACCGCAACTTGCTCGCCTTGACGAACCTTTTTGCCGATGGGCGGAAGCTCCACATAAACGATATCCCCAAGCGCCTTCTGGGCGTAATCGGTGATGCCGCATGTGGCTGTATCGCTTTCAAGCGCAGCCCATTCGTGTTCCTTGGTGAAGCGAGAAAGTGTCATGATTGAGCGACTCCCGGAGTGGTGGCATAACGGTGGGCAACGAAAGGCATGGAAACCGTGGAGGCCGACAACAGATTGCCTCTTACGCGCAGCATAAGGCGCGTTCCCGGTTTGGCATAGTCCGTCGCGACATAGCCCATCGCGACCGGGCCGTTGACGCTGGGGCCAAAACCGCCGCTCGTCACGATGCCGATGACCTTCATGCCTTCGGCATCCAGAATCTCGGTTTGCTCGCGTGCCAAGGCGCGGCCTTCAGGCCTAATCCCCACGCGCTTACGCGCCGCCCCTTGCTGCAACTGGCTCTGGACAACCGCAGCGCCGGGAAACCCGCCTTGCGTCCGGCGACGCTTGCCGATAGCCCAGACAAGACCCGCCTCCACCGGAGTCGTCATCGTATCGAGATCATGCCCGTAAAGGCATAACCCTGCCTCAAGCCGCAGCGTATCGCGCGCGCCTAAACCGACGGGCAAAACCTCCGAATGCGCGAGCAGGGCGCGGCAGAATTTCTCAGCCCTATCCGAGGCGACGGAGATTTCAAAACCGTCCTCGCCCGTATAGCCGGATCGGCTGATCAGGCATGGCCCGGCCTCTGCGACATCGAACAAAGCGGATTGCATGAAAGCAAGCTTATGGGGAGCCTCGCAAAACCGCGCCAGTACCTTCGCCGCCAGCGGCCCTTGTAGCGCGAGCAGGGCGCGATCGTCGCGCATCGTAACCTTCAAGCCGCCGAGCCGCGCTTGCATATGCGCGAAATCTTCCTGTTTGCAAGCGGCATTGACGATCAAATCGACGCAAGTCTCCGCTCGTTCCAAAGCGGCGGGGCGAGTAACCATCACATCGTCCATGACGCCGCCTTGTTCGTTGAGGAGAAAGGAATAGCGAATCTGCCCCGGCGCAAGCTCCAGAAACTCGCCCGGCATCAAGGTTTCCAGACGCGACATGGCATCGCGCCTGCCCTCGATCGAAACTTGCCCCATATGCGAAATATCGAACAGCCCCGCCGCCGCGCGGGTGTGAAGATGTTCCTTCAACACGCCAGCAGGATATTGCACCGGCATGGCATACCCCGCGAACGCGACCATCTTGGCGCCAAGCGAAACATGCAAATCGTAAAGCGGCGTATGCAGCATCGTAACCCCAACGAACAAAGGGCGGAACTCCCAAGGAGAGGGAGAGGCTCTTACTGCAAGGACGGCCTGATTCCCTCCCCCTTGCGGGGAGGGTTAGGGTGGGGGAGATTCAGCAAACAGAGATCAAGGGTAAGAAGGAAGTTTCTTGCTGCGAGGCCGTTCTAATACCCGTATTCTGACTCCTCATCCCCCACCCTAACCCTCCCCGCAAGGGGGAGGGAATGACATCGTCCTTATTGAAACATCGCCCTTATGTCTTCAAGACGCCTTGGGAACTACCAGAGGGTAGAAACAGACCTTAAAACGGCAACTTCACTCCGGGTGGCAGTTGCAATCCACCCATGACCTTCTCTGTTTCCGTGGCGATATGCTGTTCGGCCTTTTGCTTGGCGTCGTTGCTGGCCGCGACGATCAAATCCTCAAGCATTTCGATATCTTCCGGAACCAGAAGCTTCGCGTCGATTTTGATTTTGCGCATTTCGGCTTTGCCGTTCATCGTCACGACCACCATGCCGCCGCCGGATTGTCCTGTGATATCCACGTCGGCGAGACGGTTCTGCATCTCCGCCATGCGCGTCTGCATATCCTGCACTTGTTTCATCATGTGACCGATATTCATGAGCCTTAATCCTCAAGTTCCAATGGTGAGACGTCGTCCGGCAAAGAAACGTCATCATCGCTTGTTACCGACGTGGGCGCAACCGATCTTTGCGTTAAATTGACAAGTTTCGCGCCGGGAAAATTTTCGAGCACGGCCTTCATCAGCGGATGCGCCATCGCGCGGTCGCGTCGCGTTTGCTCCGCCGCCTTTTCTTGTTCGGCCAGCGTCGCCTCGCCAGCGGCGTTGGCGATCGACACCATCCATCGAACGCCAGTCCACGTGGACAAACATTGCCCCACGCGCCCGGCAAAATTCGCGGGCACTTCGCTGGCGAAGTGAACCTCCAGCTTGCCCGGCTCGCATCTGACAAGCTGCGCTTGCCCATAAAGCTGAGCATGCAAAGCGCCTTCGCGCATCTCGCTGAACAAGGCGATCAGCTCGCGGAACGTCGTGGGCGAAGGATGCGCCGCCGTCGCCGCTTCGGCTTCCGGTTGCGCTGCTGGAAGGCTTTGTCGTGAAACCGCCTGAGAGAACGCTGCGCTGCCGCCTCCAAAGGCTCTCGCCACAGGGCCCCCACCCCCGGTAGGCGCGGAAGACGTGGCGGAGCCAACTCCGGAAGCCATCGTCTCCTTGATCTGCCGGATCAAGTCTCCGGGCGGAGGAAGCTCGGAAGCATAGGCCAGACGGATCAAAACCATTTCCGCCGCCTGATCGGCGTGCGGAGCTTGCTGAACTTCTCCGATGCCTTTCAACAAAATTTGCCATGCGCGGGTCAGCGCGGGAATCTTGATATCGGCCAGCTCCATCAGCAACTGCCGATCATACTCTGGCAAGCTCGTACCCTGCGCGTAATCGGGAATCACTTGCCCGCGCGTCAGCAGATGGATGGCGTCGCACAAGTCTTGCAATATTTGCAAGGAATCCGATCCGGCCTGCTGCATCGTAGCAAGAGTAGCCAAAGCGTCGCGCATCTCGCCGCGCAGCACTTGGCGGCACAAGGCCATGCCATGCCCCCGGTCGGCGAGGCCCAGCATGTCCTTGACGTCTTCCGTCGTGACCTTTCCGTTGCCGCGCGCGATTGCCTGATCGAGCAAGCTCAACCCGTCGCGCACCGAACCATCGGCGGCGCGGGCAATCAGCTTAATAGCCTCCGCTTCCGCCTCTGATTGTTCGCAAGTCGCGATATCGGCGAAATGCTTCGCGAGTTGTTCGCTGTCGATGCGCCGCAGATCGAAACGCTGACACCGCGAAAGCACCGTGACGGGAACCTTGCGGATTTCCGTCGTGGCGAAGATGAACTTGGTATGCGGCGGCGGCTCTTCCAGCGTCTTCAAAAGCGCGTTGAAGGCGTTCTTCGACAACATATGCACTTCGTCGAGCACATAGACCTTGTACCGCGCCGAAGCTGGGCCATAGCGCACCCCGTCGATGATGTCGCGAATATCGTCCACGCCCGTGCGCGACGCTGCGTCCATCTCCAACACGTCGACGTGACGATCCTCCATGATCGAACGGCACGTGTCGCACACGCCGCAAGGCTTGATCGTCGGCCCGTCGTTCTTGCCTTCCGCGCCAGTGCAGTTCAGCGCCCGCGCGATGATCCGCGCCGTCGTCGTCTTGCCGATCCCGCGCACGCCCGTCAGCATCCACGCATGCGGCAACCGCTTGGCCTCGATAGCGTTGGTCAGCGTGCGCACCATCGCTTCCTGACCGATCAACTGCTCAAAAGTCGTGGGGCGGTATTTCCGCGCCAGCACGCGATAATGCTGTGCGGCCTCTGCTGGCGGGGGGGCAGGGGAAGCCATCTCAGGAAACAACGCGCCCGTCAACGTGTCGGGTTCATGGGTTTCTGGCTCTAAAGTCGGTTTGGCGAAAAGCTCGTTCATGATCCCGTGTTGGATAGCGCGTCCGCGCCTGAACCGCAATCCATTGTAACCGGCTCGTACCCAAGCGCGTTCAGGAATTTCATCAACCCCGCCGAGCATAACGTGGTGGAAGCGGCGTTGTGCAACGGATGATAGTTGACAAGCTTGCTCGCCATCATGTCCCGGTCAAGAATAACCGTCACAAGCCGCTCCGTATCGTTCATCAGCGCGAAGGGAGTCACGGAACCTGGAGACAACCCCAAGACCTCCAGCATCAACTCAGGGCTGCCGAACGACATTCTGGGAGCGCCCGCGCGTTGGCTGATCTTGCCCAGATCCGCGCGTTTGTCGGCAGGCATGACGACCAGCCACACCCCGCCCTTCTTGTCCTTGAGAAAGAGATTCTTGCAGTGCAGCCCCGCGACTTTGTCGCGCCACTCCGCGCCGTCGTTCACTGTGTAAACTGGCTCGTGCTCTACGGTCTGATGCTCAATCCCAAGCGTGTCAAGAAAGGCAAACAAGTCTTCCGGAGAAACGGGCATCCGAATTATGTCCCTGAGCGAAACGCAAAGTGGAAGGCTGAACGGCGACCCGGATCGAAACGTGTTACGGTTGCTTTCTTCCGAACCTGGCCGGGTTGGCACGGGATCCGCCCGCCGCCAACCTTCCGAAGAGGCTTATAACAGGAACTGAAATAAACAGGAATTGAAATGTCTAGGAAAAAATTGCCATTATCAAACCAGTTATACCTCTAACATCTCAAGAGTTGGCAAGAATCCACCGATATCGCGGGTGTGACACCGCGCTGTGGAGCATCATTTTCGCCAATTCTTCAGGTGCGATAGGTATATAATATGCGAATGGCTTAGAAAACATACGGCGCTACGGAAGCCGCATCGCGAGCGTAGTAACGAAATGATGAAGTTTTGCTTCTTTCTGCGAAAACCGTTCAGCGGGAGAGCGACAATAGCTGCGGGATCGTCTAGCCACGCGGTCAAGCCGGGTGAGTTTGCGATCCAGCTTTATAAGTTCCGGGATCGGAACACCACCCTTAAACAGTTCTTTGGCTGCAATTTTCCACCCTTTCTGGCGATCAATCATGTAAAATTCTTCGACATCAATACAATGGCGCATAATCTGTTCGGAAGCTTTGGCCCATGCCGTACGATAAAGTAATTCCTGCTCGTTGATGCAAACAACCCGATAAGCCGTTTCAACGGCATTCATCTTGAACAACTTACGAATGTCTGTGATGGGCTTTCCATTGACGGTTTCGATGTCTTTGGACTTGGCAAGTTTCGTGATTAAATCGACTGTTTCGACGCCAAGACGTGGAAATTCGGTGTCGAAAAATATGCGATTTCTGGCAGCGCCACATACCGACGTCGTAACATGGCCCCAAAGCCCGTCTACGAAATATTTCGAGGCACGGCGCATGACGCAGTCGGCTTCATCATTAGCCTTTCTATCGGTTATCTCCCGAAGAATCTTTGGATCGGCAAAAGCATCTTCATATAAGTATATATATCTTTGCCCGTACCATTGATATTATCGAGAACAAGTTTCGATATATTCATATCGTCAATGAGCCTAGCTCCAAAAATTGGAGCCAGAAACTTTGCCCGTTTATGATTATTGTCTCGCTCATGCTCATAATTAACGATGTTCTTGCCGCCGTCATGAATTTCATAACGCGGCCCCGAATAAAGATGTGCATGACCAAAATAAGGAGTAGCGGCAGTATGATCGTTGTAGATCACCTCCATCATAAGATCTATAATTTGGTCGGCTGTCAGCGTGCTATAAGCCATCGTCACTTTCTCATAGATATAAATTGTGACGATTACGGAATAAGACCTTGTGTCTTGGCTTCTATCTGAGCGCGTTTGTATTGTGCTTCAAGTGTTTTTTTCAGCCAAGCAATATCGCGGTCGTTGGGGGGAGTCCCCCGTTCCCTATCCTCTGATGACAGGATGACAAGACGCACATTATGCATTGCATATTCGCAATAGGCAGGGTGATCCTTATTAGGAGGAATGTCGTCATCAAGATTAAGGACGGGATAAACATCAATGTGTTTATCGGGATTTTGTCGATGGACTTGATGTACGGGATTCGTCTCAGGAACGAACGTCGCGTTCTTGTAAACGGGCATAAGATTGTCATCTACGTCAACACGAGCCAGCTCCCCACTTGGCAGGGGATAAATGTACGCTTTAACCCTTCCTCTGTAAGGACCTGTTCCACCACTGTGGATTGTTGCAACAGGCTGCAAATAAGGAACAGGGCGTTTCACGTTGCTTCTCCTCGTTGCGTCCCACTGAAAAGTGGGGGTCGCTGCGCTCGCTTCGTGGTCAGGAGATGCCCGCCTGCGCGGGCATGACGCTAGCGTGGATGTCTTCCCTCAAATGAAATCACTGGGTTCAAGTGTAGGGGCGCGCGATAAGGAATATAAAAAACCGGATGAACCAATAATGAAATTCTACAGAGCGGCCTGAGGTTTGCCTCTCTACTTCTCCCTCCACGTCCTGATATTCCCTAAATCCACATGCACGTGGTTATCCTTGGGGTAGTAGGCAACCCCGCCGCGTTGCATGGTCTTGGCGATTTCACAGATGGCGCGGCCATCGACGCCTTGGATACGGAAATCGACCGCCCAGCCACGCATATGGTGGCTTTCAAGCGCGACGTTGTTGTTGCGCTGCGCCATCCATTCATTGGTTTCCTGCGTGCGGTAGCCGTCGAGTATTTCGAACGTGACGGAGGAGGGGAGGTTGAGCCGCGTCCTAATATCGACCAGATAATCAATCAACTCTGGATCAATATCGCCCTCCTCGTTCGCGCGTTTGTCACGGAACAGACGGTTTATTTTCCGCATCGCGGCGGGATCGTAACGCCCGTTGCGATAATAGACGAGGTCGACGGCCTCGGTTCCGTGTTTGTCCGAAAGCGCGATACGTCGCCGCGCGGTAGGATCCGGCTTCGTCTTGGGCAGCCCCCACCATGCCGCCTTATCTCTTCCTCCCGCATGTCTGGCATCCTGCCCGCCACCGCAACCGTACAGCGGCAGCAACGCCACAAAAACGACAAGTAAAAGGGCTATTTTTTTCAAAGGTTGGTTACAAAGTCGCTGCGGCAAAGGATTATGGCCGAATTTCGAGAACCGGAGCGCAGTGTACTTTGGGGTACGTGAGCACCGGAAGCGCAGAAATCGGCCATAAGCCGAAGCTGCAGTTAGACTTTGTAACCAACCTCTCATCTCACGACATCCTTGAGCAGATAGGCCCCTTGCTCGTTCACGATCAATTCCCCGGCATCTTGCCCAACCGCAAGTTTGCGCCTCAGTTGGTAAATATGAGTCTCCAGCGTGTGCGTGTCGATTTGCGCGTCATACCCCCAGATAGTGGCCAGAAGCTCCTCGCGTGAAACCGGTTTCGTGCTAGAGGCAAGATAAGACAACAAGGCGCATTCTTTCTCCGTCAGCCGCACATTTTCGCCGGAAGACTCAAGCGCAATCTGTCTGTAATGAGGCTCCAGTCGCCAAGGCCCTATGGAAATAGCCTCGACCTGAAGCCTCGGAACAGTCTCAAGGTAATAGCGCAAACGCGCCATCAAGTGCCCAAGCCGAATTGGGAAGATAAAACTTTCTGTCACCAGCCCCACGCCATTTCCGGTCTCGCCCAGCGCAAGTACCGGGCAGCGAAAATCATCGTGACAGGCGTTAGCCCTTGCCATATCCGGCAAACAAGCACATTCAACCAGAACGGCCTTAACGCTCTCGTCAAGCGTAGCGCTAAGCTCGTCCCATGCGACGCATTCCCGCGTCTCGCCAATCGCCATCAGGGCGATTTGCTCTGTCACGGCCTCGCGTAACGCGGAATCGGAAATGAGAGTGGCAACGACAGGCATAAGCTCTAAGCACCGAACTGGAAAATGTCCCCAATGCGCCGCTAATCTAACCGGATGTCGCTCGTGAATAAAGGGTTAGCGCAAAGAAGATTATGTAACCCCCCAAGCCTTTCTTCAAGAAGGTCAAACAAACGTCGCAACAAGGGCCGTCATCGCGAGCGAAGCGACGCGATCCAGAGTCGCGCGGGTCGGCGCTTGAAGGCTCTGGATTGCCGCGTCGCCTGCTGCTCCTCGCAATGACAGGCTTTCCGCGATGTTTGTCTTCGTTTTTAGATGGCGGGCTTGGGAGTTACAAAGATATCAAACAGTGGCGTTTTGGCTCAACATTTCGTAAACAAGCCAGTTGCCCCGATACCTGTGGATGCGCATGTCGTCTTCGCCTCTCGATCATCTGCTGCAGCTTCTGGCGCGTTTGCCGGGTCTGGGCCCGCGCTCGGCGCGAAGGGCGGTCTTGCACCTTTTGAAAAAGCGCGAAGCCCTGATGTTGCCGCTCATCGAGGCATTAAACCGCGCGGCCTATGACGTGAAATCCTGTGGCATGTGTGGCAATCTCGGCGGCCACGATCCTTGCGAGATATGCCGCGATCCGCAGCGCGACCGCAGCATCGTCTGCGTGGTTGAGGATGTCGCCGACCTCTGGGCGCTGGAACGTAGCCATGCTTTTCGAGGATTGTACCACGTGCTGGGCGGAACCTTGTCGGCGCTCGACGGCGTGAGGCCGGAGGATTTGCGCATCGATTCCCTGTTGGAGCGCGTGCGCGGCGGCGAAACGCGCGAGGTGATTCTGGCGATGGGGGCGACAGTCGAAGGGCAAACCACAGCCCATTACGTGACGGAGAAGTTATTGCCTCTAGGCGTCGCAGTGACAAAACTCGCTCACGGGTTGCCAGTAGGGGGGGAATTGGACTATCTTGACGACGGAACGCTGACGGCGGCGCTTCAGGCGCGTCGCAAGGCCGGGTAGAGTATGGAATTGTGGCAGGTTTGCTTCTTTTCATAACTCCTTAACGATCTGGGGTTGACAATCCTGCGCCACAGCGCGATGCAAGGCCATAAGGCCGCGCAAATGCGAAGTATGGTTAATTTTAGTCGAATCGGTCGGGAGATTCTAGGCCCGTGAACATAGGTCTTATCGTTAACGCTCGCGGCAAGATCTGCCTTGTCCATGACGAACCCTTCGAGGCAACCCCTCTTTGGGTCGGCTATCATATTGATAGAAAACAGATTGAGATCATTTTCGACACCGGAAGCAGCTACCCCATCGAGTGGGAGGCCACCGACGAGATGCATAACTACTTGCTGAAAATAAACAAGATCCTTATAATCCGGATGGAGAACAAAAAACCTGTCGAAGGTTTCGACACCAGCTTTCTACGACTGCAGGATGGAAAGACGGTGGATTAAGAAGACAACTAAAGGGGACGCATATGGCGACGGCAACAGCTCCAAGATTGCCACCTAACAAACTCGGCGAAGTTGCAAGACAATTTGTGCATTATGCAACAGCTGAAGCGGCAAATGATGCTTTGTTTAATCTGATGTCAGAGGGCACTCCGCGCGCAACCGCTCACGCGAGCGTGGAATTTATTGGCCGGAGCGGAAAACCCCTCGATTTCGCAATACTCCAGAACGCGATTTTCCCTGTTGATGATGCTGCTATCCGAGAATTTGAAGATAACGCGATTGACCCGTCCGGCAAGCGCAAAGGGTTCAAGATACGGCGTCGCAGGGATCCTGCTGTGGAAGCTCAGGGTGCCAAGACCGGAGATCGTTCTAAAGGATCTGGCGGCGGCACGGGCGGCAAAGGCAAGGGATCACGCGGCCTGACCCAAAAGAAGCCTACTAACACCATGGGAATGAATGGCCCTACGGGAATGGGTAATACCTAAAACCTATAGACCTCCATGAGTAAGTCAGCCCGGCCCGCCTCGCGCAGCCGGGCTTTTTGTTTCAGTCCCGCCATTTACCTTTTCTTTCCCATTTCCTGCCTATCCTGACGCAACTCAATAGTCGGCAAACCGTTGAATCAAGGCAAACCTGATTCCCTCCCCGCAAGGGGGAGGGAACCATGATGATCCTGTTCCTTAGAGTGTCACTCATTATCTACAACAAGTAGATCCTACTCCCCCCATGAGGCCCCCATGTCCGAAGATCCCCGCCAGACGCAGCGCGAAGTGATGGAATATGACGTGTTGATCGTGGGCGCGGGGCCGTCCGGCCTGTGCTGCGCGATCAAGCTCAAGCAACTGGCGAAGGAAAAGGGACGCGATGTTTCGGTTTGTGTGATCGAAAAGGGCGCGGAGGTCGGGGCGCATTTGCTGTCCGGCGCGGTCATCGAGCCCCGCGCCTTGAACGAACTTTTCCCCGACTGGCGCAACATGGATGCGCCGCTGAAAGTCCCTGTGACGAAGGAAAAATTCGTATTTCTGACACCTAAACACGCGATCCGTCTGCCGACGCCGCCGACCATGAACAACCACGGCAACTTCGTCATCAGCCTAGGCCATGTCGGCAAGTGGCTGGCGACGCAGGCCGAAGCGCTTGGCGTTGAAATCTATCCCGGCTTCGCGGCGGCGGAAGTGCTCTATGGCGAAGGCGGTCGCGTGATTGGCGTCGCGACAGGCGATGCAGGCGTTGGCAAGGACGGCGAACCGACAGGACGCTTCACGCGCGGCGTGGAACTTCGCGCCAAGCAAACAGTTTTCGCCGAAGGCTGCCGTGGCTCCCTGACCAAAGTGCTTTCCGAGCGTTTCCGCCTGCGCGACGGCGTCGATCCCCAAGCCTACGGCATCGGCGTCAAGGAAGTCTGGGAAGTCGATCCCGCCAAGCACCGCCCCGGCTTCGTGCAGCACACCGTCGGCTGGCCGGTTGATTTCTCGACCTATGGCGGCTCATGGCTCTATCATTGGGAAAACAACCTCGTTTCCATCGGCTTCGTCATCGGCCTCGATTACAGCAATCCCTACCTCTCGCCCTTCGAGGAATTGCAGCGCTTCAAGCAACACCCCTCCATTCGTCCGCTGCTCGAAGGCGGCAAGCGTCTGTCTTACGGCGCAAGAGCGCTCAGCGAAGGCGGCTACCAGTCGATTCCGCGTCTGACCTTCCCCGGCGGCGTGCTGATCGGCGACACCGCCGGATTCATGAACGTGCCAAAGATTAAGGGCATCCATACCGCGATGAAATCCGGCATGGTCGCGGCGGAAGCGCTTTACGACCACATCGCCCGCGACGCCGACGCGCCGGAGGTCAAGGACTACCGCACGAGGCTCGAACAGTCATGGCTGTGGAAAGAGCTTCGCAATGTGCGCAACATTCGCCCGTCCTTCCGTTACGGATTCTTGGGCGGCCTGATGTACAGCGCCTTCGACAGCATGATCGCGCATGGATTGACGCCATGGACCTTCCACCATCACCATGACCACGAGCAACTAAAGCTGGCGAAGGATGCGAAGAAAATCGACTACCCGAAGCCCGATGGAGTCATCAGCTTCGACCGCATGTCGTCTGTGTATCTGTCCGGCGCCGCGCATGAGGAGGATCAGCCCTGTCACCTCCGTCTACGCCGCGCCTCCGTCGCCATCGACACCAACCTCGCGCTCTACGACGCTCCGGAAACGCGCTATTGCCCGGCGGGAGTCTATGAAATCGTCCGCGATGCCGATGGCTCGAATCCCAAACTCGTCATCAACGGCTCGAATTGCGTCCACTGCAAAACCTGCGACATCAAGGACCCCACCCAGAACATCGACTGGGTCGTCCCCGAAGGCTCCGGCGGCCCGAACTATTCAGGGATGTGATGAGCGCCACCAACGCACCGCTCGATCCCGCCTAGATCCCGACGGATAGTAACGTCCCGAAATCCCGCCTGCCTAAACATCTCGGCGACGGCTTGCGCCTGTCCTTGCCCGACCTCGAACACGGCGCAGCCGTTGGGCGCGAGCAGGGCAGGGAGCTGCGGAACCAACAGGCGATACGGATCAAGCCCGTCCTCGCCACCGTCCAGCGCCGCGCGGGGATCGTAATCGCGCACGTCCGGCATGAGTCCCGTAAGGTCGCCGCGTGGAATATAGGGCGGATTCGAAATGATTACGTCAAAGTTAAGGGGATAGTCTTGCCGGAATCCCGCCGCGATCCCCTCCCCCTCGTGGGGAGGGTTAGGGAGGGGGGGCATCATATTGCGCGCCAGTTCAGACAAACTCACGTCGTTCCAGTCCGCAACGGCAAACGTTGCCCGCTCAGCCAACCCAAGCCTTTCGGCATTAATCTTTGCCTGTTCTACAGCTCGCGGCGCGACATCGAGACCAAGCCCATAGGCGCTTGGCAATTCATGCAGTAGCGCCAGCAACAAACACCCAGACCCCGTGCCAAGATCAAGAACGATTAAACTGCCATCCAGACTAATCTTTGACAAATCAGGAGATACCTGTCCGTAAACGTCATCGCGAGGAGCGTAGCGACGTGGCGATCCAGAGTCGTAATCCCGGCGTACGCCTTCGTGGCTCTGCATTGCTTCGCTGTGCTCGCGATGGCCGCTGTTCGGAAAAAATTTTTTTGCCATCCCCAGCGCCATCTCCACCAAAGTCTCGCTGTCCGGCCTCGGATCGAGCGTCGCCTCGTTCAAGCCGAAGGGCAGGCTCCAGAATTCGCGTTCGCCAAGAATCCGCGACACAGGCTCCCGCGCCTCGCGCCGTTTAAGTAAGGCCTCAATGCGAAAGATTTCGTCTTTCGCAAGAACGCGGTCCGTTTGCGTAAGAAGATCCGTGCGCTGAAGTCCGAGCGCATGGGCCAAAAGTATCCGGATATCACGCGCTGCGCTTTCGACCCCGGCTTCTGCCAGTCTTGCCGAACCATCGCAAAGCACGCTCGTTATGGAAGCAAGCAAGCTAATCTCCTTTTATCCAGCAAGCGAAGGCTTCAGGCCGGATTGCTCGCCTTCTTCGTCGCGCTCCGCGTGGCTCCAGCTTTGCGCCAGCCCCATGCCCACAAGCGACAGCCACGTGAGGACGACGCCCGGAATCTGGAGATCGAAATCGACCAGCGCATGCCCAAGCGCCATGACGCTGGCCGCAAGGCCAAGCGTAGGGTACAACCCGAAGCGCCTGCGGTTCAAAATGCCATGCGCAAGCCCGCTCAACAGCAAGCCAATTGCGGCCCACAACGCCAGTGCCATCGGCACGCCGAGATCCAGAAGCGATTCCAGCCAGTCATTATGGGCATGGTTAAACTCCACCCTCATATCGTGCTGATACAACCTGAACTCCGGCTCATAGCCGTTAAGGCCGTATCCAAGCCACGGATTGTCAAGCAGGGCATGCCAGCCGATCGTGTAGGCCTTTAACCTGTCGAGCGAGGAATAATCGCTAAACAAAACGGAAAACCGCTCGGACGTATGAACGGCAAAAACGAGCACAGCGGCAAGAACGACAATTGTGCCTAGACCGGCAAGCCACACCTTGCGCCACGCGCGTAAATACACCTGAAACAGCAAGACCCATGCTCCCAACCCGACGAGCGCGAGCGTCAACCCCGCGCGCGAATGGCTAAGGACGATACAGAGCAGAACCATTGCGATCATGAACCCTTGCGGCAGGCCCTCCCGACCCAGCCAGTCGCGAAGCGCTCGCGCGAAGCTGGCGGGCTTCGTGCGCATAAGCTCTCTCCATGACTGCGCAAGCCGGGCGACGCCACAAGTCAGGATCATCGCGGCGTAAATAGCGAAATGATTATGGTTAACGAAAGTGGACGTCAGATCTTCGTTATAAGCCCATTTATCGAACCAAAGAATCTTCTGGATACCCGCCAGATATACCACGAGACCATAAGCGCAAATCATGACGCCAGTGGCCCACAACATATCAAGGAATCGTCGTGCGCGCCGCGAATCTTGAAGCAGAACAAATGCGATGGCGCAAGCTATCGCATAGGTGACGAGTCGCACGAGCCCTTTGATGGCGTCTTCTGGCGCAACGGAAATGCTGGCGGTGACGGATTGCCCCAGAGTGGCGGCCGTCTCGCTCCACAGCGGATGCGTCCAACTCTCCGGCACGACAGGCAGCGTTTGGATAAATGCCCAACAAATAACCAAAGCGAACAAGGCCATGGCCACGCGCAAACGCTTGAAGAACCGGATGTTACGCCAGAAATCGCGCTCCTTGGCGAGCAAAACGCAACTTGCGGCGAGCGCTAGCTGCGCGAGCCCGAACGCAATAGGGCGATTGCCGCCAAGGCCAACCGGCGACAGAATAATCCCGAAGGTATAGAGCCAGAACGCTGCGTTGATGCCAAAGTTGTTGGGAGAAGGCGCCTTGAACCAGTTGACCAGAGTCTCGCGGTTCCAAAAACGCGCGCGAACAGAGGCCGATTCCATGCGGCCAGAAGCTTCCTCATCCGTAACCGAGAAAGATGCAGGATTCGGCGTTTTCACGTGGTTTGTATCACCCATTGCTTGTTCCCTTCCAGCGCGAGCGCCGATAAATGCCCCGTCGCATAGGCTCCAGTATCGACACCGATGCGTTGAGGACTCAAGGCTACGTTCGGAAAAATGGTGTGCCCATGCACGACCGTTTTTTCAAAAGCCCCGACATGATCAAGAAATTCATGACGGATCCACACAAGATCGTTTTCAGTCTGCGCCATCAGGCTGCGGCCCGGCCTTACGCCCGCATGACAGAAAAAATAATCGCCATACGTGACGCTCGCGGATAGATTTTCAAGAAAATTTACGTGCGAGGGAGGCACCTTGGCATGAAGAGCGGAGATCATGGCGGCAAGTTCTCCCTGCGGACGGATGCCGTAGCTCTGCAACGTCGTGCGTCCTCCGAACCTCAACCAGTTTTCCAGCATCTCTGGATGCTGTCCGTTAAGAATGTCGCGCATGACTTGCTCATGATTGCCGATCAAAAAATCCGGCGGCAACCAGTCCGGTGGAGTAAGGTTGAGATTAAGCAGGTACTCGATGACCTGACGGCTGCTTAAGCCCCTATCGATATAATCGCCAAGGAAAATAAGCCGCGCAGGCGCAGTCGAATCTTGCTGATCTTGCGCGATTTTGGCCATCAAATCCTTGAGCAAATCAAGGCAGCCATGCATGTCGCCGATGGCATAAATACGCTGGCCATCGGGTACGCGGGGCTGAGAAGATGAAATATTCGCGCTGTTGTGCATGGCTTTATGTCAAAAAAATCCCTCGAATGAGCCGCATTGGGGCTGCATCCTACCCTTGCCCCCCATCTTAGCCTCGAAAACGACTCTTATAACAGGGTTTCCTCGTGATTGGCGGGAAGTATCTGAACGGCTACCCGACACTACGCCTAGCGTTTCATACCATGCGGCAATGGTCAAAATATGTCGTAAAATAAGCCATTACAAGGTGAAATGAAAAATATTCACATTACTTTCAGAACTATATATTACAAAGCGCGTAAATGCGAACATAAACGATCAAGAGGAAAAAAATGGCTTCAGGATTACAAATTACCCAAAAATCTGCCGCAGCGGCATTTACTGATGCTGGATACGAGTGCGCTAAACTGACAATAAGAAAGGCGCCAAGAGGAATCACCATAAGATATACGCTGCAGGACGGGATCGTCGGAGCGCTGAAATGCCCAGAATCTAGACTTACTAACGACGTTGTTGAGCTGGTCAGAGCAATTCGCCGGAGCGTAACAGATGCCAAACGCAACTCCGTCAGACTAGGACTTTAACCTTGGCTGCGCACTACTCTATACATAAATACAATAAAGAAATGCGCAAAAAGATACAGGGACAACTTTGTGCGGAAGACGCAGACGGGAAAGGGGCGGCCCCGGCGACGGACGCCTATTGACGTCGAATCAGGATTTCCCGCAACAGGCGCTTAAGATAGACCTGATAGTCGATCAGATAACGCCGCCACAGGCGCCCCGGCTCCTTATAAAGCCGATAAAGGAAACGCAGGTTCCAGCGATTGATCCAGTCCGGATAATATTTGTCCGAAACTAGATACTGATCGAAAAACCCGCCACAGGTGATCGCAAAACCACGATACCCGGCTTCGCGCAGCGCAATCAGAAACCGTTCCTGACGCGGCGATCCCATGCCGACAAGCACGGCATCCGGCGCTTTGGCCATGATGGTGGCGACTTTAGGCTCAAGATCGTCGTAGCCATGGGTCGTCTCGACGATGCGAAGCCCGGAATAATGCGCTTCCAGCTTGTCCTTAACGCTCTCATCGACACCCAGTTCGCCCCCGACCAGAGCGAGCGACAAGTTAGCGTCCTGCAAAGTCTTGAAAAATGGATTGGCAAGCGACGTCATGTCGAAGCTAACCCGATTGCAGGGATTGCGCGTCAAGGCGCGGCAAGCATAGGAAACGCCAACGCCATCCGCCATGACAAGTGATAGTTTTTCTAGCATAGCGATAAAGGAAGGATCTCGCTTGGCTACGGCCCATGCGTAGGGATTGATAAACGAAACCTCGAAGGGACCGGAGCGCTCGCGCAGCTTGGCGCATACCAAATCAATATCCGCGCCGACATCGAGGGGAAGATCAAGAAAATGTAGCCGTTTAGAGCCTGATAAAACATCCTGAGAATTCATGGCTTTCCAAATAAAAACAAAAATAAGTTTCGGAACGCAACGCCCCGTCTGACGCATAATGCGCCATACCGCATCACAGCGGCCTAAAAAATGGGGTATGTATGTCAATAGGTTCAGGGACATTCTAAAGGCAAAGCCTGATAAAGTCCATGCATGAACTCGGTAATTATCTGATTTTACCGTCTGCAATCAAGATAAGTACGGGAAAAAGGCAAAATTAACCTTGATAACCATTGGGGTTGTGGCTTTGCCAGCGCCAAGTATCGGCGCAAATCTGGTCCAGCGAGCGCTGGGCCGACCACCCCAGCAGGCTTTGGGCAAGGCTCGTATCTGCCCAATAAGCCGCCAAATCGCCCGCGCGCCGGGGCATGGCCTTAATCGGAATGGAGCGGCCGCAAGCCCCCTCAAAGGCCTTAACCATCTCCAAAACGCTAACGCCCTTGCCCGTGCCCAAATTGACTGTCAGCAAGTCCGGACGCCCCAGAATATGGTTAAGAGCCGCAACATGCCCGTCGGCCAGATCCATGACGTGAATATAGTCGCGTACGCCAGTGCCGTCCGGTGTCGGATAATCTTTGCCAAATACCGGAAGCTCGACGCGACGGCCCACGGCGACTTGCGCGATATAGGGCATCAGGTTGTTGGGAATGCCGTTTGGATCTTCGCCAATCAAGCCGCTTTCATGCGCGCCCACCGGATTAAAATAGCGTAGGAGCGCGATGCGCCAGTCCGGTTCCGCCGCCTTCAAGTCGCGCAACATATCTTCGACAAAGCGCTTGGTGCGCCCATAGGGATTATACGGCGCTAGCGGGTGGTCTTCGGTATACGGAAGGCTTTGCGGCACGCCATATACGGTGGCGGAGGAGCTGAACACGATGGTTTGACAGCCAACCGCCTGCATCGCCTCCAAAAGTCGCAACGTGCCCATCACGTTGTTGTCATAGTATTCAAGCGGCTTCGCGGCGGACTCTCCGACCGCCTTCCACCCGGCAAAGTGAATGACGGCCTCGCAAGCATGCTCGCGCAATGCGCTTTCCACCGCCGCGCGGTCGCGTACGTCGGCCTTAACCAAAGCAGGGGTTCTGCCCGCGATGCGCCCGATTCTCTCTACCGCAGCGGGATGGCTGTTGTGGAAGTTATCGAGAACGACCACCTCATGCCCAGAACGGATTAACTCCACGCAGGTATGAGCGCCGATATACCCGGCCCCGCCGGTAACAAGGATATGCATGGAAAACGCCATTATCTCGGTTAATGCGAAAGGCAAAGTATATACCGCGTTTGGCGGCGATAACAAAACCCCCATATTGCGCCCGCCCATCCTATCCTCTATCTTCCCGAACCTATGGAAATCGAAGGAAAGTCAGTGTTCCCATGTCTCTTGAAGAAACCCTTGCGCGTCTCGTCGCGCGGCACGACGAAGTGCGCGACGCTCTGTCCCAGCCAGGACTGTCTGCGGAAACATTTACAAAATTATCCAAGGAATACGCTGAATTAACGCCCGTTTCGGAAGCCATCGCGGAACTAAGTCGCGCCAAACGCGAACTCGCCGACGCCGAAGCGATGATGGCCGACCCCGAAATGCAAGCCGAAGCAAAACGCGAGGCCGAGTCGCTACGCCACACCTTGCCCGCTCTGGAAAAGCAGGTCCAGCGCATGCTACTGCCCAAGGACGCGGCGGATGAACGCAACGCGATCCTTGAAATCAGGGCAGGGACGGGGGGCGACGAAGCGGCGCTGTTCGGAGCTTTGCTGTTCGACATGTATCGAAAATACGCCGCCATCCGTGGCTGGCGCTTCGAAGTGATGGAGCTATCTGAAAACGACATCGGTGGCCTGCGCGAAGGGACCGCCTCGATCTGCGGCAAGGGCGTCTTCGCGCGGCTCAAATTCGAATCCGGCGTGCATCGTGTCCAGCGCGTGCCGCAGACGGAGGCCTCAGGCCGCGTCCACACCTCCACCGCGACCGTCGCCGTCTTGCCCGAAATGGAAGAAGTCGATGTCAGCGTGGACGAGAAAGACCTGAAGATCGACGTGTATCGCTCCTCCGGCGCGGGCGGCCAGCACGTCAACAAGACCGAAAGCGCCGTGCGCATCACCCATCTGCCCAGTGGCATCGTCGTGGCGATGCAAGAAGAACGCTCCCAGCACAAGAACCGCGCCAAGGCGATGACGATCTTGCGCGCCAAACTCTACGAACGCCAACGCGCCGCAATCGATTCCGCGCACGCGGCGGAGCGCAAAAGTCAGGTCGGAACCGGCGACCGTTCCGAACGCATCCGCACCTACAACTTCCCCCAAGGCCGCGTGACGGACCACCGCATCGAGCTGACGCTCTATAAAATTGACGATGTGATCAACGGAACCGCCCTCGACGACTTCGTCGACGCCCTCATCACCCGCGACGAAGCCGAGAAGCTGGCGGAATTAGCCGGCAATTAACGGAAGCAACCTATAGGCGTCTTTAGCCCGACTAATCAGGCCGCTGGCTTTAGGGCGATAGAAATTATGCGAAGGCCACGTCTCAATGTGGTCCAGAATCTCTTGAGCGTGAGTAAAACGCACAGAGGAGGGAACGGGAAACAGCATTTTTTCGAGTTTGGTGCGATGATAGGAAGAAAGCATATCATTGCACGGACGAAGGTTTCCGTCAGCAAGTCGATCACAAACGATATAACAATCGTATTTTAACAAAGACGCATGAAAAACAGTGGAAAAAACACAAGCAGTAGTATTCATGCCAGAAAATATAAGTTGCGCATTATTTGGTAAAAAATCTTGCAGGTCGGACGATGCAAACGCATCAACACTCCCTTTTTCTAAAATGGGCTCATCTTGCTTGGGGCGGACAGTCGTTAGTTCTAGCCTGTTAACCAAAGAATATGAACACCACCTATACTGACGTCGCAATCCTACGTTCTCAGTGGGCCATGGTTGGAGCCTCTCGTGGGTTCTAAAGGCCTTGGACGCGCCAAAAGCAATCCAGATTGTTGGAATGCGTGGCCTAAGGGCATCTGCGAATGTTCTAATGTCACGCGGAAAACTTGATTGCCGTGCGGGTGATAAATAACGGATATACTGCTCTTGTGGATCAACGCATAGATGAACAACAGGCCGCGTAACATCCAGAGAGGTAATAGCAGACATGATAGTATTCAATATATTAATGTTAATAAATATAATCTAGGTATGGATGTATATACCAGAATCAAATATATAATCGCAAATATGCAATATTTTCGTGTTGATGAAATCCCATACGTTGAAAGATAAGATTGGTTTTGTAATATCCTGATGGTTAACTGTTAGCATATTAACATCCCATCAGTCATGGCTAATAATTTTGTTATAATAATTATCATATCTTCAGTTTATAGCAGAAGTAATGCAAAAGCATTCGTTTCATTCTCGCGTTTCGCGGCCATGCCAAACGCGCAGAACGACGACCTCGTGATGTTCAAGCAGGTAGCGCAAGACATAGCCGTGTTGTCCGAAAGGGATGTAAAGATCCCTAAAACCTTCCATATCTTCCACCGGACGACCGATGGCGGGGAATTTCAAAAGCACAGAAGTTGACTTGAGAATAGTCTCCGCCGCTCGTCGTGCCGCCTCCGGATGATGTTTGCTTATGAACGCGCGAAGCCTGATGATGTCTTCCCTCGCTGCGTCCGCCCAGATCAGGTGCGCGATTTGGGGCATAGGCCTTCCTTGTCGGTTCCCCATGTGGAAAGCCATGCAGCCATGTCTTCATGTGTAACATGTAGCCCTGTTGCCTTATAATGCTCCCAACTTTCCAAAGTTTCCTGAGCCTTGCGGAGTTTATCCTCCTCGCGCGTCAAATATTGGCTGATAGCCTCGCGCATCAACCAGTGCGGCGTGCGGCGCAACGCAGCGCCAACGACTTTAAGCCGTTCACGCATCTCTTCATCCAGCTTGACGCCCATGGTCGTCGTCATAATCCGCTCCCACCCAAAAGGTGCAACCAAGTTACAACAGTATACACCAAGTTAGAGTCTATGGCCAGCATGACAATAACATGCTGATATGTAATATAGAATCTATGATTTTGGCTTCAACCACGTCACATGCCCCATCTTGCGGCCTTCGCGGGTTTCGCTTTTGCCGTAGAGGTGCAAGCAGGCTTGCGGGTCTTGCAAAAGTTCCTGCCAGCGCTCGACCTCGTGGCCGATCAGGTTATGCATGATGGCGCGGCTGTGCGGTTCGGGCGAACCTAAGGGCAATCCGCAAACAGCGCGGACAAGCTGCTCATACTGGCTGCAGGCGCAAGCATCAATCGTCCAGTGCCCTGAGTTGTGCGGACGCGGCGCAATCTCGTTCATCACAACGCGCGCGCCTTGCGCGTTAGGCTGCTTCAACGCAAACATCTCGACCGCCAGCAATCCCACGACCTCAAGCTTCTCCGCCATGCGCTGCGCCAGCGCCACAGCCTCCGCCGCGACTTCCGGCGCAATCCGCGCTGGCGCATGGGTTTCCGCCAAAATGCCGCTACGGTGAATGTTCTCGACCGGAGGATAGCTCGCGATCGTGCCATCGACCTGCCGCGCGACGATCACGGAAACCTCACACGCGAAATCGACGAACGACTCCAGAATGCCGACCTCGCCGCCCATCTCGCCCCACGCCTTGGCGGGATCTACGCCTTGCGCAAGCCTGACCTGTCCCTTGCCGTCATAACCCATGCGGGTGGATTTCAGAATTGCGGGCAGGGGA
Organism: Bdellovibrionales bacterium; assembly: GCA_040275305.1. GTDB lineage: Bacteria > Pseudomonadota > Alphaproteobacteria > UBA9219 > UBA9219 > JBEOJY01. Next base: position 20,385 of record JBEOJY010000035.1, on the reverse strand, counting down.
AACGTTTTCAACGCATCCGCCAGCTCTTCCGTCGACCGCGCGACGCGAAAATCCGCAGTCCCAACGCCGATGCTGCGCGCGAAAACCTTTTCCTTTTCACGATCCTGAGAAATTTTCAAAACCTTGGCCGAGGGATGCACCGGAGCAAGCCCGGCAAGAAAATCAATCGTCTCGACTGGAACATTTTCCCATTCCAAAGTTACGACATCGACCGACTTGGCAAAAGATTCCAAAGCCGCGCGATCGCGCCAACCCGCGACTGTGCGCCTGTCCGTAACCTGCGCCGCAGGCTCGTCCTCGCTCTGGCAGAAGACGTGGCAGCGATAGCCAAGCCGCGCCGCCGCCATCGCCGTCATGCGGCCCAACTGCCCGCCGCCGAGAATGCCTATAGTCGAGCCGGAAGGAATAGTAATAAAGGACATCGTGCGCTACTTCTTCTTGGCGGATCGTTCGGGGTGAAGGGCAACCGCGTCGCTCTGCGTTTGTCTCCACTCCGCGAGTTTTTCCGTGAGCGAGGAATCTTGCAGAGCCAAAATTGAGACAGCCAACAACGCGGCATTTTTCGCGCCAGCCTCGCCGATGGCAAGCGTCGCCACGGGGATTCCGGCAGGCATCATGGCAATGGATAACAGGCTATCAAGCCCGTCGAGAGATTTGCTGCGCACCGGAACGCCAAGAACAGGCAAAATCGTCATGGCGGCTGTCATGCCGGGCAAATGCGCCGCGCCGCCTGCGCCTGCGATAATGACTTTAAGCCCACGCTCCATCGCCGTTGAAGCGTATTCGAATAACCGTTTGGGCGTCCTATGCGCGGAAACAATCCGCGCCTCAAAGGGGATGCGAAATTTTGTCAAAATTTGCGCAGCAAGCTCCATAGTATCCCAATCCGATTGACTCCCCATGATGATCCCGACAAGAGGATGATCTGAAGCCGGAAGCGCGGAGGGCCGCGAGACTTTATAAGTTTTTCCCGCCATGGAAGAGACTCCTATGTTGGACAAGACCAAAGTGTTTCACTACCAAATTAGTGCGTTCCTGCCAACATTCCAAGCAAGAAACCATAACGAAAATCGCGCATCCCCGTGAGCTGCAAACGCAAAATTAATCTTTTTGCTTGCTTTCAGGGAAACCGTCACATATGAGTGCACGCGCAAGGCAAGAATATATGGAAGAAGCGCATGAAAATCATAGTGCATGACTACTCTGGACACCCGTTTCAAGTGCAGCTGAGCCGTGAACTCGCGCGAAGAGGACATGAAGTCGCGCATTTATTTTCCTCCGATTTTCAGACGCCAAAAGGCGATTTGGCCAAACGCGCGGACGATCCGGCTGGACTGGAAATAGTTGGCATAAGTCTTGGCGTCCCGTTCCTGAAAACGACTTTTGTGCGCCGTCGCAACCAAGAAATAGCGTACGGGCGGTTGCTGGCCAAAAAGATCATCGAGCGTCGTCCGGATGTCGTGATTTCGTCCAACACGCCGTTGGACGCTCAGCGTCATGTTTTGCGCGCGACGCGCGGCATCAAGGGATGCAAATTCATCTTCTGGCTTCAAGATGTGTACGGCGAGGCAATCTACCGAATTCTCTCGAACAAGTTTGGCCTGTTCGGCAAGGCGATTGGCGCATTTTATCAGCGCATGGAATTCTCGCTTCTACGCCGCAGCGACCGAGTGGTCAGTATCACGGAAGACTTCGTGTCGCTGCTGGACAAACACGGCGTCGAGAAGAACCTCATCGAGGTCATAGAAAACTGGGCGCCGCTGAACGAAATCGCGGTCATGCCCAAGCGTAACGCTTGGTCGGAAGCCGAAAAAGTGTCCGACACGATCAATATAGTCTATTCTGGAACGCTGGGATTCAAACACAACCCAGATCTTTTGCTGCGCCTCGCGAAGGAAACCAGCGCGAACGTGATGGTGTTCTCGGAAGGCAAAGTCGCGGATGAACTCGCGGAAAAGGGACGTCAAGCGGGCTTAACGAATTTCCGCGTGCGTCCATGGGTCAAGTTCGAGTTGTTGCCCTCCGTGTTGGCCAGCGCCGACATCCTCGTGGCGTTGATAGAGCCGGACGCAGGCGTTTTTTCTGTGCCGTCCAAGGTTTTAACGTATTTATGCGCCAATCGCCCTGTTCTCGCCTCAATTCCGACCGACAATCTCGCCGCGCGGATCTTGACGCGCGAACAGGCCGGACTGGTGGCGTCGCCCGGAGATGCTGAAGCGTTTGTGACGCAAGCCAAGCGTCTTCTGGCCGACCCGGACTTGCGTCACCGCATGGGAAGCAACGGACGAGCCTATGCCGAGCGTCAATTTGATATCAAAAAACTGGGCGACCGCTTTGAGAAATTAATGGGCTAACCTGTGTTTGCGAAGTCATAAATATCGCTATATTAAGATGCATAACGTGAAAGGAGCATGCAATGTCGGAAAAATCAGCGCTGGTTCTCGGAGCTGGAGGATTTATTGGAAGCCATCTGGTCAAACGCCTGAAGCGCGAAGGCTTTTGGGTGCGCGGCGTAGACCTCAAATTTCCGGAATTCTCCGAGACTCCTGCGGATGACTTCGTGATTGGCGACCTGCGCGAGCAAAGCGTTTGCCATGCGGTGGTTGATCGCCGTTTCGACGAAGTTTATCAGCTCGCCGCCGATATGGGCGGAGCGGGATATATCTTTACCGGCGAGCATGACGCGGACATTATGCATAACTCCGCGACGATCAACCTGAACATCGTCGAACGTTGCCACAAGCGCAACATCAAGAACGTGTTCTACTCCTCGTCGGCCTGCATGTACCCGGCCTATAATCAAGAAGACCCCAACAATCCGAACTGCGAGGAATCTTCGGCGTACCCTGCGGCGCCTGACAGCGAATACGGTTGGGAGAAGCTATTCTCGGAAAGGCTCTATCTCGCCTATAACCGCAACTACGGCATGACAAATCATGTCGCGCGGTTCCATAACATCTTCGGACCCGAAGGCACGTGGCAAGGTGGCAAGGAAAAAGCCCCCGCCGCGATCTGCCGCAAGGTCGCCTCCGCGCCCGCCAACGGAGAGATCGATATTTGGGGCGATGGAACCCAGACGCGTTCGTTCCTGTTTATCGACGAATGCGTCGAAGGCGTTCTGCGTCTGACCCGCTCCGATTTCTTTGGCCCCGTCAACATCGGTTCTGAAGAAATGGTGACGATCAATCAATTGGTTGATCTGGCCTGCGACATAGCCGGAAAGAAGTTGCATAAGAATCACATATCCGGCCCGCTTGGCGTGCGTGGACGCAATTCCGACAACAAGCTGATCGCCGAGAAGCTCAAATGGAAACCCTCGCAGCCGCTCAAAACCGGTCTGGAGAAGACCTACGCATGGATCGAGCGGCAGTTGCGCAAAAACAGCAAATAGAGCATTTTAGCATCCGTTGCCGATTCCTATAGTCGCTCCAGTTTGTTGCTGTCATATGCGGTCAGAGTCGCAAGCGCTGTCCTTGAGTGATTCTGTCGCAATATGGCTTGGAGCGAATCTCCCCGGCGATTACCCATGTGGCGTTCTTGGTCAAGGAAGCCGCTGTACAGGACAGGAGCGGATATGGAAGCCAAGCCATCCGGCAAGAAGAACGAGCGAAATAGCCTAAAAAAAGATACGCTCTACGTCTACGTTGGACATTTTCTGAAATATCTAGGGCCATTGATTTTGGTCCCATACTTCTCGCGCGTGCTAGGTCCCGAAGGTTACGGGCAGGTTCTGGCCGCGATCTCCTTAATGACCATGGTCGGATTGGTAATCAACTTCGGCTTTCTGTTTTCCGGCGTAAGGGACATTGCCTCCGCCAAATCAGACAGAGAGCGAGGTAGAATAGTAGGAAGGCAGATATATGGAAGAATAATTCTTCTGCCCGCCGCCGTCGCGGTTGGCGGGATTGGAACCTATTGCTCTCCGATGTTGTGGGAAAACCCCTGGTTTGGGGTGCTGGCCACGCTGACAGGCATAACCATGGGCTTCAGCATGTCGTGGTTTTTTCAGGGGATACGTCAGTTTAAAACGTCGATTATGCTCGAAACAATCGTATACCCTGTCAACATTGCGATCGTTTTGCTCTGCGTTCACGGCAAGAACGATGGAGTTTTCGCGATGCTGGCGTTTTTTATAGCCAGCGTTGTTAGTTTGTTGATCTCTCTCTACCACATTCGTCGAAAGACCGCCGAAATAAAAACCTCGTTCCGCGAAGGGATAAAGGAAATCCGCGACACAACGACATTCTTCATTACAAGCATGAACAGCGTCATCATGACGACAGGGGCGACTTATATCTTGAGCATTATGACGATCTCGGAGCAGGTGGGCTACTACGGCACAGCGGAAAAATTCATGACAGTGGCCATCGCGCTGCTCAATCCGATAGGGCAGGTCCTGATGCCAACCATATCGCGATTGCATGCGGAGACTCCGGAACAGGCGTTCCGTCTGGCCAGAAAGGGCGTTATGGCGGAAACGGCTTATGGCATGATCGGGCCGTGCGTAGGATACGTTCTCGCGCCATTGGCGATGCCGTTTATACTAGGCAAAACGTTTATGCCAAGCGTACCCGTATTCCAGACTATGGCGTTGGTGCTTCCCTTTATCGCGGTGAAACATGCGATAATCCTTTATTTATTAATCCCATTACGCAAGGAAAAATTTTATATGATCGCATCTGTGATCAATGTATGCCTGATGCTGGCTGCGATTATGATTTTGGTGCCGCAGTACGGCGCCATGGGGATGGCCTGGTCAAGAATGGGAGCCGAAACAATAACCACTATTTTCCTGATCGCTGTAATCTATAAATTAGGCTTGGCGCAAAAGGTTGTAAGAGGTGGCGGGGTCTTCAAGCGAGGAGCAAGCAGACACTGACATCTGCCTCGTATTCTTCCAAGGTCCTGAAAAGTTTAAGATCGTGAACGAACCTGCGACTTGGGTACTCCATTAATCTCTTCAAACCAGGAGATTCATGTGTAGGGCGCACGGTGATGAGCAGAAGACCGCAAAATGCATGAGGACAGCTTGAAGACATCCAAAAACGACACATGGCTCCCGATGGGCTTCTTCGCAGGAATGCTCCTCTCGCTGGCGTGGATATTCCGCAAAGCATTGTCGGAAACATGGGCGAGCTGGCAGACGGACGAATATAGCCACGGCTACTTAATACCAGTGGTGGCGGTGATTTTTACGCTCAATCACTTGGCCAAAGGAAAAGAAAAATCTTCAGATGCGGATCAAGCGAAAGCGTCATGGCCAGCCATTGCCGCGCTCTGTGCGGGACTGATCGCCCACATGATTTTTGAATTTTCTGGAATTAAAGGCTTTCAGCCTCATATTTTTGTGATCTGCGCGATAGCCATATTTGGGATATCCTTCGGGATGGCGACGCTGAAATCCGCAGCTGGTCCGATCGGGCTGCTACTGTTCGCGGTGCCGCTGCCGAAATTTGTATATTACATTTTGTCGTTCAATATGCAGATGCTGTCCACATCACTTGGAACCTTAGTCATGCAGGGGCTGAGTATCCCGGTCTTCCGGGATGGCAATATTCTGGATCTTGGTTCTACAAAATTGCAAGTCGCCGAAGCCTGCAACGGCCTGAGGTATTTCTTCCCGCTCGTGAGTCTGGGATATATTTTCGCTTATCTGTATAAGGCGCCGCTCTGGAAGCGCGCTGTGGTGTTCCTGTCCACGGCTCCAATAGCGGTGTTGATGAATGGTTTGCGCATTGCGTTAATCGGCGTAACGGTATCGTTCTGGGGAAAGTCATGGGCCGAAGGCTTGGTGCACGATATCGAAGGCTGGGGAGTCTTCGCGGGATGCTGCCTGCTGATGCTGGCGGAAGTCTGGCTGCTGAGCAAATGTGGAAACTCTGCGTCTCGCGGACGATTTGATCTGGATAGTTTCCGAGTTCCTGATTTCAAAAAACTGCCCAACATCAAAGCGGCAGCGGCGGCGAAACCCGCGCTCATTGCGATAGCCATCGGGTTGCTGGTAAGCGCGACGCTTCCGACTGTAATGACGGAGCGCCTTAAGCCTGTAGCCTTAAAACAGTCGTTGACGGAGTTTCCGCTGGCGATTGAGGAATGGAAAGGAACCTCGTCCACGTTGGACGAGCAGTCTCTAAGCGTTCTGGGAACCAGCGATTATTTTATCGGCGACTACAGGAAGGAAGGCGTGGAGGTTCCCGTCAACCTCTATATCCTCTACTATGCGTTTCAGGACGTGACGACCAATCAGGCGGTCCATTCCCCGCTTGCCTGCATCCCCGGCGGAGGATGGAAAATAGACGGGCAATCCAGCAAAGCTATTCCTATATCGGACAACAAGACATTCCCTGTGAATGTGTTGACGATTTCCAAAGGTCTGGACAGGCAGCTTGTGTACTACCTATATGTGCAAAATGGCGAGCCGATCCTTGATGCCGTCGTCGCGAGAATAACGAATATCCGCAACGCGGTAGTGAGCGGCCAGACAAGCGGCGCGATGCTTCGTTTCGTAACGCCGATTGGCGTTTCGGAATCCATGGACGATGCGCAAGCAAGGCTGGATTCTTTCCTAAAAAGCGCGTTAGGCGCGATTTACGATCAAATCGGATGGCAACCAACAAATTAAGAAAGTCTCGAATATGAAGCAGTTAAACACACGCGGATTCAACTCGCTATGTCACACGCGTCCCCCGCTTCCGCGAGGACAGGCTCAGGCGGGTGTCCCATGATCTTTCGCGCTTTCCTGATTGGTTTTTCAGCAGACTGCTAGATCTGGTCCGAGATGAAGTAAGTTGGAGCAGCCCCGACAGTGACCGTCGGCACCGTCTTCCCAGCTTCGCAATTCCCCATCCAGTCGCAAATTTTGGCACCCCGCATGGGGGCATAATGAGATGCCGTTTTATAATCCCAAACCACATCAATCGTTGTCAGGTCTCGAACGAATCTGTATCCCATCTGTGTGCCCTTAAGCCCCGGCAAAGGACCTGACGAAGTCGAGCCGTCAAGGAAGAACGTCATGGCGGCATAGGCAGGCACGACGGCTTTAGGGCTAACAGTGTCTGTGGCATACGGAATCTGGGGGTTTAGGTTCCAGAAGAACCCATACCCTTCGTCTGGCGTAAGCCCATTTCCCCAAAAGTCGGCACCATAAAAATTAATAACGAAAGAAGCTCCTTCACCAAGAAGGATTATTGTGCTGCGGACATCGCCAAGCGCCTTTTTCAGGTTGCCTTCTCGTACGGACGAAAAGCTGTGTTCCGTTGAAATAAAGGGAATCTTGCGACCAACCGCCTTCGTGGCATCTGCAAGTTGTTCCCTTAATATGTTCGGAAGACCATTGGTTTCGGGTGGCCAAGCCTTTACATAAGGATGCACAGAGAAAGCGTCAATGTAGTGGCCAAGCCCGCCGTGCCAAAGCCCTCTAAGTTCAGACGTAGATGCCGCATCGATGAACAGCGTCGGCCCGGCGACAAGGGCCTTAGGATCGATTTGGTGAATGGTTGTATAGACCTTCTTGTACATGGCAACCAGATCGTCGGGCGTGCCATTGATGCACCATTTCGCTCCTGGTTCCCATGTAAGTTGGTAATACCGCCTTTCTTGGCCCACATGCTGCCCAGCAAACGCTGCCACTTCTTTGGTGACATAAGCATGAAATGCATCCATCCCCAGATCGTTGAGTGCGCCAAAATTTTTACATACGCTTCCTTGTGTCGCAGGAACAATCGCCCATTTTGGAAGTGTGGTTCTTAGCAAGGCACGAACCCAAAATTTAGGACCAGACGCAATGCTTTGCCGCGCCTTGATTTCCTCGGCTTGTTCCAAGGTGACAAAGTTACCTGAATTGCTAGAGGGGGGCTGCTTTTCTTCCCATTGCTTTATGTCAATTGAATACCGCAAACCAAGATATCTATCGATGCCTAAGTCCGGCGAGTAGCCACGCTGCATCCCAAAGCGCGAAACCATTTCGCCATAGTTGGTTCTTTTGCTTGGCGCTGTCACAATGGCGTATGTGATAATGCCGCGCGGGCGACTCCCGATCGCAGGGAGAGTGATATTCCCGTCAAGCATAGCGCTGACCTCATAGTAGCCAAGCTTGGAGGCTGGAGGAGAAAAGCGATACTGGGCAGTGCCGGCTGCATCCGCCGTAAGATTGACGGTCGTCTGAGTGGAAACAGCTTGGCCGAATGCGTCGGAAACATGGATATCCATCCGTGCGGTGCCTTTTGGCGGCAAGCCTGCGACCGAATAAAATATCTCTACAGGCTCGTGTTCTGAAAACAAGTTCGTCTGTGGCTTGTTGGTCTTTGCTGTCAACGATACGCCAGTGGTTGCTGCGCATGACGGTGACGCGCAGAGCGATAAAAGAAAGAGTCCCAGAACTGCCGAGTTGGATTGGCGCGACAAAAGCCCTGACTTGCGAGCAGGCTGCTTGTTGGAACAAACCTCTTTCCTAACCCAGTATAAGAAACCGATCCCAATGCCCCACCATGCGCACGAAGGTCTTTGGCCAAGACTGCCGCCCTGAAAACCAGCAATAAGTTCCACGAGCATAATCAATAAACCCCACCCGGCTAAAAATAATTTGGCATTTTCGTTCTTATCCATAGGATTCTTTGAAAGAACTTCCCGCAAGATTATACCGCCCTTGAACCCGGTTAACAACAGGAAGGATGCGAAGGGAAGTCCGAAAACCATTCCGCCAATGAAGATTAGACTCAAGTAAGAATTGTGTCCAAAGCCGTTGCTGTGAAATAATACGCCATCCCACCCGACCATCGTTGCTGCAAGCGCAGATTCTCGGCCGATCAGCGATGTTTGAGCGGCTAGCCCGTTGCCGAACATAAAATGCTCGAAAGAGTCAGTTATCGCGTCGAACATAAAACGATATTCGGCGATGCGAGTCAGGGACGTGGGATCAACGCCGCCATTGCGTGACACGCTAGTAAGTCGATGAAACCAAATTTCTAAATAACTTACTGGCAAACAGTTGTCGATGAATACCAGAACAAAACCAAGTCCCAGAAAAATAACGAATCCTTGCAATAGCCGTTTTCGGAAGAAGGATTTCGAGGACGCAATAAAACAAAAGAGAGTTAACAAGATGATAATCAATAATTGTGACCGATACACGGATAGCAATAGCATCGTTAATCCTAGGCAAGACAGAACAAAGCTCAATCGTGTGAATCCTCGCAACAAGCTTATAACCAGCAACGCGAAAATAGGTGAGATCATGGCATTGGCTATATCGGCGTTGCGCGATCCGGAAAGATCAACAAGCTTCTGGAAAAAAGCCACGACACAGAAATGGATAACGACGGAGATCAAACAAGCCCACTGCATTTTTGAAAGCAAAGACTCGTAATCTTTTGTGGAAGACAGAGCGCAAAATGTTGAAATCGCTGCCATGACCAATATCACGCTTGGAATCGAATTGGTGAACAGTATCCAAGTGTTCTGTTGGTAAAACAGCCCCATAACGGCTGATGGAACAATAAAAAAACCAGCAATTATCGCCAGCGGTACCAAAGGCCTTATTTTGATCTTTTGCGAAAACATTTTGTTAAGAATTAAAAAAAACGCAAGAAAGTAGCTGAAAAGCAAGGGGGCTTGAAACAGTGCGCCTTCTCCAGAATTTGCAGCCTTGAAGTCGAACGCCCAAATCAAAATAGAAAATAAAAACAAAATAATTACGCTCTTGGTGTTCTGCCCCTGTCGGACGGCTTCAATACGTGCTAAAAGCTCCGCGCGTGTCTGTTTATCGAACATTTGAAATGCCTAAAAAGCGGAGTCCAAGGGAACATCTTACGCAAAACACCAATAAACGTACTCGTCCCGGAACACAAGCAGTTTCCAGAAGTGGCTTGACATTACATGATACGCACAAATCTTGTGTGCTGCTCGCAGCTAATCATCGCCGGACAGTTCCCGCCTCCGGTCAATGGTTTCTCTTATATCACGAAAGAGCTTGCTGGCCTCCAGTCCTTTCGCCATCGCGCGGCAATAATCGACCTAACGCCGCGCCATGGCGTGAAAGGGATAGGTTATCACGCGAGTCGTTTGGCTCTAGCGCTGTCAGGCGTGGGAACGATAGTAAAACACGCCGCGTATGCGCCGAAACCGCAAGTCTATATTGCGTGCGAGGGCGGCTATGGGCTTGTCTATACGCTGCTGCTGGTCTTGGCCGCCCGATGCGTCGGAGCCTCCCTCTACCTGCACCACCACAGCTTTTACTACATCGACCGCGCCTTCCCGCTTATGGCGCTGCTGCTGAAAATCATGGGCCGGAGCGTTACGCACATCTTCCTGTCGCCGGATATGGCGCAACGCTATGCTGATCGTTACCGCCAGTGTGTCAGGGGGATCGTGCTGCCCAACAGCGCCTTTGTGGAGCCAGCTCCGCAGTTGGAACGATCGGAACCATCCTCGCCAGAAGAGGGCTTGACGATAGGTCTCTTGGGCAACTTGAACGAAGAAAAAGGCCTTGGCCGTTTTATCGAAACGCTGCGCTTGGCCAAAGCGAAGGGCCTCAACGTCAAAGGCATCCTCGCCGGACCCGTGGCCGCCGCGCAAGACCGCATAACCTTAGAAAACGCGAAACGCGAACTGGCGGATCGGCTGGACTATCGCGGACCCGTCTATGGCGGCGATAAGCAAGCCTTCTACAAGCAAATTGACGTGTTCGTCTTCCCGACTTCATACCCCAATGAAGCCCAGCCCACTGTAATCTTTGAGGCGATGGCCTACGGCTTGCCGACCCTGTCTATTGATCGTGGTTGCATCAAGGGGCAGGTGGGGGTGGCTGGCGCGGTGGCGCAGCGCGACGCCGATTTCCCGTCCTTTGCCTTGGATCATCTTGCCCGCTGGCTAGCCGATCCCAATACCTTCTCGACTCTTCGCCTTGACACGTCGAGGCGCTTTCTCGAAGATCGCGCGAAAGCGCTTGATACCGCTAAAAACCTGCTATCAATAACGCCTCTGACCATAGAACCGTCATGACCGACAGCGCGACAGAACCGCAGGCCACCATGGACCTGTCCCTCTTTAAAGTTCCTCAGGGCTTTCGTGGACGCCCATCTTGGGTCGTTCAGCTTTGGTGGATCGTCCAGTCCTTGCTGATCCATACGACGCCGCAATTCATGTACGGCTGGAGGAGATTCCTCTGGCGGCTTTTTGGCGCGAAAATAGGCGATCATGTTATGATCCGCCCGTCGGCGCGCGTGACCTATCCATGGAAAGTCTCGGTTGGCGACAACTCATGGATCGGCGACCGCGCGGAGCTCTACAGCCTCGGCCCCATCGACATAGGCAGCAACGCGGTCGTCTCGCAAGACAGCTATCTTTGCGCCGCCACGCACGATCACGAAAAGCCGGACTTCCCGCTTGTCGCCAAAGCCATCCACATCGAAGACCAAGTTTGGATCGCTGCCGGATGCTTCATCGCGCCGGGCGTGACCATCGGGCGCGGCGCGATCCTCGGCGCGCGCAGCGTAGCGTTGCGAGACATTCCCCCCGCCGCGATCTACGCGGGCCATCCGGCAAAGCTCCTGAAAATGCGGACGGAGCAGGGATAGTCCGCTATGCGAAGCCCCGTCATTGTCGATATCTGGCACAACATATTGTGGTCGTCCTACAAAGGCGAAGTCTTTTCCTCGCTGTATGAACTTGCGCAAGAGGATAAGAAATTTGACCTCAGAATCATCCAGAAAGCCGAAACGGATTCGGAGCGGGCCGCCCTGTCCGGCATAGACCACGCGCGGCATCGCTATCCGTATGAACTGCTGTTCCGAGGCTTGCCCGCAGCGGTAAGCCCATGGCGGAGGATCGCCAAAATCGTCACAAGAACGCTGGCGTCGCAAGCGTCGTTGAGCATTCTCATCGAATACGAAAAGCCGGAATTCTGGCTCCAATATGTGATCCTGAGGCTGAAGAGGCAGAAAGTCGCGATATTCTGCGACTCAACCGCTTTCGACCGCCCGTCCAGCGCTCTCAAGAATATCGTCAAAAAATTCTTGTTCAGGTCGGTCGATGCCGTCTTGGGGTACGGTCAGCGCACCAAGGAATATGTCGTGTCGCTAGGCGCGAAGCCAGAGCATGTGTTTGTGCCGTGTCAAGCCGCTGCGCTCCCTTACGACTACGATCCAGAAATTGCGCTTCAGGAGCGCCTGCGTCTTGCGCCGCCTTCCGATGCGCCGCGCTTTCTGTATGTCGGACGCCTCGCGCCGGAAAAGAATCTCGACCGCCTTCTTGAAGCCTTCGCGTCCATCAAAATGCGGATGCCTCAAGCGGTGCTCATAATAGTCGGCAGCGGAAATCTCAAAGAGCCGCTTGCGGAAAAAGCTAGAAATCTTGGGCTAGCGCCTGACGAAATATTTGTCGGCAGCAAAACGGGCGCGGACCTGTTCGCGGAGTATGCCAAAGCGACATGCCTCGTGCTTCCTAGCTTAAGCGAGCCGTGGGGACTTGTCGTCAACGAGGCTTTGGCCTACGGTTGTCCTGTGGTTGTCAGCGAGCGCTGCGGCTGCGTCCCGGAACTCGTGCGCGAAGGCGCGACGGGATACCGTCACAATCCCTTGAACGCCGACGATGTTGCCGCAAAGCTTTTGTTGGCGGCGCAAAGCTTCGCCAACGCGGAAGAATCCGCGAAAGCCTGCATCGACTTGATGCGAAACTACACGCCGCGTAATGCCGCATCAGTGATGAAGGACGGCCTCGAGAAACTGCTCTAGCCGCGCGGCTCCTTGGCAAACTGCCCCTTCCAGGCCGCGATTTTGTCTTGCGGGATCTTGATGTCCGTCTCGAACGGACCGTCGATCATAGAGCTGATCTTTGCAATATCGCTCCTCGAAACCGTCGGAAAATTGGTATCCTTGGCGATTTCAGTCGCCCGATTGTCTATTGCCAGAATGATCGCGCGCCGTCCGTGCTGAAGGGCGCGAATGCCGCCATGCAACCGAGTTCCGATGAAATCGACGTCTTGACTCTTCAAAAGCTCGTCATAGCCGCGAAGATTTGCTCCCAACGTTACAACCTTGTCCCCGCTCACAAGCGACCTCAAATAAGGCTCGTCATCGACCATCTGCGGCCAGAAATACACAGTCTTGTATTTGTCGCAAACCGCCTTGATCCATGCGCCATCGGATTCGGGGGAGGAAGAATAGCCGGTGACCGTGATCACGGCGCTGTCGGCCTTTTGCTTCGGCAAACGGGCGCAATGCTCCGGCGTCAGAGTCCACATCGTCGGGCAGGCAGTGTTGAGAACGTTGCTGACTCCTGCCTTGAGCAGTCGATTGAGCGTATAGGAATCGCGTACGGCATGCAGGCCTTTGTTCCTGAACAAATGCCTGAACATGATCCCCGTGGGGAACATAACTTCCCGACCATAGCCGACCCAGCCCGCGCCCATCAGCAACGGATGGCCGATCCGCCAGAAGTCTTTAACCCCGATCTTCCATTGATTGTGACGGAGCCAGTTCGGACAGAGAAGATTGGAGCCTCCGACGAACCCTAAATCCGCTTTGCGTGCAAGTTCTCGCCCGATCTTGCCGAGCGTGTCATGGGTCGGAACGGAAACATAAAAAGCATCGGGAAACAACGCCATCAGCTCCTTGCGGACGGCATCCATGATAATCTCGTCCCCGGCGTTGTCCGTGGCAATACTCGTGTCGAAAAGCGCAATAGTCTTAATCACGATCTATCCTATAAGTTGTATCGGCGTTTACATTGCTTGAGTTAACAATCTGGGCTAGAGACTACCGAACGATCAGGAAGGATGCAAGGATGCAGGATTGCAGTATTTGTTACGTCACGGACAAAGGCTTTTTGTTGCCAAGTCTGGTATCCGCCGCGCGTCTACGAACCTTTGTTCCGGCGCACAGGGCCGACATTCTGTTGTTTGTAACAGAGACGGACAATCTCGAAATCAATCGCCTGAGAAATCTCGCGCAGAAATATTCCATAACCGTCATTCCGATGGAGGAGAAGCATTTTTCAGGTTTTGCGCAGGGTGAAGTCCATAAATCGCACGTATCGCTGACAACGTTGGGAAGATTCTTTATCAACGACGCGCTTCCCCAATCCTGTGGGAAGATCCTGTATATCGACGGCGACACCTGGGCGTTCAAGGATCCCTCCCGTCTGGTCGAGTGGAGCGTTCCCGATGGGAAGCTTGCGGGCGTCGAAGATACCATCGTCTTCGATCGCCATGTTGATGAAAGCCTGAAGAGCATGAGCGAGAATTATTTCAAAGGTCTGGGGCTGCCGGACAACGCGGCTTATATGAACGCGGGCATCTTCATGACGACGAAAGCGGCATGGAAAACAATCGCGTCGGAAGCCTTCGAATACTTCAAAAGCCACACGGCCGCGTGCCGCCACCATGACCAAAGCGCTATGAACGCAGTCTTAGGCGACCGCCGCATTCATCTTTCCTGTTCATGGAATTTTCAGACGGCCTATAAGTTATGGGGCGTGGAAAGCGTGGCCGAACCCCGTATCGGCCACTTTACAGGTAACGGAAAACCGTGGTCCGGTCGAATTCTTCCCTGGGCCGATTGTTACGATGTATTCTGCCGGGAAGCCGAAAACTTCTCGGCTTTGGGCTTGACGTTCGCTCGTAAGTCTCCGCTACGCCGCTGTTACATGAACACGCGCCAGACCATCAAGAAATACAGCCTGATGTGTCGAGCCGAGCCAAGACGAAAACTATTGGCCGCAATCAAGGCGGAATTGGAGCGTTGCGTCCAAGTCGCATGACAAGCCCAACCCAAGAAGGGTACAAGGAGGGCTTCCCCTATATCTGCTCCGCGAGCCACGCGGCGATGCGCCGCGCGTAGTACTCGCAACCCGTTTGCTGCAAATGCGCTCCATCGCCGCCCAAAATCACGTCCGCGTTGCCCATGCCCGTCGTCGCGCCGTACTTGCCGGATCCCATCACCCAACCTTCCCCGATGCAATCGAGATAGGGAACGCCAGCGGCTACGGCCGCAGCCTTCACGGATTGATTGATCGTCCTGTCATTCGCGCTTGTGCTCGCCCCGCGAGCCTGCACGCCAATGGCCAACAGCTTCGTTTGCGGGAGTTGCCGTTGCAGCGACGCGTACAGCGCGTAAGCGGCGTTCTGCACCGCCGTTGGGTCTTGCGCGGCATCGTTGATGCTGCCCCAGATCATCAGCGCGTCGGGATTGGCCGCCACAATTGGCGCGACGCGAGCGCTGTCGCCAAACGCTGGTTTCTGCGCCCCGCCAGTTGAGATATACCCGGTCGAACCTTGCCCTGCGACCATCGGTACGCCCAGCCCCAGCAGCGCCGTCGCCTGATGCGGCGTGCCGGACAACAAATCCGTGGCATACCCCGTTCCCGTCACGCCCTCGGTCCAGCTATCGCCGAGCCACGCGATTTTGGGATAAGCTTGCCGTGTCGCGCACACGATGTCGGTCGGCCCGATCTTCATGCCGCCGAACCGCGCATTAATCATGTAAATCCTAATGCGTCTCCACCGCGCGGTGTTGTCGCCGCCATTGTCGAACGTCACGTTATAGAACGCGCGGTTGTTAGCCGACGGCGTGTAGCTGCCCGGCATGCCATAGGCCGCCGTTGTCGGTTGCCCGTCCACCCACAGCCAGAAACGCGGTAGCGCGTTGATATCGTGGAAGATGAGGTTGAACGCAGTGCCGTAATAGTCGAACTCGACGGCGAAGGGGGGCGCTGTCCATTCCGCGTTGACCGCGTTTTGCGTGTACGGAAAGGCCGTGTAATAAGGCTGCGCATACGCCCCCAGAAAACTGACAGTATTGTTGCCGAACCCGACATAGTCAGCGCCCACCAACGTCCCGGTCAGGTTCTGGGAAAGCGTGACGGCCCCGGTTCCGGTATTAACTGCCGTGACGGTTGTTCCGTCTGGAATAACCGAAGTCGCCGACATGATATGCCAGACCGTCATGCCCACGCGTACTAAGGGGGCATAGGTTGTGTTGATTGTAATGATGTTCTGACCGCCGGAAGCGTAGGCGGTCGTAGCCTGCATCAACTGTGTGCCATCCCACCCGACCAAAGGCCCCGTCGCGATTGTGCCAGTTGCAGCTACGGCCTGCGTCGGGGGGTAAGCGAAAACTGATGGATATATCGGCGTGTTCTTGTAATTGGCCACACGCGCGATGGTTTTGGCAAGGTTGCGCCCTTCGCCTGTGCCGCCCACCGAAGGCGGCAAAATGCCCTTGGGAAACGGAGCCGGGCACGAAAGTCCAAAAATATTCATGTTCAAATGCTCCGCAGCACGAGTTGGATAGCGCGATCAGCCGCTTGGTTCACGGGAGAGGCGGACGTGCCGGATTGCAGCTTGATCATCGGAACGGCGGCGAAAATTTGCGGGTTAGGCAACGGAAAGAATCCACTCGCGTTCACCACGAAGGTTATCTCAGTACCGTCATAGCTGCTTTTTATAGGAACGAATGTCGTTCCCCCGTCGAAGCTTCCGAGCACCGTCAGCTCCGCCGCGTCCCAGCTTGACGGCATGATGAAGCCAAACAGGCGAAGGCCGCCAAGCCGCATTGCGCCAGAAAGCGACGCGCCGGAAGAAACAGTCGCGTTCAGCAATTCTTCCGCGCAAGAAATTGTATCCTTGAGTGACATTGAGACTCCTATCGCAAAATAAAGGCGTTCGTTTGGGTGCAAAAAAAGCGGCACTAAGGCCGCGAATAACTCGTTCAGGTTTGTAAAAAAAAACGTGACGCAAAGTCCCTGCTGGAAGGACTTGGAAGGCGAGAAACTTGATTGGGATCCATTCCAACAAAAAAAGCCAGATGATACCCACTGGCCTTTTGTAAGCAACACTTGAGATAAAACTCGCCTTGAGGATGTCAATACGACAAACCCAAGCCATAGTCAAGAAAATTCCCACCACCCTTGGAGCGGTCTTACATCGCTAGAAACAAGCGCATCCAGACATCTTGCAGCCCACGTCATATTCAACCAGAGTGCCAGCCTTGTAACCTTTGCCTTCGTTCTCCCCCGAACGCAGGTTGCCAACGGCGTCCGCCTCCAGACATTTGCTAATCAACTGCCTATTAACAGGCTGCTGAAAAACGAGCAAATATGAGAAAATATGTCCCAACTACATAGGGGGATTGCATGAGTTTTGGGGTTCGCCGTGCTGTTTCTATGGACATGCCGTAGGGGAGCCTGCGCAAGCCTATAACACAGCTAAGACGCGGCAAGAACGCGGCGCATCCAAGGCATCTTAAAGACATTTGCGGGCAGGGGCGTCATGGCTACGCCACAATGTGCGACCGTATCGTGTGCAAGAAGTTTTTCAGATTGATTGCGTTGTGAAGTCAGCTGCGATAACCTTCGCGCCTGCCGTAAAGCGACGGCAGCCGCCCCCCACCAGCGCAAATATCCCTCGCGGAGAGACTTCCATGCCGATTTACCACGCGCCGCTCGACGATATCGGATTTGTGCTTGATGAAGTGATCGACGCGGGCGAACTGGCGAACTGGCCGGGATACGCCGACGCGACGCCTGAAATGATCGGCTCGATTCTGGGCGAGGCGGCCAAGCTTTGCGAGAAAGTCCTGTTGCCGTTGAACCAGACAGGAGACGTGGAGGGCTGCACCTTCGACAGGGGAGAGATTCGCACACCGCGCGGCTTCCGCGAGGCCTACCGCCGCTTTTGCGAAGGGGGCTGGACGGGACTTTCGTGCAAAACGGAATATGGAGGGCAGGGTCTGCCCTTGCTGCTCAACTTCGTCGTCGACGAGATGATCTGCTCGGCCAATATGTCGTTCGGGATGTATCCGGGATTATCGCACGGCGCCTATAACGCGATCGACAAACACGGGGAGGAGTCGCTCAAGCGGATCTACCTGCCAAAACTAGTGGAAGGAATCTGGGCTGGCACCATGTGCCTCACCGAACCGCAGAGCGGGACCGATCTCGGCCTCGTGCGCACGAAAGCGGAACCTCGGCCAGACGGAAGCTACGGCATCACGGGCAACAAGATTTTTATCTCAGCGGGCGAACATGACCTCGCGGAAAATATTATTCACCTCGTGCTGGCCAGGTTGCCAGATGCGCCCTCAGGCATCAGGGGCATCAGCCTCTTCCTCGTGCCCAAATATCTTCCACGCTCGGACGGTTCGTCTGGAAACCGCAATCAGGTCGCGTGCGTGGGCATAGAACACAAGATGGGAATAAAAGGATCCGCGACCTGCGCGATGAATTTCGATGGCGCGACCGGATGGCTGGTCGGCAAGCCCCACAAAGGCATGAGCGCGATGTTCACCATGATGAACGAGGCGAGGCTAGGCGTCGGCATGCAGGGGCTAGGCATCGCGGAAATTGCCTATCAAAACGCCGTGGCCTACGCAAAAGAAAGGCTGCAAGGCCGGGCGCTGACAGGCCCCGCCTATCCCGACAAACCAGCCGACCCGCTGATCGTCCACCCCGATGTGCGCCGTAATCTGCTGACCATGAAAGCCCTGATCGAAGGCAGCCGCGCCCTTGCGTTTCTGGTTGGCAAAAAACTCGACGCTGAGGCGAAACACCCGGACCCCGCCGCGCGAGCCGAAGCGGCGGACTTTGTCTCGCTGATGACCCCCGTGATCAAAGCCTTCCTGACCGATGTAGGCTTCGACGTTGCCAACCTCGCGATGCAAATCTATGGCGGCCACGGCTACATCCGCGACAACGGCATAGAACAGTATGTGCGCGACTCGCGTATCGCTCAAATCTACGAAGGCGCGAACGGCATACAGGCGCTCGACCTCGTGGGGCGCAAGATGGCGGAAGATTATGGCCGTTTGCTCCGCAGCTTCTTCAAACCCGCAACCGCCTTTATGGCCGCCGAAAAAGATAACCCCGATCTGGCGGACTTTCTCCCGCATTTCATGAGCGCCTTCGGCAAGCTGCAGGTCGCAAGCCTGACCGTCGCCACGCGCGGTTTCGGCAACCCGAACGAGGCGGGCGCGGCGGCTTCCGACTATCTGCGCATGTTCGCCTTGGTGGCGCTTGGATTGATGTGGCTCAAGATGGCGAAGGTCGCAGGCGCGAAACTGCGCGCTGAACCAAAGACTGAACCGGAACGCGCCGCGTTCTACGAAGCCAAACTCAAAACCGCGCGTTTCTACTTCGACAAAATCATGCCGCAGGTCAATGCGCTGAACCTCGCCATCCTCTCCGGCGCGAAATCTGTCATGGATATGCCCGAAGCCGCGTTTTAAAATAACCCGTCGCGATTCCCGTCCCCTTGCGGGGAGGGGGCAAGCGTGGAATAGATTCCGCAGCTCTACCAGTATCAATCATATGGAAATATTATACCCCTCATGCGCGGCGCTCTGCTCATAACCCCAGCCCCATCCCCCAACTTTGATAAGCGCGACCCGCTCGTGCCGCTGCGCTATGTCGTGCTGCATTACACAGGCATGAAATCGGGCGAGGAGGCGCTGGCGCGTCTGCGCGACCCCGCCGCGAAAGTCTCCGCGCATTACCTGATTGAGGAGGACGGACGAGTCTTCGCGCTGGTGGAGGAATCCGCCCGCACATGGCACGCCGGGAAAAGCTTCTGGCGCGGCGTGACGGACCTCAACAGCGCATCCATCGGCATCGAGCTTGTGAACCCCGGCCACGAATTCGGCTACCGCGCGTTTTCCAAACCGCAAATCGCGTCGCTAGTCCCGTTGGTGCAAGACATCGTCGCGCGGCATAGGCTCGATCCACGTCAGGCGCTTTTGGCCCATTCCGACATCGCGCCGCAACGCAAACAGGACCCCGGCGAATTGTTCCCATGGCGCGAACTGGCGGAGCAGGGGCTTGGCGTCTGGCCAGCCCCCGCAGCCTCTTCCCAGCCCGCAACCTGCGCCGAAACGCAAAACCTGCTGCGAGGCGTCGGCTATGATTGCCCTAACTCCCACGTCTATGACGACCCGACCCGCGCGGCGCTGATGGCCTTCCAGCGCCGCTTCGACCCCCAAAACCTGACCGGCATGCCCGAACCTCAAACGACCGCCATGCTCCGCGCGGTTACCCGAATGCTCTAAAGTAATAATCTCGCGGCAAGCGCGATAAACTCCCTCGCCCCCGTGAGGGGGAGAGGGCAGGGGTGAGGGGGCGAGCCGGCTATTTGATCCAATTCCCTGATTTTCCCCTTGAAAATTCCGCCAATATCGCTATGCAGTTCATCTCTTCGTCTTAAAGCCCCCTGTGCCCCAGTGGTGGAATTGGTAGACGCGGTAGACTCAAAATCTACTATCGGCAACGATGTGGGGGTTCAAGTCCCTCCTGGGGCACCATTAGCCTTTCGCGCCTGTTCACGCTTGTGCGCAAATCCCCATAAAATGCTTTGTAAAATGAATGATAGTGTGTGCTGCTGTTCACACGCAACCGCCTCTC
>JBEOJY010000034.1:0-47141 GCA_040275305.1 Bdellovibrionales bacterium | reverse complement strand
ATTTCTAAAAGACAGGCGCGACTCCCTCGCCCCCGTGAGGGGGAGAGGGTTGGGGGGTGGGGGCGAGTCTATCGCTAGAATCCAGACTCCACCCTCACCCCAAACCCCTCTCCCTCCTATGGAGGGCGAGGGGCTTTGCGCTACGCTCGCCGGGATCTTATCCCAACTCCTCAAGCGCGATTGGCCTATCATTAATTTAATACTTACTATATTTGTGCATTTTACATTTTTTATTTGGCATATACAACTTTGGTTATCACATCTTTTTATTTTTATTTTCATTTTCCGCAGATTACGGAATTAAGTGCAAGACTATGATTAACGTGGCGGTATTTCCCACTTCACGCCACCACATTAACGATCTTGTTTGGCACGACGACGACCTTTTTCGGCGATGCGCCGTTCAGGGCGCGTTGGACGTTGGGGTCGGCGAGGGCGGCGGCTTCGATGTCCTTGGGCGGCGCGTTGCGCGGCAGGCTCAGGGTTGCGCGGAGCTTGCCATTGACTTGCACCGCGACGGTGACGCTTTCGTCCACCAGCAGCGCGGGATCCGCCTTGGGCCAAGCCGTGTCGATCAGCATTTTGTCCGCGTGGCCCAGACGTTCCCACATTTCTTCCGCGATGTGCGGAAGCATGGGGGCGATGAGCTGCGCAAGCGTTTCCAAGCCTTCGCGCAGGGCGAACGCTGTCGCGCCGTTGACCGCGAAAGCGCTACGCCCCTGCTCTTCCAGCAAGTTGCCTAGTTCGCGGGTTTTGGCGACGGCTCCGTTGAAGTGGAAGCGGTCGAAGGCGGCGCTGACATCCGCGATGGCGCGATGGGTCGCGCGACGGATTTTGAGGCTTGGCTCGTCCCATGCGGACGGCTTCGCCGCGCCGAGGACGGGCAGATTATCCACCACATCGTCCACCATGCGCCAGAGGCGGCCCAGAAATCTCCAGACGCCGTCGATGCCCGATTCCGTCCATTCGAGGTCGCGTTCGGGCGGGCTGTCGGAAAGCATGAAAAGCCGCGCCGTGTCCGCGCCGTAGGCGTTGATGATCTTGCCGGGATCGACGACGTTCTTCTTGGATTTGCTCATGACCTCGACGCGGCCAATCGTAACTTTGCCACCCGTTGTCACATGGACGGCGGAGCCGTCGGGTTTGCGCTCAATTTCCTCAGGGTAGAGCCATTTGCCGTTTTCATCCTTGTAGGATTCATGGCAGATCATGCCTTGCGTGAAGAGGCCGGTGAAAGGTTCCGACACGGCGAGATGCCCGGTCGTCTTCATCGCGCGGGCGATGAAGCGGGCATAGAGCAGATGCAGGATCGCATGTTCGACGCCGCCGACATACTGATCGACGGGGAGCCAGTAATCGGCTTGCTTGCGGTCCACGGGTTTATCCGGGTTGGTGGCTGAACAATACCGCGCGTAATACCAGCTTGAATCCACGAAGGTATCGAAGGTGTCGGTTTCGCGCCGCGCGGGTTTTCCACATTGCGGGCATGCGACGTGTTTCCATGTCGGGTGGTGGTCGAGCGGATTGCCGGGCTTCTCAAACGTCACGTCTTCGGGGAGCTTGACGGGCAAATCCTTCTCCGGAACGGGCACTACGCCGCAAGATTCGCAATGGATGACGGGGATCGGGCAGCCCCAGTAACGCTGGCGGCTCACGCCCCAATCACGCAAACGGAACTGCGTGACGCCTTCGCCGAGGCCGCGTTGTTTGATTTCGGCGATGGCTTTGCTCTTGGCCGCTTCGACTTCGAGGCCGTCGAGGAACTGCGATTGAAAGGCTTTGCCGGGTCCGGTGTAGGCGATGTCTCCGACCGAAAATGTAGCGGGGTCTTCGCCTTCCGGAAGCACGACCGGCTTGACGGGGAGCTTGTACTTACGCACGAAATCGAGGTCGCGCTGATCGTGCGCGGGGCAGCCGAAGATCGCGCCGGTGCCGTAGTCCATCAACACAAAATTGGCGACATAGACGGGCAAGAGCCAATCCTTGTCGAACACATGACGAGCTTTGAGGCCGGTGTCATAGCCTTGCTTTTCCGCCGTTTCGATGTTGACTTCCGAGGTTCCGGCGCGGTTGCATTCCGCGACAAAGGCAGCGAGTTTGCCGTCCTTCTTCGCCAACTCGGCGACAAGCGG
Organism: Bdellovibrionales bacterium; assembly: GCA_040275305.1. GTDB lineage: Bacteria > Pseudomonadota > Alphaproteobacteria > UBA9219 > UBA9219 > JBEOJY01. The sequence continues at coordinate 45,009 of JBEOJY010000034.1, read as the reverse complement.
ATGGTTGGGCGAGAGCGCGAGGAACGACGCGCCGAACAGCGTGTCGGGGCGCGTGGTGAAGATTTCGATGGATTGGTCTGGGGGTTGGTCTGGCTGCGCGGCCAAAGCGAAGCGCAGTTTTGCGCCTTCCGACTTGCCGATCCAATTTTCCTGCATCAGGCGGACTTTTTCCGGCCAACGGTCAAGCGTCGCGAGCGCCGAAAGCAGATCGTCGGCGAATTCGGTAATCTTGAAGAACCATTGCGCGAGCTTGCGCTTTTCGACGAGCGCGCCGGAGCGCCAGCCCTTGCCGTCGATGACCTGTTCGTTCGCCAGCACCGTGTTGTCGATGGGATCCCAGTTGACCCATGATTCCTTACGATAGACGAGGCCAGCCTTGAGGAAGTCCTGAAACAATTTTTGCTGGTGTTTGTAATAGGACGGGTCGCAGGTGGCGACTTCGCGGCTCCAGTCGAGCGCGAGGCCCATGCGTTTCAATTCGCCGCGCATGGTTTTGATGTTGTCCCATGTCCATTGCGCGGGATGCACCTTGCGTTCGCGGGCGGCGTTTTCGGCGGGGAGGCCGAAAGCGTCCCAGCCCATGGGGTGCAGGACGTTGAAACCCTGCATGCGCTTGACTCGCGCCACCACGTCGCCAAGGGTGTAATTGCGGACATGGCCCATATGGATGCGTCCCGAAGGGTAAGGGAACATCGACATGACGTAGTACTTTTGGCGCTCCGCGTCTTCGGTCGCGCGGAAGCTTTGCTTATCTTCCCAAATCTTTTGCCACTTCAGTTCGGTGGTCTGGACATTATAACGTGTGGTCATGGATGCGTACCTAAATCTGTGTCAAATCGTCGTTATTTCTCTTTATGCCCTAATGTAATCGGCAATGCCCGCTTGAATCAAGGCTTCCGGATGGTTGGTTGTTCAGGAACCTTGTTATCCGCCGATGGGAGCGCTTTATGTAATCATTCTCAGATTAAGCAATAGATACCCCTTGCTGTTCAAGAGTTGGGAGCAATTTGCCGCTGGCACGGCGCAAAGCCCCTCGCCCTCCTTGGGAGGGAGAGGGGTTTGGGGTGAGGGTAGAGTCTGAATTCAAGCGATAGACTCGCCCCCTCACCCCAACCCTCTCCCCCTCACGGGGGCGAGGGAGTTGCGCTTGTCTTGTGGCGTGACTCACCAACTCTTGAACTGTTAGGAGTATATTTCAATTATCATTCCTCGCCTTGCTTCATTTCTGGAACCATATTTAGTCTTGACTTCCTTGCACACTCCGGCAGCATCACTGTCTTTATCCTGCGTTTTTGAGAGCCTGTTCAGGTTCTGAGGCTGGTCATTCTATCAAATTTTGCGCCGCGCGTTGAATAACCATTCAAGTTCTTTGGGGCATGCGTCTATGAGTGACATCGGGTTTTGCGGGCGCAGTAACAACGTGTTTGAGAGCAAATATTTTCTTGTCCCGGACAAAATTCTGGATGAAAAGACCTATCGCCTGCGTTGCATCATGAGGGCCGCAGCATCGCTTGTTACTTGCCCTGCTTATCTTGCGCGCGTATTGGCGCCTGCCGCTCTTTTCGCGGCATCCGCAAACTATGTGGTTGGATGCGCCTCCGGTAGTTTCCCCGCCTTCGCGCTCTTATTAGCATTGGCAACGCCCGTCTTCCTTTTAAACAAGTGGCGCGCTGACGATATCGCAAAGCAGCAGAAAAAATTCTTTATCCAAAAACCTGCGTTTGTTTATTCAGACGATGCGTTTATCGACAGCGTAAGAGGAGTAGCTCAAGAGCATGATTTGCTTTTCAATGGTTTGAGATCTTGCTTTGCCAGTTCGCGGGAGAATATCTGGTTTGCGTCGCTGGTTATTCAGACTGCTCACGCTTCGCCAGTCGTGAAATCGTGGCGGGCTTTTCAAGTGGGGGGCAAGCTTGGCTTACAGCATAATGCGCTGCGGTCGTTCTGGATTCCCTCATCTCCCGGCGAGGAAATAGTGTTCAGGATTGATAACGCAGGCTATCGCAGACCGATCCAGAAGTATGATTTTTATGGTCGCATGGCGGTTCATGAGTCTCATTTGCGGGATGAGGGTGCTTGGACGCTACCGACGTATCATTCAGCTCCCCCTCTACTTTCACATCGGCATCGGCGGCGTACGCATCTTGCGGGGATGATGGATTCGCTTTCCGGGGCTGCGGCCTCGTTGCTTCTGCGCCATGCTCTCCGCAGGCTTGCTATCCATCGCCGTACATCTGTTTCAAAAGAGAATAGGCCTGCCCGATAGATTTGACCTTTTCCTCGGCTTCAAGGCTGCCGCCGTTGAGGTCTGGGTGATGTTTTTTCATCAAGGATCGGTACTGCTTTTTGATCGCCTCAAACGTCACGGGCGGGGTTAGCTCAATTGCCTTCAGCGCCGCGTGAAGCGCTGCGGAGAGACGGGCCGAACGTGGTATGCCTTGTTCCGTAGCCTCTTCTTCAGCTGCGCGTTCGGCGTTTTCGAAATCGGTGAAAAACTGCCTGCGCACTTTTTCGCGCAACTTGTTTTCTTTCTCTTTCGCGTTGGCGCCTATTGGCCAGGAAGGACGCTCCCAGAACGCGGCATCGCGCAGGTAGTCTTCGATCGCGTCGCCAGACATGCCCGCGAAGAAATCCCATTCGCTGTTGTAGATGCGCACGTGATCGAGGCAAAAGTAAAAATAACCATCCAACTTGCGCGAACGCGGAGCGCGAAAATCTCCGCGTTCCGAACATCCCGGCGAATCGCAACGACGCGTGCGGACCGGGCTTGCGTCTCCTATGGTCTGTTTTACAATATCCTCGGAGTGAATTCTTGCCGAAGTTCTGGTTCTGGATTTTCGCGTTGTTTTTCGCGCACTGGCTTTTTTCATTCCTATCGCCCTGTATTGTTCTTTATAACTCCAAAGCGTTTCTCTGGGCTAATCACGACAAACATCGCACAAAGGTTCGCGAGAAGCCAAAAGCGACGATGCGATCCAGAGTCGGGAGGGCTTTCTATAGAATCTGGATTACCGCATCGTTTATCCTTACAGCCCATGAAGGGTTTGGCGGTTACTATTTTTCTCCGTTTTCTTCGCGCGAACTTTCTCGTTCTTCAACTCTTCTTTTCACTTATGACACCTATATTTAGCACTATTATTGTTCTATTTCCATGATAGGCAATCGCGTCTTTCCTGTAACAATTCACATTCATGCAAATGTGGGCGGCAAAAAAATGTTGCCTATGCACTTTGGGGAGTTCATGATCTCTATCTTGAGTTGCATCATATTTTTTGCGCACTCTATGAGGGAATATCATGTCGTCTTTCGCAATTTTCTCCCTGTCGCAGGAAGACTCTGACGGCAAACCCGTCAAGACAAGCCACAGCACCCTGATCAGTAGGAATATTACCGTATCAGGACACAGGACCAGCGTCAGGCTGGAGCCTCAGAAGTGGCAGGCGATCAGAGATATTTGCAGGCGCGAGCGCGCGACGATTCACGACGTGTGCACCTATATTTCCACGCATAAAGATAAGGCTGCGTCTCTTACGGCTGCGATACGAGTATATATTATGGAGTATTTCCGCATCGCCACGACCGAGGAAGGCCATGCGCTCGCGCGGCACGGTCAGGGGCTTTTGATCGACTCAGGCGTTCCGTCTCAGCGCGCGAGTAGCTCTCTTGAGATCGTTGCAGGGGCTTCGCACTCATACGCAAAGGCTGACGCTTTTGGCTTTGGCGCCGGGCGTTCCCAGTCTTAGAGCCTGTTCATGATCTCTAACTGCAGCTTTGGCTTTTCAACGTTTTCTGCGCTTCCGGCGCTCACGTATGTCAAATACGCTGCGCTCCGGTTCTCGAAAAACGTTGAAAATCCTGTGCCGCAGCGAGATCATGAACAGGCTCTCAGCGCCGACCACTCTCAGAAAGTGTTTCTTCCCATATTGACCTTACGCTTTGCGCGTCGACGCCTTGCTGGACGAAGGCTTGGCCGATTCCACGGGCAAGAACGAGCGTCAGCTTTCCAGCCTGCGCTTTTTTATCCATCGCCATCATTTCTATCAGCCGATCCACCGACACGCTGTTGCTGGCGGGGGGGAGAATGGGTAGACCGACCTCTTGAAGATGGTTGCCTAATTGATCCGCGTCCTGCGGTGCGCAAAGCTTCAGGCGCGCGGAGAGCTTCATAGCCATTATCATGCCAATGGAAACGGCTTCGCCGTGGATCAGGCGGTTGTTATCGTATCCGATGACGGCTTCCAGCGCGTGGCCGAATGTATGCCCCATGTTAAGCAAGGCGCGAATGCCTTGCTCGTGTTCGTCCGCAGCCACGATGGCGGCCTTGTAGCGGCATGATTGTTCGACGGCATGGATTTGCGCAGGGCGGTCGCCTTGCAACAGTCGCGCGCCGTGGGAGCAGCACCATCCAAAAAATTCCTTATCCTGAATGACGCCGTATTTTATGACTTCGGCATATCCGGCGCGCATCTCGCGCGGTGGGAGCGAATCAAGAAGCGTCACATCCGCCACGACCAGCTTCGGCTGATTAAATGTTCCAACCGTGTTTTTCCCAGCAAGCGTGTCAATTCCGGTTTTACCGCCGACCGAACTATCAACTTGCGCCAGAAGCGAGGTCGGGACCTGAACGATATCTAAGCCTCTGAGCGCGAGCGATGCTGAAAGACCCGCCAAATCGCCTACTACGCCGCCACCCAACGCGATCACAAGCGTTTTGCGATCCGCGCCGTTTAACAGCATATGATTGAGGACTGCCTGCAACTCCGCATAGCTTTTGCTTGCTTCGCCAGCCGGAATCGCCATTGCGGGCAGGCAAGCGTGTCCGGAAGCCGTCAGCAAAGCCTCAAGACGCTGCAGGTAAAGAGGGCCTACGTTGGAGTCCGTCACGATGATGCATCGTCGCGTTCCAAGACGCTTGCGAATCATGTCCCCCGCGCTAGACAAAACGCCCGCGCCGATCACAATGTCGTAGCCTTGCGTAGATCCGGCCTCAGAAAAGGCGATGGGCACGACGCAGGCCTCTCCCCCTATGCCTGCTTTCTTATGGGCGGCTGTCTCATTTTGAGGCGAATGCTTGCTGTGCATGAATGAGCCCTTATGCGTCCGGAACCTGTTGCTGGCTTATCAGCGCGGCAAGCGCGCGCGTGACCGTTTCCTCCACCGGGCCTACGCCGCTTTCCACCGTAATATCGGCTTCGGCATAGTACGGTTCGCGCTTTTCGAGCAGCGATGCCAGACGTTCGCGCGGATTTTCCACCTGTAGCAGAGGTCTTCCATCGCGGCGCGACGTTCTTTCGAACAATACATCCAGATCGGCCCGCAACCATATCGATACGGCCTTATCCTTAATCAAGGCGCGGGTCGAGGGATCCACAAACGCGCCGCCGCCCGTGGCCAGCACGCCGACAGGGCCTTCAAGCAGGCGCGTGATCACGCGCCGTTCGCCGTTGCGGAATTCGGCTTCTCCAAACCGCTCGAAGATTTGCGGGATCGTCATGCCCGCAGCTTCCTCTATGGCCTGATCAGAGTCCGTGAAAGGCAAATTGAGGCGCGTCGCCAGCCTGCGCCCGATCGTGCTTTTGCCGGACCCCATGATGCCCGTCAGGACAATCATTCGCTTTGCGACAAAGCTGGCGGTCGAGGGGGCGTTTGTGTTAGTCATCATGAGGATCGTAGGTCGTCAAAGCGTTTTGCGCAAGCACGGCCTTATTTTTTCGCACTGCCAGCCTTGCGCCGAAGCAATCGTCCAGTGATGAATCGGCGCGGGTAAGATTTTTTTGCATTCCGGGCGTCGCACATGAGAATGAAACCTAAGCACATCCTCCCGATTGTTTTGGCGACTGTCCTGTTCATTTTTGTTTTGGGTATCGTTAGTCTTGCGAGTTCTTCAATCGCGCCGTCCCCTCAACACATTCGACAGGCCATCCCCGATGATCGGATTTCACGCTAAAGTTGCAGCACGCTTCTCGCACGTAAAGAATTGGCAAAGGGCTGAGGATAGCCTGGCGTCATGCGCTATAGCTATGGCCTCGCTTGCGCTGTTTTTTTTAGCGCTCGTATGCTTGCGTTTCGAGGGGGCGCTCGCAGCGCCTGCGCGTCAGGAGTCGCGCGAAGCGAGTTTTGTGCCACCAACGACCGAGGAAGCGCCGCTTTCCCTTATCTATCAGTCGCTGTCTACTCCTGCGACAGAACCAGAGCAAGATTCCAAGGTTGCTCCTGCCTTGGCTTCCTCTCCTGACAAAACCGCGACGACAACAGGCGCTTCGCAGGCGCAATCCGCCCCAGCTTCCTCACCGCAAACCGCTGCCTCTACGCCTGCCAGTCCTTCATCACAAGCTGCGGAATCCGCATCCTTAAAGCCAACTTCCCCAGAAGTTTCCTTACCCTCTGTTTCTGCCCCCCCACTCGCAATACCCGGGGCCAAGGACGCGGCAAAAAACGCGGATGCCAAAATCGAGGCTCTCCGTATCGAAAAGTCGATCAATCAGTCGGTTGATCCGAAAGGCTCGGTGAAAGACGATAAAGGCGTTGTTCTAGAAGCAGCTCCGGATGCTGCGCCTGCTCCAACATCCGCGTCGTCCCCCTCCGTAGCAACAACTGCCGCTGCCGTTCCGGCTCAGGCAAGTTCAGCTACGGTGCCAAGCAATTCGCCCATCGCTCCGATTAGCCCTGATGCTTTCGGCCTGCTCGTGTCCAATGAAGGCGGTTTTGGCGTCGGGTTATGGAAAGGCACGGCGCGCGCGACGGTGGAAAGACTTATGCCTGCGCTTACTCTGCCGATGGCTTCGCCTATCCTCAACAAACTTGCTTATCGGCTGCTGGCCAGTTCCGCCGCGCCGCCCGAAGGCGTAAGCCAAAACATTCTGCCGGGTTCAAGCCTTACCTCGCTGCGCATTCAAAAACTAGTCGCGCTGGGTCGTCCGGTCGAGGCTTGGAAGATGGTGGTTTTGGCGAAGGACGGGGTTGTTGACGACGAAGCCAAGCGCATGGCGGCGGAAGCTACGTTAGCGAGCGGCGATCAGTCCAGCATTGCCGAAGTCTGCGCGCACGCGCCTGACATTCTCAAGAATCGCCCCAGTCACGATTGGCAAAAAATTCTTGTGGTTTGCCATCTTCGCGCCAACGATATGAAATCCGCTCAACTTGGCCTTGACGTGATGACCACGCAGAAAGTGAAGGACGAGATTTTCTTCATGCTTGCGACGAAAAACGCGCTTGGCGGGAGCAAACAGCTTCCACGGCAATTGACGCCGCTCAAGCCGCTGTCGCTCGCATTGATACGCTTGGCCAATCTGCCCTTGCGCAACGAGCTTTATGCGCGACCTCCGGCGGCAATTATTCCCGAAATTCTGAACGGCAAGACGGAGAGTTTGGACGCGAGGGTTTCGCTTGCGGAACGCGCGGCCGCGCAGGGTTTGATTGACGCTGAGTTCCTAGGCAAAATTTATGCCGGTGTTGACTTTTCCCACCTCCCGCTCGTGGCAAAAGAGACGGATGCCAACAAGGTTCGCGCGACAGGCTCCATGCTGCGCGCGCGTCTTTATCAGATCGCGATGAAGGACAAGAGTCAGGACAACAGGCTTAATGCCGCCTTGCGTTTGATTCAAAGCGTCCCGCCTCCCGATCAAGGCGGCGCTATGCGGAACCTTGCCCTTATGATGCTTAGCGATCTAACGCCCGACAAGGCTTCGGCCCTTATGACGGCGTCGCCTGCCGCAGCGCTGATGATCTCCCTGCTGGCCGACGATAAGCCCGACAGGACGCTTGGTTGGATCAAGGTCGCGCAAGATGAGGCGGCGCGAACGCCTTCCGCAAAAAAAGCTTTGAAGAATTTATGGCCGCTTATCGCTCTCAACGGCTTTGAGTCCGAAAAAGACTTTTCGAAAAACATCCAAGACTGGCTTAAGCATATCCTCAAGCTTGACGAAGCTGCCCGTTTAGCGGCGGCCAATTCCGTTTCAGTAGCCCTTATTCAAGAGGATGCGGCTTTTCGCGCAAGGCGTGAAGTCGCAGGAGTTATTCTTCTTATACTTGATGCGGCGGGGATCGCCATTCCCGACGATGTCTGGGCGCAGGTTGTGGACGCTCCGAGAGCCTTTGACAAGATTCACCTACCGTCTGCCCTTTTGCTTGAACGGTTGCGCGAATCCGGACGCGCCAAGCGTAAAGGCGAAACGGTTCTGGAGGCTCTTGTCGCTGCTGGTTCCGCTGATAATATTCCGTTGGCTGTCCGAATCGATATTACGCGCGCCTTGCGGCATGCGGGTTTTGCGGCGGAGGCTGTCGCGTTCGCGCGCGAGACCTTGTTGGCCACGGGCGTTCTTTCGGCTGGCGGTTCAAACGGCAGCGATGCTCCTTAATTATGGCTTCCCATGCCGCGCGACCTTGATCTGATCGAATCGTTCCTTGATTCCCTTTCGGCTGAACGTAACGCAGCAGAGAACACACGGCTTGCCTATCGGCGCGATCTCGATGACGTGGCCGGCCATTTCGAACATCATCACGGCGGGCAAGCGTTGCGCGACACCAACGAAGACGATTTGCGATGCTATCTGAGGTCGCAGAGCGTTTATTCCGCGCGAACGCAGGCGCGACGGCTTTCGGCTTTACGACAATTTTTTCGCTTTCTGTTATCCGAGGGATTGCGCGGAGAAGACCCGACACGCGCGCTTGATTCGCCGAAGCTTGCGCGCGCGCTTCCCAAAGGGTTGAGCGAAGACGAGATTGGCCATCTGCTTGGCGCGGTGCCCACGCAAGCGGATGAAGGCGTACGCCTTATGGCCATGATCGAGCTTTTATACTCGTCTGGGCTGAGGGTGAGCGAGATGGTCAGCCTTCCTGTCGCAGCTATTTTGTTCGAGCGCAGATTTGTTCAGGTCAAGGGTAAGGGCGGCAAGGAAAGGCTGGTTCCGGTCGGCGAGCCTGCGCTTGCGGCTTTGCGCGCGTGGCTTGAGCGACGCAAAATCCGCGAACTTTCAGGCGCGCGGCGCGGCGCAAAATCTTCGCCTTATCTTTTTCCCTCGCGCGGCGGCAAGGGGCATCTGACCCGACAACGTTTCTTCCAGTTGATCAAGGAGACGGGGCTTAAGGCTGGAATCGCGCCAGATAGGCTCAGCCCTCATGTTCTACGCCATAGTTTCGCTACCCATTTACTTGAGCACGGGGCGGACTTGCGCAGCGTACAGGCGATGTTAGGGCATGCCGATCTTGCGACGACCCAGATTTATACGCATGTCACAACACAGCGACTGCGCGAGACTCTGGAGCAACATCATCCGCTGGCCGTGGAGAAAAAATAACGTATGTCTGTCGCACTTGAAGAGTTGAGGACTGCTTCGCCAATTTCGTTTCTGGTGCGAGTGTGTCTATCGCGCCCTGCTGTTGCCTAATCCGTCCGTTCGCCCGACATAGAGCTTGCGCAACAAGTAAAAGACGCTAGACTTCGGTATCTGAAACCTTCCTTTTTTTCGCTTTCCAATAGTTCCCATGGCCGATGCCCCCGAACCCCCGCAGGCTACTGCAGAGCCGTCGATGGAGGAGATTCTTGCGTCAATTCGCAGAATCATCTCTGACGAACAGGTACCTGCTGCCTCGCCAGATGCTGCTGCGGCTGATTCGGACGATATAGTGGAATTGACGCAGGTCGTGCAGAATGATGGGACTGTTGCGAATGTCGCACCACCGCCCCCTCCGGCTCCGCCGCCGAGTAGCTTCACGCAGCCTCCCCTGCCGCCACAACAACAAGCGCCTGCGGTTTCTGCGGGAGATACTCTTGTTTCCCCGACTGCGGCCGTAGTTGCGGCGTCTTCGCTTTCGTCTCTGGCCAATACGGTCGAAATCGAGCGGCTTTCCTCAAGCTCGCATTCCACGACCTTGCTCGGCAACGGGACGCGCACGCTGGAAGACATGGCGATCGAACTGATGCGGCCCCTGCTCAAGGATTGGCTTGATCAAAATCTACCTGCGACAGTCGAGAGGCTGGTGCAGAAGGAAATCGACCGCATCGCCCGCAAAACGTAAGTAATTCCCAAGATTTCTTTTGCGCTTTGCGAAGCATGCTACCTCTACAGAGAGGCGCATTGATATTGTAGGACAAATAAGCCACCCGCGTCATTCCGGCGAAAGCCGGAATCCAGCTTGCGAGCGGCAGCGAGAGGAAAAGAACGAATTCACGGCCTGCGATCAAGGGCGTGTTTTTGACTCTTTCGCGCCGCAGACGCGGCGCTGCTGGATTCCAGCTTTCGCCGGAATGACGCTTTCTGCTAAGATAAGTTTTCTTATCAAACAATGGGTTAACGTGTAAGGTAGCGTGCTTGCGAAGACAAATGACGCCCTGTTTGCAAGGATTGTCTTCATAATCCATGAAAGGCTTGGGAGTAATAAACGCAGCGTTGTGTATTTTTTGCGCGCCTCAAACATTTCTTGAGTTGGCAAAAATCCATCGGCAGCAAGGCGTTACACCCGCCCCGGTCTTCATGAGGCCAGGTTCCTGCGCACGGGTTGCTTTTTTGGGGGGCCATAGATTTCCTTGGCGCGAGCTTCGAAGGCGGTGACCATGCGCGACAAAGCTTTGTCGAAAAACATTTCCATCGCGACACGCATAAGCGGCGAACGAAACTCGAAATCGACCGTGAAGGACAATTTGCAGGCGGTTTTTCCCGACGGTTCGAACTCCCATGCATTGCTGAGGCGCGAGAGCGGCCCTGAAACATACTCCACCACGATCTTGCGCGGGCGCTTCGCTGTTACGAGCGAGGTGAAATTCTCCGATAACAGCTTGTATCCAATCTCCATATCCGAAACGATCTTGCCGTCGGACCGTTCGCGAATTCTGGTTCTGCGGCACCATGGCAAAAATTCTGGGTAGCGTTCGATCGCGATGACGAGATCGAAGAGCTGGGACGGCGTGTAAGGCAGAATGCGCGTTTCACTATGGCTCGGCATCGCGGAGACAGGTTGCTGGGTTAATTGATTTTCAATAGACGGCTTCTATATAACTTTTCCGGGTTGGGGTATATAATTATCCGCTCTTGATTTCTTCCTCGTTCATCCACGGCTTGCGATGTTGCGTCGATCCGCACTGTTGATCTTTGCCTTGATTCTGCTTTTATTTTGCGGAGGCAGGATGGCTTACGCGCTGCCCAGCGCGTCGGATATTCAGGGCGCATTGTCCTCCAATTCTCCGATTATTGAGGGATTCTCGCTCGACAAGCCCGATCTCGCAAGTTTTTATAAGGCGCGCGATCACAAGGCCGTTTGGAATTTCGTAGGCGCCAGCAACACGGCTGCGCTCGCGACTTTTTTGAATTCCGCCGAGGAGCTTGTCGTCTGGCATGGTCTGCGACGCGAGGATTATCCCTTCGACATCATGCGCAAGATGGCGATTGCTCAGGACGATGCGAGCCTGTTGAAGCTTGAGATTCTGGTGATGGACACGCTGTTGCGGCTCGCGCGCGACTTGCATGGCGATATGGTTGATCTTGACGATTATTATCCGGGCTGGTCGTTCCACCGCCAGCCCCTCGACATTCCGGCCAAGCTTGCCGATGCGGCGAGCGCTCAAGGATTAAGCGCTTTTCTAGAAACCATGGTTCCCACGCAGCCTGCTTATCAGGCCTTGGCCCAATCGCTCGCAGCTTATCGCAAGATGGCGGAGCATGGCGGGTGGAGGCCTATTGCGCCAGGCCCGACCTTAAAGCTGGGCGAGCGGAGTCCTCGCGTGACGCAGCTTCGCGCACGGCTTGAGGCTGAAGAGTCTTTGACTTTCCCGGTCGATACCGCTTTGGCGCAGCCGAAATCAACTTCTGCAAAACGTGACGGGATCCCTTCGCCGGAGTCTTCAAAATTCAAAGCGCAGCGCGTTGGCCAAACGCAAACGGACGGGCGTGCGCTTTTTGCTTCCACCGTTCCCTCTGAGAATCGTCTTTCGCAGCCCGCCCTTCAGCTTCCGAATGCCAACCGGTCCATTTTCATGCTGCAATTAAGCCACGTGTTTGAACGGTTTGCGCCGCTTGAACTTGCGCCGGGCGACATCAAAGCAAGCCCTGAACAAGATTCCATTCCTCATCCGCCCTTCGCAGCGCTGCCTCGCGCTTCTTTTGCGGAGCAAGCGCTACCTGCCCAGGCAGGGGGCGTTTCCTTTGGCGGGCTTTCCCTCGACCCAGAATATCCCGGCCAGCCAGCGGTTCCGTATCTCTCGACTCCGTTGAAGGGGTTGTTGGGCCAAGACGCTCCGGCTCAGGGCGAGGCTGCGCCCGCGCAGGAGACTTCCGGCGAATCCTTGCAGCCGGAAGTTCCTTCCGACGCGCAAGAGCAACCACAACCCGCAGCAGTCGCGCCGGAGGCTGCGGCGCAACCACCCGCGCAAAGCTCAGCGCAGGCTCAAGACTCCACATATTTTGACGATGACTTGCATGAGAAGCTCAAACTTTGGCAGGTTCGCAATGGGCTGGACGGGGACGGCAGTCTTGGCCCCAATACGCTTGAAATGCTCAACGCGCCAGTTAGCGACAGAATCGGTCAGATTCGCGCGAACATGGAACGCTGGCGGCATATGCCGGAAAACTATCCGCTGGAGCGCTATGCGCTCGTCAACATCGCGGATGCCAGCCTCCTGCTGGTGGAAGATGGCAAGATCGCCTATCATGGTCCGGTGGTGGTCGGGCGCGTGGACAGAAAGACTCCGTTCATCCACAGCAAGATCCGCAGCATGATCGTCAATCCGTTTTGGCATGTTCCCGCGAAAATCGCGCGGAAAGACATTTTGCCGAAGCTGCGGCGCGATCCGCACTATCTTGAAAAGCTTGGCTTCGTCATCAGCGGTCACAGCGACGATCCGCACGGCGCGAATATCGACTGGGAGAGCATGCAGGAACGGGAATTCAATTTCCGTCTGCGACAATCTCCGGGCGACGCCAACAGCCTTGGCCGGATCAAGTTCGATTTCGACAACACTTTCGCCGTCTATATGCATGGGACGCCGCATCAAGAATTGTTCGGCAAAGACCGCCGCAACTTTAGCTCCGGCTGCATCAGGCTGCGCGATCCGCTCGAAGTCGCGGAAACGATCATGGCCTCCAACCCCGAAAACTGGGATACGCAGAAGCTCGCCGATGCCATCGAATCCGGAAAAACCCGCTGGGTCGCGGTTGCCAAGCCCCTGCCCCTCTTCATCCTCTATGAGACGGTTTTCGTCGATCTTTCCGGCAAGCTTCAGTTCCGCAAGGATGTCTATAATTACGATCGGTTTTTGATCAAGACTCTGGAAACGCGGGCGATGTAAAAGGCCGCCTTTATGACGCCATGAAACCGCGCTAGAGTGCCGTTCCATGATGGTTATATCCCGATGTTTGCGCATTGTTCTGTGCGCCATATTTGTTGCTCAGGCTTTGCTTTGGCCTTTGGCGCAAGCTTATGCGCACAGCGGCGATGGCCCTTCTTTGCGCTTTATCCGCGACGCGGAGATTGAGCAGTATATCCGCGAATTGGCGACGCCGATCTGGCGCGCGGCGGGCGTCGAGCCTTCGAGCATGACCGTCGCGCTGGTCGAAAGCGGCGATGTCAACGCCTTCGTCGCGGAGGGTATGAACGAGTTTTTTTATACGGGGCTTTTGTTGGCATCCGAAACGCCGGAGCAGCTCGCTGGCGTCATCGCGCATGAGACGGGGCATGTGTCGGGGGGGCATTTGATTCGCGGACGCGAAGCCATGCGCAACGCCTCGGCGGAGGCCATACTTGGCATGTTGATCGCGGTGGCGGCGGGGGCGGCGAGCGGCAACGGACAGGCGGCGGCGGGCGTTTTCAGCGGGGCGCAACATGTCGCGGAGCGCAGTTTCCTGAGCTTCACGCGCATGCAAGAGTCTTCGGCGGATGCTGCGGGCATGTCGTTTCTTGACAAGGCTGGCATGACCTCGCGCGGGATGCAGGAGTTTTTCGGCAAGCTGCAGGGACAGGAGCTGATGCCGACCGGGCGGCAAGATGCCTATGTCCGCACGCATCCCCTGACGATGGATCGCATCGAGGCGGTGCGGCATCATGTCGAGCTTTCGCCGCTCAAGGACGCCAAGCTCGATCCCAAATTTTACCCGCTGCATGAGCGGATGAAGGCCAAGCTTTTGGGCTATCTTCAGCCGCAGACGGCTTTGCTGCGCACTACCGACAATGACAAGCGGCTGACGGCGCGTTACGCGCGGGCGATCGCGCTTTATCGCACGAGCCAGCCTGACCGGGCGCTTGCGCTGGTCGCGGGGCTGCTCAAGGAAGAGCCTGAGAATCCCTATTTCCACGAGTTGAAGGCGCAGATCGAATTCGAGAACGGGCGCATTGCGGACTCGGTTCAGGACTACAAGAAGGCCAACGCCCTGCTCCCGGATTCCGCTTTGCTGCGCGAAGCATATGGGCGGGCGTTGCTGGAGTCCAAAGACAAGGGCAATCTCGATCTCGCCATTCAGCAATTACAGGAGGCCGACAGGCTGGAGAACCATACGCCTTCGGTGTGGCGGCTGCTGGCGGCAGCGTGGGGACGCAAGGCCGAGACGACAAACGACCCGCGCTTTGCTGGCATGGCGACCTATGCGCTGGCGGAAGAGGCGGCGGCGCAAGGCAAGGACAAAGCGGCGGGCCAGTTGGCGGAACGCGCGATGAAGATTCTGCAAATAGGCTCTCCCGCATGGCTGAGGGCTCAGGATATCAAGCTTTCCTCCACCCCGCCGGATGAAGAAGATGCTGCAAACGAGCATAAGAAGCGCGAAGACAAAGGAAGATAAGGAGGCAAGCGCGGCCTGATTCCCTCCCCCTTGCGGGGAGGCTTGAGGCGTAGAAACAGGTGTATTGCGGTGAATCAACGCCCTTCGCGATGCCAGGCGAGCATGGAGACGGCTAGAATCGCGGCGAGGATGGCCCAAAGCGGGCCTAAAGGCGTCGATTCGCTGCCTGTCACGCGATATTGTCCGTTGCGGCGCAGACCGATCCAGCCTGAACCGCTTTGGGAAGAATTAAGCGCAGTACGATGAATCTTGGGGCCATCGGGATTGTCCGCGAGCCACGAAACGCCGCCGCCGCTGGCTTTGGCAACAGGCTCCATTATCTTGTCGGTAGACCGCAAATCGGCGAATTCAGGCGCGTTGACGGGGCCAGCGACCACGAGCGTTTCGTGGTGGCCTTCTGATTCGTCCTGCTCGGCTGTTTCTTTAACTCGATAAATGCCCGTTTGCCGGACTTCCAACGTCCCGCGTAATAACCCATGATTCTGCGCGATATTATCGGCTATGTTTGATCTTACGGAGGAAGATGAAGTGTTTTTTTCTTGTGATCTTCCAGTAGAAGTTGAGTTTTGTCTGCTATCTTCGCAATTGTTACACTTTAAATTCAATCCAATAATTTTGCCATCGGGACGTTCTATTGTTACGGTTTCGCTATTACTTTTCAGGCTTCGTTTTGTTACAGTAATATTCCAGCCCTTTCCTTCCGGTAACGGTTCGGAACTTGCCCGTAACGATGTTTCGTCAAGGTCAGGTTCCTGCACCAGCCAATGAACGACCCGGCGCATGAGCTGGATCTGAGGCCCAGCGTTATCACCGCTGCGCGACCACAGCCAGAATTGATCCGACAGGAATTGCGCGACCCTTCCCTTGCCGACACGATCGAGTGCGAGCAAGGGGCGGCCTTGCAATCCGGTCATAAGAATCTGCGCGTGGTCGGATGCCGCGTCTTTGGCGATCTCCGCCTGCCGATACCATGGGCCCCATTCGGCGGCAGGTTGATTTTGAGTCAGGTTTTCCATGACTGGGTGGCGGAGTCCCTCACCAGTCACAGCCGGGACAAAAGCGCCGCTCGCGATTCGGTCTGTCGCGCGTATCGGCAGAATGCCTGACAACTGTGAAAATCCGCGTGGCTGTTGAGACTCGAACTCATCGCGCATGTCCGGCAGATCTTCGCCGCGCATGACGGCTTCCTCGGTCGCATGGGATATCAGTAATGCTCCGCCATTCCGCACATAGCGCGCGATGTTGTCCAGATATAGCTCTGGCACAAGGGTATTATCGCTGAAACGGTCGAAGATGACGAGATCGAAGCCGGACAATTTTTCTTCGAACAGTTCGCGGGTTGGGAAGGCGATCAGCGACATTTCGTTTTGAGGGACACGCGAGGAGCTGAATGAGGTGCGCAGAATCGTGAAATGGAGAAGGTCTATCGCGGGGTCGGCTTTGAGCAATCCGCGCCAGACTCTGGCGGCGATATGCGGCGTGCCGGAGACGAGCAGCACGCGCAGGCGGTCGCGCACGCCGTTGACCGAGACGGCGGCCTTGTTGTCTACGGTCGATATCTCTTTAGGCGCTTCTTCCGCTTCGAGAGCGAACAGGTTTGCTCCGGCCTGTTTAACCGGGAGCGACAATGCATAATCCTTGCCGACAGGCACGCGATAGATACGGTCCTGCGCCTCGCCGTTTTGCCGCAGCGTTACGCGCGCGGTTTTGCCTTGCGTCTGAGGCGCATCCTCGACGCGGATCGTAAACGTCGCTTCCTTGCCGACGACGGCGAACGACGGCGCGGAGACGACGACAAGCTTGCGGTTGAACTCGTTCCGGTTTCCGGCCAGCAGCGTGTGAAGGGGCGCGGGCAATTTCTCTTCCGGCGTATCGTGAACTTGCCCGTCCGTCAGGGCGATAATCCCGGCGAGGCGATTGGGCGGGATCGTGGCGAGTTTCGGCGCAAGCGCTTGGAACAATCCGGTTTTGTCCGCGCCCTCCACGGCCACGGTCGCGACTTCGAGATCGGGAAATTCGGCAAGCGTTTTGAGCAACGACGCTTTTGCGCGTTCGACTTGTTGCGTTCGGTCGTCGGTGTTCATGCTCGCGCTCTGGTCCGTCACGAGCAAAACCATATCTTTCACGGGTTCGCGTTTTTCGGTTGTCACGACCGGGTTCGCGAGAGCCATCAGCATCAGCGCGAGCGCAAGCGCCCGTGCTCCCGCCCCTTTCGCGCGGCGCAGAATCGCAACGACGGATAATATCGTCGTGCCGCAGGCAAGGACTGCGAGCGCAACGGTCGGCACGAGCGGCGCGAAAGTCAGGTGAAAAGATGATATATACAAAGCGGGCTACCTCCCCATCCGTTCGAGCAGCGCCTTGGCGTGCACCTGATCCGCCTTGTAGTTGCCGGTCAAGGCGTAGACGACGAGATTGATCCCGAAGCGGTAGGCCATTTCTCGCTGCGTTTCTCCGCCGGGGGAGCATGGATAAAGCGGGCGCGATCCGTCGCTGTCCATGGCCCATGCGGCGGCCCAGCCATTCGCGCCGAAGAAGACTCCCGATACGCCGTCCTGCGCGGAGGACTCGTCTTCGGGCATCATCCAGAAATCCTTGTTGTCGGCGCGGCCCGGGAAACTGTCGAGCAGATAGAAACTTTTCGTCAGCACGTGATCCTTTGGCAGAGGTTCCAGCGGCGGGATATCGGCTCCGGAAAGCATATGCCGAAGCATGGCGGGAGAGGCGCCGTCGCCCTCCTCGCGCGAGGTTCCGTTGTCGCCTGCGTCGAACAAGATCATGCCACCATGGCGCAGGTAGTCGTTCACACTGCGGGCGGCGTCTTGCGACAAGGGTTTCTGCCGCGCGGCGAGCGGCCAATAGATCAACGGATAATAGGCAAGATTCGGCAATCGCGCGGGGTCCAGCGCGACGGCTCCGGCGTTGGTCACGGAGGTTCTCTTGGCAAGTTCCAGCGCGAGGCCGCTCAATCCGGCTTCCGAGGCCTGATCCACGGCTCGGTCGCCTGTGCGCATATAGGCAAGCCATGTGCGCGAGGTCAGCGATACGGGGTCGTCATCCGGTGGCTTCGCGCTGACGAAGGAAGGTTGGGCCAATATCAACAGCGCAATAAGGATCGCAACTTTATTACAGTTGAAAAGTTGGGAAAATCCGAGAAGACGGCAAAGCCTAATTCCCTCCCCCTTGCGGAACAGAAAGTTCAATATTTTTGAGAATCCTTGCGCCATCGGTTGCAACCTAACGCAGTCAGCAAAGACTGTCATTGCGAGGAGCCGCAGAGGACGTGGCGATCCAGAATCCCACAGGACACCCCCACCGACTCTGGATCGCGTCGTCGCCATCAGTAAGGCTCCTCGCGATGACGGCCCTTGTTTGAAGTCGCCGTTATTACAGACGCAGTCTCGAACGCTTGCAAGAAACCTGATGTCATAACAACGCTCTTCTTTCTCTCAGGCGCATCGACACGATACCGCGTAGCCGGAGGGTCAGCGCGAAATCGAGCAGCATCAACAAGGCGGACACAAATAGAATCCACGGTTTCAGTTCAATCGTTTTTGTCCGTTCGGTTTTCTCGTTGGCCTGAATTTGCGAGAAAGGGATTCCGCGCGGCGCTTCGAGCAGTCTGGCTCCGGCGTTGCCGACATTGAAGGCTCGCGTGGTCGTGTCGTTGCCGTAAAGGCCCGGAGGGTGACGCGGGGACAAGCTGAGCGCGGGCCAGTCGCTTTCCTGAACGGGGAGCGCGGCGGCTCCGGGCGCTTGCGTGTCGCCCAAGCCATCGAGCGCGCGCAAAGGCGCGTAGGTTCCGACATGTCGCGAGGCGTGGTCGGCTTCGCCGCCTCCGCCTTGCGCCTGCTCCAAAACCCGGCGCAGCATTGAGACGAACACGCCAGACATAGGCAAGTTTGATCCATCCGGCTTTGCGGGCACATGGAAAAGAATGGTTATGCCCTTGCCGATTTTCCGCGCGGTGACGAGCGGCGTTCCGTCTTCGAGAACGGCCCAGCTATGCGCCGCGAGTTCGGGGGACGGCTCGGCCAGAATCTGGCGGCTTACGGTCACTTCATCCGCCAACGCCAATCCCGCGAACGGGCTTGTCGTCGGAAACGCGCCGAGTTTTTGCGGTTTGTCCCAGCTTAACGCTCCGCCCATCGCGCGACCGCCGAGACGCAAAGGGACGGGAAGCAAGGCCGCTTCGTCCGGGCGCGGCACGCTCGACGACAGGCGCGTTCCGGCGAAACGCAACAGGGTCCCTCCCCGCGCGATCCAGTCCTGAAGCGGCTTGAGATCAGCGTCGCCCGGTTCGGCGCTTTCCGGCAGCACGATCGTCGCGGCATTTTGCTTGATGAGTTCCGGCAACGCGCCGTAGCGCAGCGTCGCGTAGGGAGCAAGGGCGCGCTGAAGGTAGTAGATTCCGCTGAGCAAGGCGCGGCGCTCGCCTTCGCCCGCATCGCCGACGATCCCGACTTCGCGCGTCGCCCAGCCACTATCGAGCAGCAGAGTGGCTCCTGCCCCGCGTTCGCCTTGCAGCGCGAAGCTTGCGATGCGGTTGCGGATTTCGGTCGGCAAGTCGAGCGGCGCGGCGGCGCGCGTTGATCCTTCCGCGAACGCATAGGGCAATCGCGCAAGGGGGCGTCCGTCCTGCGCGTAGGCGACGACTGCGCCGCGCGAGGCTGCGCCGATAGGATCAAGTCGCAAGATGGGCAGTATTGTCGTGTTGTCTTCACGCTGCGGCGGTAGCAGAAGCTGAACGGGCCTTCCGGTTTCCAGCGCTTGCAGGCTCGTCGTCTTCTCCTGCAACTTATTGTATAAGAATTGCGCGTCCGCGCCGCCGATGCCGCTTGCGAGCCAATAGATTGCGTCAGGGTTTTGCGGAGCGTTTGCCAGCGCTTCGGCGGCTCCCTTCCAGTCGGAGGGCCATGGCTGCGGCGCGAGGCGTTTGATTTCCGCTTGGGCGGACAGGGCATCGAGCGGGCCCGTCAATGACGGGGGTGCGTCTTCCGCGCTTCGCGCCGTCGCGAGTATCAAGAAAGAGCGTCCTTGCGCTTCGTCGCGCCGTATCGTTTCCGTCAGCGCTTCTTGACGCGCTGGCCAATCGCGGGCGGAGGCCCAATCGTTGTCGACGACCAACATCGTCGTGGCATTCGGAGCGGCGCGATTCTCCGTCATGGTTTTCGCGGGCGGGTTGATTTGCGGTTGCGCGAAGGCGAGGATCGCGAGCGCGAGGATCGCAAGGCGCAGAAGCAGAAGCCACCATGGCGTTCTGGATGGAATCTGTTCGCGCGTTACTAGGCCGCGCAACAGCTCCAGCGCAGGGAACGCGACTTTGCGCGGCGCGGGAGGAGTCAGGCGCAACAGCCACCACACGAGCGGCAACACGCCCAGAAATCCCAGCAGAGCGGGCGCGGCGAACGCGAAGGATGAAAACGGCCACATCATCCCGCCAGTTGTTCACCACATCCGCGCGGGATGCAAGGAGGATGGTTTATTGCAGAGGAATAATATCTGGATATGCCTAATTGTATGCCTCTAACAGTTCAAGAGTTGGCAAAAAGCCTCCGATAGCGCAGCGTCACACCCGTCCCCGCCTCCGCGAGGACAGGCTCCGGCGGGTGTCCATCAAGGCAGGAAGAGAACATCGTATTCCCTTGTCCGTCACACCCGCGCAGGCGGGTGTCCATCACCCGATGTTGAGAACAAGCGCCAATAGGCAAGTGAAGCGCCTGCGTCGAGATGAGGCGATGGACACCCGCCGGAGCCTGTCCTCGCGGAGGCGGGGACGGGTGTGACGCTTGTTTTGCCGCAACATTTTCCCAATTTTTTACATGCAATGAGTATACTTCAAGAGTTGGGATAACAGTGCGGCAAGCGTGGCGCAAAGCCCCTCGCCCCCGTAAGAGGGAATGGTGCTGCGCTTACGGCAAGACTGTTCTTTAGCAGCCATTCTCTTCACTTCCCGCAGGAGGCGAGGATTTGCATCAGAGCGCTTTGAGGCGGGGCGGTGGTGATATGCGAAACATAAGTCAATCCGCAACGTTGGGCGGCGTGGCGCAGAAGCGCGGCGTGGGCCTCCATTTTTTTGCGGTAGTCGTCGCGCAGGCTCGAAGCGTTGGGAAGCAGGAGCGGGGATTCTCCTTCAAGGCCTTCCAACTCTACGCGACCATCGAGCGCGAACGAGGCTTCAGCGGGATCCAGAATATGCACCAAAGCTCCCCGCAGATTCAGGGTCGCGGCATGGCGCGTGAAGGATTCCAGTTCTTTTTCCATGCCAAGGAAATCTCCGCACAGCGCGACGAAGGCGTGGCGGGGAAGCGCGGCGGCGAAATGAAGTGGACATGCAGAAGAAAATGGGTTGCCCGCCTGCGCGGGCAGGACGGGATTTCGGCACTGCTTGTCCATCAAGCCTGACGTCACACCTGCGAAGGCGGGTGTCCCATAATGGTTATTGCTCGCCTCTTGATCCAGATCTTCCAAGTGGCTTGCTATGCGTTCCATGCCTGAGGCGCCATGCGCGAAGACGGGTTTTCCGTTTTGGCTTGCGATCCATGCGACGCGCTCGCCGCCGCGCAAGGCGAGGTTGGCTAACGCGAGCATCAGCACGCGCGCGCGGGCCGCCTTGGTCGGGAGGTCAAGGCGCGAGGCGTAGCGCATGGAGCCGGACTCGTCGGCCCAAAACCACAGGCTTTGCGCGGATTCGCGTTCGCGCTCGCGGACGAAAACGGCATTGGTGCGGGCCGATTGCCGCCAGTCGATGCGCTCGATGGGGTCGCCGGGGACGTAGCGGCGGAATTGCCAGAAGTTTTCTCCGGTTCCGGCGCGGCGCAAGCCATGCGGACCTTGCCACATCGTTTGCGCGATACGGTCGGCTTCGAGGCGCAAGGCTGGCAAAGCGGCGGAGGTCTGCGCGGCTTCGCGCAGAAACAGGGCGCGGAAGCGTTGGGCCAGCGCGGCGCGCATGGCGATTAGTTCTCGTCCAGATCGCGGAGCGCCTCGTCGATCACCTGCGCGATGGTCACGCCTTCGGCGCGGGCGGAGAAAGACAGCGCCATGCGGTGTCGCAAGGCCGGATGCGCAAGCGCTTTCACGTCGTCAAGCGATGGAGAGAGCCTTCCGTCAAGCAAAGCGCGGGCGCGCGAAGCTAGGCTTAGAGCTTGCGAGGCGCGAGGGCCTGGGCCCCATGCAACGCATTTTTGAATTAACGGCAAGGCGCTTGTTTCAGGCCTTACATTGCGCACGAGTTTGAGCAACCCGGCCACGACCGATTCGCCAATAGGCATGCGGCGCACGAGTTCTTGCGCGTCGCGCAGCTCCGTCGCGCTGATGACGGGGCGTGGCATGGCTTTCGCCCCGGATGTGGTCGAAAGCAGCATTCTGCGCTCGGATTCAAGGTCTGGGTATCCCACATCTATTTGCATCAGAAATCGGTCAAGCTGGGCTTCCGGAAGGGGGTAGGTTCCTTCCTGCTCCAAAGGATTCTGCGTCGCCAGCACATGGAAAGGCGCGGGCAGCGGATAATTCTTGCCCGCGATGGTGACGCGCAATTCCTGCATGGCTTGCAGCAAGGCCGATTGCGTGCGCGGGCTGGCACGGTTGATTTCGTCGGCCATCAGGAGCTGCGCGAAGACAGGGCCATGGATGAAGCGGAAGGAACGGCGGCCCTTTTCGTCCTCGTCAAGCACTTCCGAGCCGAGGATATCGGCTGGCATAAGGTCGGGCGTGCACTGGATACGGCGCGTTTCCAACCCCATCACGGTCGCGATGGTTTCCACCAGCTTCGTCTTGGCGAGGCCCGGCACGCCGATCAGCAACGCATGGCCGCCGGAAAGCAGCGCCATCGTCGTCAGTCTGACGACCTCGTCCTGACCGAAGACGATGCCTTCGATTTCCTCTCGCGCCTGTTGCAGCCGTTTCGCGCAAGTTTCAACGACGGCCACCATGTCATGATCGTTGCCCGGCGCGGCGGGAATTTCCTTATCATGCTTTTTCGTCGCCTGCATATGCCCTCTTCGCGCAAGTTTCCTCTGCTTTGCGGGTCAGCGTAGCGCATTCCACGCGGGCAAGAAACACCATAGTCTCTGCGCGTTTCTTTTTAACCAGCGAAACGGGGGCGGTTTTCCCATTGCCCCTTATCCATTTCCTATGCAAACTGTCCTTTATGTCAGGCATTCCGACTTCCCTTGATCCCATTGGCCCGTACGCATGGTTGCGCGAGGAAGGTCTGCGCCGGATATTCGCCGCCTTGCGCGATGGGGGTGGCGAGGCGCGGGTGGTGGGCGGCGCTGTGCGCGATGCGCTGCTTGGGCACGAGGTCCGCGAGGTCGATTTGGCCACGACGCTGGAACCCGCTCGCGTCACGGAGCTACTGGCAGCGGCGGGGTTGAGGATCAAGCCGACGGGCCTTGCGCATGGCACCGTGACGGCGGTGTTTGACGGCAAGGGCTATGAAATCACAACTTTGCGGCGCGATGTCGAGACGGACGGACGGCACGCGAAGGTAGCCTTCACCGACGACTGGCGGACCGATGCCGCGCGGCGAGACTTCACCATGAACGCGATTTACGCCGACGCAAGTGGAAAGCTGTACGACTATCATCATGGTCAGGAGGATTTGGCGGCGGGTATCGTTCGCTTTATCGGCGATCCGCGCCAGCGCATTCAGGAAGACGTTCTGCGCATTTTGCGTTTCTTTCGCTTCAACGCATGGTTTGCGAAGCGGGAGATTGACAGCGAAGGGCTTTCGGCGTGCCGGGAGCTTGCGCCGCTTATGTCGCGTCTTTCGATCGAGCGCGTGGCGCGTGAACTTCTCAAGCTTTTTCGCGCGCCAAATCCTCTGTCCGCGTGGCGTTGCATGTCCAACAACGGCATTGCCGGGTTTGCCTTGCCGGAGGCGGAGACTAGTCTTGTCCGCTTCGAGGCGTTAATTGATTTGGAAATGCGCGTTGCCGATCACGATCCCGCCGCGCCAGCCCGCTTGTTCCCGTCGGCTGGCCTCATGCGGCTTGCCAGCGTTTTGCCCGCCGACGCAAATATTTGCGAGGCGGTCGGGCGCAGGCTAAAGCTTTCGAACCACGATACGGAAGCACTTACGACTTTTGGCTCGCTGCCTACCCTGCTCGCGCAAGAGAAACTTACGAGAGAAGCGTTCAGGCGCGCATTGTATCGGCACGGCGACGGTTTGGCGCTGGCTTCCGCGCTGCTAGCCTGCTCTTGCGAGGTCTGCTTGTCTGACAGGCTTGGGGAGACGGTTGCCGAGGCTCTCGCATGGAATCCTATCGCGTTTCCGGTGCGCGGCAAGGATCTCGCAGCGCTGGGCCTTGCGGAGGGTCCGCGCATGGGCGAGTTGTTGCGCAAGATTGAAGACTGGTGGATCGCGCGGGATTTTAGACCGACACGCGAAGAATGCCTTGCGCAGGCAAAAATCCTGAAGGGCGGTTTATGGTAACGACCAAGCCCCGCTGGAGGCGGAAAGACGAACGTCGAAAATAGCGCCGTCCTTGCGAGCCCCCTCTTGGGGGCGAAGCAATCCAGAGTCGCGAGAACTACCCCTGACGACTCTGGATTGCCGCGTCGCTTTCCGCCTTCGGCGGAAAACTCCTCGCAATGACGGTCCTTTTTTCTGACTATTGTTTGACCCTCTTGAAGGAGGATTTTTGATTTACGGTTTATGACGCTTTGGCCTTGGTTTCTTCGCGCGTTTCGCCGTTCACCATATCCAGCAATTCCGAACCCCATGCCGACTCGATCAGCCGGATTTGCCTTGCGGTCATATCGACGGAAGACGTTTCTTGTTTGTTGCTCGCGGTCTGCGTTCCGGTCTGTCGGGCGTATTCGTCTGGTTTGGTATAGTGCTCGCGGAAGTGGCGCAACGCCTCCAATCCATAACGCAGGTCTTCCGGGAAACTGTCGTCGCCGTCCACGCGCTCTAGTATCGCGTCGATTTCTTTGATATGTCCGAGCAAGATCGCGTCTTCAATCGCACGCGCCAACCGTCCAGATACCGGCTTTTCGTGATATCTCAGCATCGCGCCTTCCTTTCTCCGTCAGACATAATCCTAAGCTTCAAGCATAATATCATCCTGTTTGCGCAAAATATAGGTAGGGTCTTTCTTCCAGGTGCGCAAGAGGTCCTGCGCAAGCGTGACCGACATGCGGTCGAACGCGGCGAGCGCGTAGCTCAACTCGCGGGGATGCACCACTTGCTCGCCCGGACGGGAGCCGCGCGACAGGAGAAACAGCGACACGAAGCCCGCTTTGTCAAGTCCTAGCGAACGACACAACACCGCGAGCCCTCTGCCCCCCATTTCAGCTACGATCGTGTCGATCATGGCGAGGGGCAGCGACGAGAGGCGGCTTAGGAGAACATTGAACAAGCGATAGTGCTCCATGCGCAGAACCTGCGGAAGGATTCTGGTGGTCATGGCCTGACGCTCGGTAATCCAGTCCGCCACTTGCATCATAGTTTCGTCGTTGTCTTTATCGTGCTTGTGGTAGTTCAAGAGCGTTTCGATGGTTTTGGCCAGCGCCTCGTCAACTTGCCCGGCATTTATGCCAAAGCGCTTCAGCGCATAGCGGCGGAGGTCCAGAGATACCCACCAGTAAAGGTCAACGGCGGCTTCGGTCGTCATTTCTGGGCGACGCATGACGGGACTGCGCAGTTCCGCCGTGAAGCGCGCGGAAGTCGACAGAATGTTGATCGCCTTCCTGCTCAGAATGGCGCCCATGTTTTCGGCGACGATCTGCATGATGCGGATATCCCCGGTTGTCACCAGCGCATCCGCCACAGCTTCGTTGATGCTTGCGCGCTGAGCAATCGCTTCGGCATGGTCACGGCTCTGCATTCCGATGATCGTGATCAGGTCATCGTCGGTGAGCGTCTGGCTGGTCACAAGTATGGGGCGCGCGACTTCTATGTCCTCATACGCGAACGACATCGCCATCTTACGCGGCATTCTGGCCGCATTGGCGAATTTCTTGACGAGCTGCGCGCGGACGGCAGGCGATCTGTTCTGCAGAAGTTGCTCGATCAGTTCGTTGACCAGTTCCTCTTCGCGCAGGGAGAGCTGGGTTTCCTCGTTCAAAAACAAGTCGGCCAGCATTCCAGCAAGTTCGATACGCGCGCCTTCCGAACGCTCGTGCGCCAGGGCAAACATTGCGGGCAAGGTGTGTTGCAATTTGCTCATTGTTTCCTCGCGAGGCCACATGGGCAATACCTCTGTTCGTTGCGATTTAAGAATGATTTTTCTGGATAGAATGCTTTTTTGCTATAGTGCCAATTGACTACTAAAAAGTTAAGGGAATTTTCACCACGTTTCTGGCATAATAATGCTCTCGAAACAGGGCTGTTTAACGGGGATCGCCGATGCAGCTGACGCCCATATTGCCACCGCCCCTGCCCACCGCTACGCCGCAGGATCTGGCGACCAAGGCCGTACCGCATATTCAAGCGCAGGCGAGCGCGCCCTTGACCCGCGCTGCCGTTGACCCCTCGCCGCGCGGCGAGGGCAGCCATAAATCGCGGAGCAATGCCGAAAAAGCGAAAGGAGGAGGACGCGGCGGCAGCAGCGGCGGTAAAGGCGGCTCCTCGGTTAATATTCAGGTCTAGTATTTGACGGTTTTCATTGGCATATATCGTCATAGCGTTTTTCCCTTATCTCTGCGTCTATTCCGTTTCGATCTTTGTGTCGATTTCTGCCCTTTATTCACCAGAACCTATTCCTAGTAGTCCTTGCTCAATTTCTGGTCTTTTCCTGTTTTTCTTACGTGTTATTCCTGCCTACAACTCAATCATAACGCGAATTCATGCAACTAAATCATTGATTTTGCGGTAAAATTTCCTTTAACCATGTTGTCGCAAAACTTGCCTGTCTGCGGTTAGTAGTTACCAAAAACAAGTATCTCTTATTAACGGGTCGTTACTTTTTGGCGTTATGCTTAACCGGGTATGAAGACTTGGAGTGACATAATTCAAGCGCTTCTCTGGGCTAATCAAGACCTTCATAGCAAAAAGGGCCGTCATCGCGAGGAGCCGCAGAGGACGACGGCGCTTGCCACTCTGGATTGCCACGTCGCTTCGCTCCTCGCAATGACGGCCCTTTTCTGGATATTCGACTTCTCATGCCCTAAGGTCGGCTTGTGGGGTATGAAGCGACAACAAACTGCAATGATATGATTTTAGATGCGGGCGCTTCCAATCCCCCGCATACGCGGGTGGCGTCGACTTGTAGAGAATCGTCTCTGCGCTTGGCGTGTGTTTATTATATTCACACAATAAAACTTGATACAAACTATTCTTAGTATTACATACGGCCATATGCATTATTTGACCTCAGGGTAGACGCTGTTTATTCTGTTGTTGCTATGAACTTTTATGGAGATGGGCTTATGTTTTCATTCAAATATCCGCACAAGAGCGCGGTCAAAGCTGTGCTTAAGGGCATCGGCTGGAATGATCTGGATTATGAGGATTATTACGAAACCGATGAAAAAATTCAGGATGAAATGATTGGCGCGGATATCGCTCAGCACTTTGCCGTAGCCGGAGCGGCGATGACAAAAACTTCTAACAATCGTATTCGCGCTTCCGTAGAATACATAGGTATCGGGAGTTACCGGATATCGTTCCGGGACACACAAGATGATCAATCTTCGATTGTCGTTACTATGGGGGCGATAAATACAGAATTTGGCAGCGTTCCGACTGTTCATTTGAAAGCCCCCTTCCAAGTTAACGCTCCTTGGTATGGGTGTCTGACACACTATGGCGATTTCAATCATGATATTCGCGCCATTGCCGGGCACTTCTCGAAAAACGGTTGCTTTCCTTCGACGCCTCCGACACCTCCCCGGAATAGCGCGTTTTCGGGTTGGGTTATGCCCTAGATACTGCTAGCCCATGCTACCCTGCAGATAAATGCATTGATATTGCAGGAAAACAAGCCACATACGTCATGCTCGCGCAGGCGGCATGACGCTTGCGGTAACAACGAGTCTTGTTCTGAAACAATGCGTTAAAGTGTAGAGTAGTGTGCTGCTAGCGCCTACTTGCCGAGAAAGCCTTCCAGCCAATGGATGTCGTAGTCGCCGTTGATGAAGTCGGGCTGGGCGACGAGGCGGCGGTGTAGCGGCAGGGTTGTCTTGACGCCGCCAATGACGAACTCCTCCAACGCGCGGCGCAAGCGCAGCAGGCATTCGTTGCGGTTGCTACCGCGCACGATCAGCTTGGCGATCATGCTGTCGTAATTCGACGGCACGCGGTAGCCGTCGTAAAGGGCGCTGTCCACGCGCACATCGAGGCCGCCGGGCGGGTGGTATCCGACGATGCGGCCAGGCGAGGGCGCGAAGGTTTCAGGGTCTTCGGCGTTGATGCGGCATTCGATGGCATGGCCTTCGAAGGCGATGTCCTTCTGGTCGTAGCTCATGGGCAGGCCTGCGGCGACGCGGATTTGTTCGCGCACGAGGTCGATGCCGGTAATCATCTCGGTTATAGTATGTTCGATCTGCAGACGGGTATTCATCTCGATGAAATAGAATTTCCCGTCCTCGTAGAGAAACTCGATCGTGCCAACGCCGCGATAGCCGATCTTGCGGATGACTTTGGCGGCGAGGTTGCCGATTTGCGCGCGTTCGTCGCTGTTGAGGCCGGGGGATGGGGCTTCCTCGATCACTTTCTGATGGCGACGTTGGATGGAGCAATCGCGCTCGCCGAAATGCACGGCGTTGCCGTGGGTGTCGCCCAGAAGCTGCACCTCGATATGGCGCGGCTTGGCGAGGTATTTCTCCATATAGACTTCGTCGTTGCCGAAGGCGGCGCGGGCTTCGCCACGGGCGAGTTGGTAGGATTCCTCGATTTCCGCTTCGGAATTAGCGACTTTCATACCTTTGCCGCCGCCGCCTGCCGCTGCCTTGATCAGAACCGGGTAGCCGATTTGCCCTGCGACCTTGCGCGCTTCCTCGGCGGTCGGAACGCCGCCGTCAGAGCCGGGCACGGTGGGGAGGCCTAAGCTTTTGACCGTTTGCTTTGCCGTCACCTTGTCGCCCATCATGCGGATATGTTCGGGCGTCGGGCCGATGAAGACGAAGCCGTGCTGTTCGACCATTTCGGCGAAGGTCGCGTTTTCCGACATGAAGCCGATGCCGGGATGGATGGCGTCGGCTCCGGTGATGGAGGCCGCCGTCAGGATGGCGGGTATATTGAGGTAACTGTCTTTGGCGGGCGGCGGGCCGATGCAGACGCTTTCGTCGGCGAGGCGCACATGCATGGCGTCGGCGTCGGCGGTCGAATGGACGGCGACGGTGCGGATGCCCATTTCGCGACAGGCGCGATGGATGCGCAGCGCGATTTCACCACGATTTGCGATCAGTACTTTTTCGAACAAGGCGAGGCTCCCGGCTGCTTATTAAACTATCACCATCAGCGTTTCGCCGAATTCAACCGGCTGTTCATTGCGGACAAGAATCTCGCCGATGGTGCCCGCGCATGGGGATTTAATGGGGTTCATGACCTTCATCGCCTCGATGATCAGCAAGGTGTCGCCTTGCTTGACCTTATCGCCAGCCTTGACGAAGCTTGCCGCTCCGGGAGAGGGAGAGAGATAGGCGGTTCCGACCATCGGGGACGGCACAGGCGTTCCGACCGGAGCGGCGGGCGCCGGGGCTGCGACGGCGACGTGGGGCAGCGCGGCGGCGGGCGCGGCGGCGGGCGCGACGCCGACATGCTGGATCGGCATGGCGCAGCGGATTTTCTTATTGCCATCGGCGTATTCGATTTCTCCGAGGCCTGTTTCTTCCAATAGTTTGGCAAGCTTGCGCACGAGCGCGGCATCCAGATCGAACTTACTGCTGCTTGGCATCTTCCAACTCCTCAAGGCGAGCCTGTGAACAGGCTCCAATAATTTCATCGAATCTACAGCTTACGGGCCTTATATAGCCTGATTTCTGGAAAAAAGGGAAATTCCGTGGTTGTAGGGTCTTTTCGCTCTTGCGTTAACCATAGCCATTTCTGTTTTATAGGTCTGCCCTTGCGAGGAACCTTGTTCAGGCTGTCCGGCAATATCAGCTATCACCGCTTGTTAGGATATGTATACCCCTTGCTGTTCAAGAGTTGGGAATGCGCGGTGAATATGACGCAACCTGATTTCCTCCCCCTTGCGGGGAGGGAATCCAGCCTGTCTTGCGTCAATGTTTTCCAACTCTTGCACTGTAATGGGTATATTAAAGAAAGATCTTGTTCTTCGGTTTTTGCACAAATTGTCCGGTCTTTCCTATTGATTTTCAATCGTTTTTTAAAATCTTAGCCATGGCTTGCAGGGCAAGGGCATAGCCATCCAGTCCGAGGCCGCAGATCACGCCTTTGGCGGCCTGAGACACCAGAGAATGGTGGCGGAATTCTTCGCGCCGGAAGATATTCGAGATATGCACTTCGATGACGGGCTTTTCGCAGGACAGAAGCGCATCGAGAATGGCGACCGAGGTATGGCTGTAGCCACCCGCGTTGACGATGACGCCGCCATGCTTCGTTCTGGCTTGCTGGATCCATGTCACCAGCTCGCCCTCGTCATTGCTCTGGCGGCATTCCACCTGAACCCCTAGCCCCTGCGCCGTCGTCCGGCACAGGGATTCGAGATCGGCCAAGGTCGCGGAGCCATAGGTTTCCGGTTCGCGCACCCCCAGCATGTTGAGATTGGGGCCGTTCAGGATCAATATCGGCAACGGGTCTTTCATCGCTCAACGGCCCCTCTTTCCTTTTATTTCTCTTTCTTTTTGCTGGATTCGCGGACCTTTTGAACTATTTCCTTTAACTGGCTTTCGTCCAAGGCGCCGGGGTATGCTTGATCGCCGATGATGAACATGGGCGTTCCGCGCGCTCCGATATCTCCGCCGAGGTCTAGGCTGGCCTGAACCTGTTTGGTCACCGCTTCATCCTGCATGTCTTTCCTGAGTTTCTCGACATTCAGCCCCACAGTCTTGGCAATTTCCAGAATATCCTCTTCTTTGGTGAAGTGGCCCTTTTTCTTCATTAAAGCATTGTGGAACGCGATATACTTGTCCGATCCTTGTTTAAAGCTTGCGGTGGCGGCTTTGGAAGCCTGCAACGACATGGGGCCAAGCACCGGGAATTCCTTGTATACGAAGCGGACGTTTTTGTCGTCTTTCAAGAGCTTTTCGACTGATTCCCCAACTATTTTGCAATAGCCGCACTGGTAGTCGAAGAACTCAACAACGCTGACGTCGCCTTTGGGGTTGCCACCCACCGGGGAGGCTGGATCTTCGAACAATTCCTTCTTCTTGGAGGCGATGGCTTCCTTCATTTTTGCCGTGGCGACTACTTCGTCGCGCTTCTTAAGCTCCTTGAGCGCATCAAGCACGATTTCCGGGTGCTCGTTCGTGAGGTATTCCTTAATCACTTTTTGTACAGCTTCTTTCTCTGAATCTGACATGGATTTGGGCGATTCTGCGGCTTGCGCGGCTCCTGTAGCGGCGAGGGCGAGAGTTGCCAGAACGAGCGGGAAGGCTGTTAAACGCATTAGGGGAACTCCCATGAAGCTAGAGGCGAGGTTGGCTATTTATGTTTTGTGGACAGAACTGCGCGCGCCGAGGTTGCGACGTTCTCTGCATAGTCCTTTCGCCCCTGTTAGGCAAGAGGCATGGGGTTTTTTTACATTCCAGTCAGGCCCATTTTGATCTTAAATGCATGTATACCCATGGCAGGTGACGAGTTGGCAGTCGATGCCAGAAGAAAATCGCCATGTCCGCCCTCGCCTTCGCAAGCGCAGGCTCCAGCAGGCATGACGCAGCGCTGTTGCTGGCTTTTTGCCAACTCTTAAGACGTGAAAGGGCTGGCACGATTCCTGTATCAGCAGCTCTTTTTCCTGTGAAAACAGGAGCAATTCAGGCGCCATCCTCTTGTAATGCCCAGCAATTCTTCCCGCCCCTATCCACCGTCCTTGTGCTTTGCTTGATCCTGCTCATGACCGTGATTCGGCGGGTTTCGCGCTCGTTTTCTTCGGAAAGTAACCAAAAAATAACCCGGTTGTGTTTTTCTCTGTTTTGCGCGTATGATCGGTACGCTTTCGGTTCTACCACTGGCGCCGTTAAGGTCCATTGGCACAAAAGACGTTATCAGTTCAGGCGAGCAAGCAGAGTTTGGCACGCGCCGGGCTGTTATGATTTTATGATCCGAAGGCCGCGCTGTGGACGCTCTCTCGATTGGCGAGGGAATTCATGGATTTGGATGGCGCGTCATTGGGTATGGGCTTTTCCTGACCCCGGTGTATGTTAGCATTTAACGAGTTTGCCGATTCTGGCGCCTGCGAGGTTTGTTCTCACCCCGCGGCGACGAATAGGCGGGAGAGATTGAATTATGACGAAGCGTATGCTTGTGGATGCCATGCATCCAGAAGAGACCCGTGTCGCGATGGTGGACGGGAATTTGCTGTGCGATTTCGATTTTGAACGCGCGAGCAAAAGGCAGCTCAAGGGCAATATCTACCTTGCCAAGGTGATCCGCATCGAACCTTCGCTGCAGGCGGCGTTTGTGGAGTATGGCGGCAATCGGCACGGGTTCCTGCCTTTTTCAGAAATTCATCCGGATTATTTCCGCATTCCGATGGCCGACCGCTCGTCGGACGAGCCTTTGCCGGACGAGGATGGTCTGGAGCCTTCTGCGTTAGACGCGCAAGGCGAAGGAGCTGAAGATCAGCCTCACGTTTCGGCGGAAGCCACTGACGAAATCGAGTCAGACGCTTTGCGCGGCTTGTCTTATGACGCGCCGATTATGGAGCGCGCGGTCCAACCGGTCGAGGCGGAAGAGGCGACAGGTGAACTTGGCGCGCTCGCGGCAGAGCATCCGTTGCGCGATTTCAGCGCCCAGCCGGAGAGCGAGTTCAATCTTATCACCGATTTCGGCAATGCTGCGGTACCTCCCCCGGTTCTTCCGGTCGAAGGCATGGCGGGCGAATCTTTGCCTACCGAATCTGTTGAAGCTGCGGCGACGGTCGAAACGGTCGGCGGCGAAGTCGCGGAAGAAGAGCAACAACGCCGCGCGCGCCGCGTGCGTCCGCCGCGTTACAAGATTCAGGAAGTGGTCCAGCGCCGTCAGGTCATGCTGGTGCAAGTCGTCAAGGAAGAGCGCGGCAACAAGGGCGCGGCGCTGACAACCTTCCTGTCACTGGCAGGGCGCTACTGCGTGCTGATGCCGAACACGGGGCATGGCGGAGGCGTTTCGCGCAAGATCACGAGTTTCGAAGACCGCCGCAGAATGAAAGAAATTCTCGATCAGCTTGAAGTGCCGGAAGGCATGGCGGTCATTCTGCGCACCGCCGGGATGGAGCAGGAACCTGCTGAAATTCAGCGCGACCTTGAATATCTTTTGCGCCTTTGGAACAGCATTCGCGAGCAGACCCTGCAATCGACCGCGCCTGCGCTGATTTATGAGGAAGCCAATCTTATCAAGCGTAGCCTGCGCGATCTTTACGCGCAGGATGTCAGCGAGATTTTGGTCGCAGGCGAACGCGCCTATCAGCTGGCCTCCGACTTCATGCGCGCGATCATGCCGGATCAGGCCGACAAGGTTAAGCAGTACATCGACCAGACTCCGATTCTCCTGCGCGCCAACGTCGAAAAGCAGATTGATCAACTTTACAATCCGGTCGTTCAACTGCGATCAGGCGGCTATATCGTCATCAATCCAACCGAAGCGCTGGTGTCGATCGACGTGAATTCCGGCCGCGCGACGCGCGAGCGCCATATCGAGAGCACGGCGCTCAAGACCAATCTCGAAGCCGCCGAGGAAGTCGCCAGACAATTGAGGCTGCGCGACCTTGCGGGGCTGGTGGTCATCGATTTCATCGACATGGAAGACGGGCGCAACAACGCCGCCGTCGAGCGGCGCTTGAAGGATTCCATGCGGGCGGATCGCGCGAGGCTTCAGATCGGACGCATCTCGCCGTTTGGGCTTATGGAACTTTCGCGCCAGCGACTGCACCCCAGTCTTGTGGAAATCAATTTCGAGAAGTGCCAGCATTGCGCGGGGATGGGCCTTGTCCGATCCGAAGATTCTACGGCCATCGCCATTCTGCGCGCTTTGGAAGAAGAAGGTTTGCGCGGACGCGGCGCCGAGCTTTCTCTGACGGCGGCGTCTTCTGTCGTTATGTACCTTATCAATAATAAGCGCGCTTCCTTGCACGAGCTTGAGACGCGCTATGCCCTGCGCGTAATGTTCGCCAGCGACGAGCATCTTCCACAGCCCGGTTTCCGCATTGATCGCTCACGCTCAGGCCAGGGCGACGACAAGTCGCGCGGCCCTGCCGTCGATGCCGATCAGGTTTTCGCCGATACGAGCGTTCCGGCTGCGGTTAGCGGCAGTTTGCCGCCGCTGCTGGTTGCCGAGACAGGTGGGCAACGGGAATCAGCTCCCCAGAGTTATGACGAGCAGCAGCCACGCGAATCTCTTCCGCCTCAAGGACAAGGGCGTTCCCGTCGCGAAGACGGAGGGCGTTCTGGCTTCGGCGGGCGCAGCAGACGCGGCGGGCGAGGACGCAATCGCGGGGGCCAGCAGCAAGGCCAAAATGGTTCGCCGCAAGAAGGGTATCGTCAGGGAACGTCTAACGCTTCTGACGCTTTGTCGATCCCGCAGGAGACTCCTGCGCTCGATCCCTATGATGCCACGGGCGCAGAACCGGGCAACATGATCGAGGACGTTCCGGTGCCCGAAGACAATATCGGAAACGTCGCCATGCCGGGCGAGCAGCAGCAAGGCGAATGGAACGGCCCAAGACGAGACAATGATCAGGATC
Source organism: Bdellovibrionales bacterium (assembly GCA_040275305.1). Classification (GTDB taxonomy): domain Bacteria; phylum Pseudomonadota; class Alphaproteobacteria; order UBA9219; family UBA9219; genus JBEOJY01. The sequence continues at coordinate 10,457 of JBEOJY010000034.1, read as the reverse complement.
CGAATCGTCGGGGCGGACGCAGGCGCGGACGCCGTGGCGGACGCGGGCGTCGCAGCGGCGGCGGCTTTGGCGGTGGAGGTGGGGGCGGTGGCTCTGGCCATGGTTCCTATCCGCAAGGCGGCGACCGTTTTGCGCCTCGCCAAGCGCAGGACCAACACAACAGAAATCACCGCGAAAATGGCGGAAGCGCGCCCAGCCAAGCCGGTGGATCTTATAGCCCCCCGATTCCGGTTAGCATTCATGACATCGACACTACGCCGCGCGATGAGCGCCCGTCGGCTCCTCCGGCGCGGCGGCCACTGACGCCGCCGCCGTCAGCGCAGGCGGCAACGGCTGCGCCTTCAGGCATTGTGGTTACGCAGGCTGCATCGGTTCGCAACGATGCGCCTCCAGCGGCTTCGCCGCCTCCGCCGTCGCCTTATGAGGTTACCAATCAGGCTCCAGACAAGCCCAAAGGCGGCTGGTGGCGCAAGTTGACGGGACAGTAGTTTTCTGTTCGGCTTGGGAATTACGCTCCTTAATAATTGAAAGCCAGCAAACGGAGCGCATACGTCATTCGAAATAGTCGTTGCGTTGGTCGGCGCTCAGTCTGGTTTGGGGGCGTTGTTTGCATCCTGCGGCTGTCTGACGCTCCATTTTCTGCTGCAAAACTGATGCGCTCTATATGCGTTGATGCAACACTCAGTCGTTGCATAGCCAATGGCAGAGACGGCATAGGGTAGTATCTGATCTCCGAGCCAGTATGGCGCAAAGCGCGCGATAGGCAGCCCCCATACCGCGCATCCCAGCCATCTGTTGCTTTGATTGCTGTAGTAATTAGCCATCGCATTTCTGTCGATGGAGCTTCCCTCGATTCTGTTGACAATAAGGGATTCCCTTGATACCGGCAATTCGTCCGCGCTCAGTTGGTTGATTTTATGCAAAACATTCAACATGATCAGGGAGGCGCCAAATGCGCCAACGAATTGCAGGCCTTCGGAAGGATAGCTGTTGACGGTCACCGCCGCGCAGCACCATGCGGCTATGGTCTTGGCTTTCGCCGAGCTTGAATACGTAATCCTGCTCAATAAGCCAGCGTTTGGGGGTGTGCCGTCGATACTCCATGCTCGCTCCCGTCCGTTGAGCCACCGTTGGGTCCTGTTTGTGATCCGTTGGGCTACCTGCACAAATAAACTTCTTCTCATTTAGTTCCCTACTTTAATTGTTGTAAGCAGTCAGCATACTATCCTGCTGACAGATGCATGATATCGTAACCACAACGAACCGTCACTCCCAAACGATTCTCTGGGCCAATCAAGATAATCGTCGCAGAAAGGCCCGTCGCGAGGAACCGCAGGCGACGTGGCGATCCAGAGTCGGTGGGGGTGTCCTGTGGGATTCTGGATTGCTTCCGCCGTCGTTGCTACGCAACTATGGCGGACAGGTCGTCCCCAAGAGGGGGCTCGCAATGACGGTCCTTGCGGATGCTCCTCGCTTGCCGTTACGCTTTCCTACTTCAATCTTCGATCATGCTGCGGCTTGATTCCCCGCCCCGGCCTTGGGATTTTCAACGACCCTTGCGCAGAAACAATGCGTTAACGTGTGTGGTGGCGTAGGCATTCCTGTTCATTTATCCGCAAGGGCGCGTGAAATCAAACGCATTTTTCTCTTGTATGCCCATCGCACGTGAAGCGTTGGCAACCATTGACGCAAGACAGGCTGGCTTCCCGCCCCTTGCGGGGAGGGAATTAGATCGCGCTATCTTTTTGGCTACTCCCAACTCTTCACGCGGGATGGGTATACCCCTGATTTCAAGGTCAGAACGCAATCTCTCCGCCTGAGCTGTGCAGCAGACGATGCGCCCATAGTGGTTGTTGAGGCGAGGAGACAAACAACGCCCAGAACAGCGCCAATATGGCGATGACGAGCGTGACGCTTGTCTTGCCGGTCTTCTGGCGCAGGGCAAGACTAAGGTCGGGGAAGCGCTTGCTGAGCAGGAATCGCGTTGCGGCATTCAGCATGAACCAACCCGCTGCCATGGCTCCTCCCACAACGGCAAAGTCCAACAGTAAAGCGGATATCATTGACATATCGCGCGTCAACGCCGCATGAGCGGGCGTCATGAGCAAGCCGCTGAAGATGCCCGCGCACAACATGAAGTAGCCCGTGGCTGCAATGATGCGGAAGCGCCGCGTGGTGCGACCTACGGCCATGCGCATATCGTTGAGGATTTCTTGAGCAAGACCCGGCGACAGTCCTACGGGATAGATGCGGCGCAGCTCCTTGACGTAGCCTTTGCCCGCAGCTTCCAGCTCTAGCGCTTCGCGCAGGATGCGGACTTTCAAGGCTTCCTCAATCTCGGCTTCGCCATGCGCGGCCTGTTTCAAGCGGGCGCAGGATTCCTTCAACGCCGCATCAAGGAACGGCGGCACATCGAGCAACGCTCCGCGCTTGCCGAAGACCGACACAATCGCCGCTTTGCCGTTAAACCGCACGCGCATTTCCGCGAACGGCATGCGCGCGCGATAGCGGATTTCTGGGCGCGGCATTTCGCGCGCGCCGGTTGGGATCGCGTCTTCTCCTTCCGCCGTTTTGGCCGTAGGCTTGCCTTTTTCAAGGTTCGCAAGCTGCGGCGACGACAGCGTTTCGATATCGGCGTAGCCGTTGGCCAGCCGCGCGTAGCCTAATCGATCCAATCCGCGCCGCATGCCGCTCGGCATGCCTTCGCAGGCGATGGTGAAATAGGTCCTGACGCGGCAAGTGACGGTCACTTCTTCGGTGAAGGAACCTGCCCCGTTGCAGCTTGAACAGGTCACGCCGCGCTGGCCATGGCAGATTTCGCAGTTCACCTGCGCCATGCCGTTGCAGGCGCGGCAGGTGATCATCTTGTTGCCACGGCACAAATGGCAAGGCTGGTTGGGTTGGAGAGGATCTTCTCCGCGTCCCATGCAGTGGGGGCATTGTTCCTGCCTGTTGCCTTGACATTGCTGGCACGTGAGCATCCCCTGCCCCTGACAATGTTCGCAGACGAGCTTCTGGCGGCCTTGACAGGTCGGGCATGTTTCGCTCATCGCGAGGACCGCCGAATGGTCCGGAAGGGGAATTTCGACTTGATCCAGACCCCAGCCTCCGGCAGGCTGGCTTTTAGCCTGCGTGGCCGCCGAGACGATCCAGTCCGGGCGTTCGCGCAGAATACTGGCGCGGCGTTCAATTTCCGTTCGCAGCTCGTCGGCGCGAGAGAACACTTTTCTATCCTTGCCGCGCACACCGCCGGGATAGCGTACGCGCTGCAAATCTATGTTCGGCTCCATGCGGAGGATGCCTTCGATCTCGTAGGTCTTTTCATCGGCGTTGATCAGCTCCAGCGCTTGCGGCTTCAGGCCGTTGCCGTCGGCGAGTTTGCGCAGGCGCTCGAAGGCTTGCGCCGCGAGAGGGGATTGCGGGGTGGCGACGGGCGGCATCGCTTGCGGTATGGATGGTCCTTCAGGCATAGGCGCGCTTTTTTCAGTTTCCTGTTACGGTTCGCGGCTCACGGGCTTGCTGAGGCGCTACCCTAGCGAAGCTCGCGGCACAAGAAAAGATGTTCGTGTTTTCGCTGCATGCCCGATGTCTTTGAAGGGGTTGGCCTGAAAGGCCTCAAGCGTGGCGCAAAGCCCCTCGCCCTCCACAGGAGGGAGAGGGGTTTGGGGTGAGGGTGATGTCTGGATTCAAGCGATAGACTCGCCCCCTCACCCCAACCCTCTCCCCCTCACGGGGGCGAGGGAGTTACGCCTTGCTTGCAGCAAAGTCCCGCCAATTCTTTATGCGCAATGAGCATACAAGCGCAACATTACACTTTTCCGATCACGACGGCCCAGTCCTTGATGCCGTGGTCTGTAACATCGCGAAGCTCGCCGCGCCGCGCCGCGAAGAGCAGGTCGCAGAGGCGTGTCAGCGCTTCATCGACGGGCTTGGCGGCAGCGTCTTCCTCAGCCGTTTTGAAAGGCGCGCAAACGCCGTCGCAGGTCATGGAACGGATGCGAACCATTCCGGCGGCTGTGCCGCTGACGAACGCGGCATCCATATCTTCGATGTCATCCCATGTCAGTTCCCGCTCGACGACCGCGAAACCTGCATGTCGCGCCAGCGCCAGCAGCGAGTCTCGCGTGACGCCGGGCAGTATCGCCTTGCGGTCGAGCGGCGCGGTGCAGACAGTTATTTCGCCGTCGTTGTTCTTCAGGAAAAACAGATTTCCGGCGGAATCCTCGTCGATGATGTCTTCGACGACCGTATAGGTCTTTCCGGCGGCCTTGAGCTTGGTCTTGCGCTCGCCGAAATAGAACGTGTCATGATAAATCTTGCCTTCCGCGTTCAGCAGGCCCGCTTTCGCCCTTACGCGACTGAGGATCGTTTGGCCGTAGTTTCCTGAAGCCTTGATCGCGCCAAAGCCTCCTTCATGGCTGCGCCGCGCGCCGGGGACGTTCACGATGTCGATCGCGCCGCTGAAATAGTCGCCGTAGGGGAAGACTTCCACCGCGAAGAGGTAGCTGTCGGCAGGACCAACTCCGTAGCCGCCATCCAGCCCTTTGGCGTAGGGGCGGATATAGAGTTTTGTGCTCGATCCGGCGGCGGGGAGATATTTCTTGTTCGCCAGAACGGCTATTTTGACGCTGTCGACAAATTGTTCCGTGGAGACGGGCGGCATGGCCAACGCTTCGCAGGACTGCGCGAAACGCGCGGCGTTGCGGTCCGGGCGGAAAAGGACGATTTCTCCGCCTTTGTTGACGGTCGCGACCATGCCTTCGAAGCAGCTTTGGGCGTATTGCTCGGCGGCGGTCAGGGCGGGCTGGATGTGCTGGCCGTCCGGGAATACACGAGAAGGCCCCCATTCCCAGCTCTTTTTGCCCGTATTGCGGCACAGCGCCACAACTTGCGCCGTGGCGTCGATATCGGCGAAACCCGCCTTTTCGATCTCGTCCTTTGTCATGGCGCAGGGGGGGGCGGAAGCGATGGCGAATTTTCCGTGGAAAATACAATGCAGAACGAACAAGTCATCTTTGCCGATCTGGGCGACCGGGCTTCCCGCGAGCAACGGCGAAGACGGCGTGAAAACGTCCAGCGCATAGCCGCCCATGGGTTGGTCCGCGTTATAGCGGACGCAGCTTACGCCTCGTCTTTCGAGCGCTTCCATAGCTTCGCGCGATGCATGCTTGACAATCTCAGCCGCGAACACTGCCCGCGTTCGCGACGTGTCGCCTTTGAGCCAAGCCGCGATAATCGATTCGAACTCCGAGATTGGCTGCGGGTTTTTTTGCTTCAGTTTTTCAAACGTGATGCAGCCTTCCAGATCGTGCGGCGCATAGACCTTGCCGATCCCACTATATTCTCCAACCAATAACATGCCGATATCCCTGTCTTTCCTCCTGCGGTGTTCGATTGTCCCTTATTTAACACGCTTTTTCTTAGGGCGGTCAATGGCTCTTACATTCGCCGTAGGTTTGTTAAGCGACGGATGCAATGGCGTCGCCTTGTCCCACATCGAGTAGAATTGCTTGCGGAAGGCGTTGGCTGCCGCGCGGGATTCCACTACTATGATTTTGATATGCGTATCAGGAGGGAAAGATACTATCGCGTATTTGTCGCCATAGACATAAAATGGCACGCAATCGACATAGTGGCTGGATAGAAATCTATAAGAGCAATATTCGTAGACTTTGACATCCGAGCTTTCTGTAAGAATGCAGCTCACTTTTATCTGGTCCTTGACCTGTCGCATGCGTTCGACATGCTTCGCACGATATTCGCCGATCACACGATTAAAGTGGTGATAGGTTGGCCAAACCTGAACTATTTCTTCTCCGTTCAGACCGGTATGGTAAACATCGTCGAAAAATCGCTGAACGCCACTTTCTCCTTCATAGATATCCACGCCGTCTGGCCTAAGCCGCACGCCTTGCGGTTCGATGAACTCTAGTCTTGCGGATTCTACGGCATCGCGGATCAGTTGATTGGTTTTTCCCCGTGGCGAGATGTTTCCCTGCTCCAGCTTTCTGATCGTCGCGACCGACAGTTTCGTTGCCTGCGCCAAATCTTCTTGCGACCAGTCAAGAAGCGCGCACGCTCCTCGTATCTGCGCCGCTGTGATTGAAGATTGTTTGTCGCGCATTATTTTTTTCTTTCTTTCATTATGAGTTTGCGTTGCTGGTGGCGCATGTAGGGGCATCGCCTTGTCCCACATGGAATAAACGCCCCTCGTCTAAAGACGATGGGCGTTTATTTGTCTGGTATCCACGATGTCTTTGCGTCCCATTCATCCTCCTAAATTATTCCCAGAAATGTACTTAATGCAGAACTTTCTGCCAATAGCGCAAAACGCTATTCACGATATATATCATAACCACTTTCTCTCTATATAATAAAAATAGCCTTTTATTATGCTTAATAAACATGAATTCATCACTTGCCTACTCCACCCGCATGTCGTCAAGTCAACATTATGGGTGATCCGGCTGTTTTTAGTCGATCATGACTTAAAGTAATTCTATCAGGAGGGCATTATGATTTCTACGTGGCTGCCGTGTGACGACTTGCTAATGTTCCCGAAATTCACTCCGCGCGAGCTGGAGATCATGTCGTGGACGGCGCAGGGTAAAAACCGCGCGGAGATTTCCATTATCCTCTCTATTTCCGAGGCCACGGTCAAAACGCATCTGGGGCGCGCCTGCCGCAAGCTTAATGCCGTCAACAAGACACAGGCGATAGCGCTTGCCATCTCGCATGGCGTTATCATGCCGACGCATGCCGTAGGGGCTTGTTACGGTATCGCGTCCTGACCTTTCGTCTTGAGAGGAGTGCATTGAGGCGGCGAAATTTTTATTCGCTCGCAATCACCTATGAAATCATGGGATTTGTGCAATTTATATGAGCGTAATCTCAGTATTTGAAACTTGAGAATCGCAAATTTGGTCGGAGAGAGAGGATTCGAACCTCCGGCCCCTGCCTCCCGAAAGCAGTGCTCTACCGGGCTGAGCTACTCTCCGACACGTTGGAAGAATGGGTTTTATAGCGGGAAATGGGGTCGAGCGCAACGGGGTGGTTATTGCCAAAACCATTCGCAACCTGAAAGGGCGTTTTGCCGCTCTGGAGCGCAGCGTCGGCCGCGCCTCCTCGCAATGATGGCCCCTGTGCGGCATCCCCCCTCGCTTGCGCGGAGGGGGAGTTTGAGGGCCTTATTCTCCGCCGACGGCGAATTTTCCGCTCAGGCTATGCGGCGTTCTTTCCCGACTTGGCTTCGTGGATCTTGGCGACTGCGTCTTGCACGTGCTTGCTGAAGACGTATTCCGCCGGACGCTGCTTCGACAGGTCGATTTCCTTCGCCATCGGTCCGTCGGTACGCGGGCCGCGCAACGACGTCAGCAGCGCCTTGATCGGGTGCGAAAAGGCGTCCTCGGCGGCGGTCGGCTCGTAGCCGCAATGGACCATGCAGTTCGCGCATTTCTCGTAGCGACCGGTGCCGTATTTATCCCAATCGGTGGTTTCCATCAGCTCTTGGTAGGTCTTGGCGTAGCCTTCGCCCAGCAAATAGCAAGGACGCTGCCAACCGAAGACGTTGCGGGTCGGAAGGCCCCATGGCGTGCATTCGTAATCCTGATTGCCCGCGAGGAAGTCAAGAAACAGCGAGGACTGGCTGAAGCGCCATTTGGCCTTACCCTTTTGCACGCTTTCCTGACCAAGCCTGAAGATCTCGCGGAACATTTTCTTGGTCGCTTCGCGCGAGAGGAAGTGGTCCTGATTCGGCGCGCGTTCGTAGGCATAGCCGGGCGAGATGGTGATGTCGTGCAGGCCGATATCCATCATATGGTCGAAGAAGTCGGCCGTGCGTTGCGGCACTGCGTTGTTGAACAGCGTGCAGTTGATGTTGACGCGGAAACCCTTGGACAGCGCCAGCTTGATCGCGCGTTCGGCGATTTCGTAGACGCCTTCCTCGCAGACCGAGCGGTCATGGTCGCCCTTATCGCCGTCGAGATGCACCGAGAAGTTGAAGTAGGGCGACGGTTCGAAGAGGTCGATCTTTTTTTCGAGCAAGAGCGCGTTGGTGCACAGAGTCACGTATTTCTTGTTGGCGACGAGGCCTTTGACGATCTGGTCGATTTCCTTATGGATCAACGGCTCGCCGCCGGGGATGGAGATGATCGGCGCTCCGCATTCGTTGGCCGCGTCGATGCATTCCTGCGCCGACAGGCGTTGGTTTAGAATCTCCGCCGGATAGTCGATCTTGCCGCAGCCCGCGCAGGCGAGGTTGCAGCGGAACAAGGGCTCCAGCATCAGCACAAGCGGGTAGCGTTTGTTGCCTTTGAGTTTTTGCTTGATAATGTAAAGAGCAACATCGAACTGCTGACGCAAGGGGACCGACATTTCTGGAACTCCGTAGTCTAGAAAACAAAGGATTTACGTCCGAGCAACCTGTTGCCCGGCGGCCTTTAAGTTACGCACTGCCGTGATTCTGCGGCTGAACATACCAGCCTTGCGCCCCTCGCCTCAAGCGCGATTGCTTTCCGTTGTTTTTCCGAACAAACACAAGGCGTTATCCACGAGGTCGCGCAGAGACCCCTAATATGAGAACGAGCGCAAGCTTATGATTAACCACAGACTTAAGGACAGCACCATATTCAAGGTGAATACGCCCCTCAAGGCCAAAGCGCGTCTGCGCAACCCCGATACGACGAAGACTCCCGGTCCGATTAGGATGGCAGACAGGCCCGTCATCGCCAACAAAGCAGCCACCATGGCGAGGGGATTTTCCTGCGCTTTCGGCAGGCTCGCCGCGTAGACCAGCATCATCAGCGCCAGCACGACCAATGTCACGACCTGCGCCCGCAAAGATTCGGATTTCCAGTACAGAATTTTATCGAGCACAACTACGAGCGCCAGCGTCGCGATCATGCCTGCCGGAATCCACAGGGCCTGATTCGCCGCCACTTCTCCAATGCTCAGGATGGGGGCCAGAAAAGCAGACACGAAGTTTGATACGCCATATGCAATGCCGTTGCAGTAGCCTTCCTTCAGGTTCTCGGCACCGACAGAACCATTCTTCATCGCTCCGCACACTGCCATTGCGATGCCGCTGATTCCAGCCAACACAAACGGCCAGAGAATCGTTAGAACCAGCAGTCTATATTTCTGAAGCTTTTCGTTCATGTCAATTCTTTTGCGTATTGAGGTTATGGGCGTGAGTTTCCTACCTGCTATCGGTTCCTGTCGACTTGCCTTCGGCCTTGGTCAGCGCGGTGGGGAGGCGGAAGTGGACGTTTTCGTTGACGCCGGGAAGGACGGAGACTTCGACCGGTTCGATCTGGCGCAGGCGGTCAATAAGGTCCTGCACGAGGTCTTCCGGCGCGGAGGCTCCTGCCGTGATCCCAATGGTCTTTTTGCCCTTGAGCCATTCGACCTGTAAGTGCGACGCATCTTCGATCAGGTAGGCCGGGACGCCGACTTCCTCCGCGCGTTCGCGCAGTCGGTTCGAATTCGAGCTGTTATGCGCGCCGATAACCAGCACCACATCGACATGCTTGGCGAGTTCGCGCACCGCGCCCTGACGGTTCTGGGTCGCGTAGCAGATATCTTTGGTGGCAGGCCCCTGAATATCCGGGAATCTGGCCTTCAGCGCGTCGATCACGCCCTTGGTGTCGTCCACGCTCAACGTCGTTTGCGTGATGTAGGCCAGCATGTGGGGGTCTTTAACTCTCAGCTTTTCGACATCCTTCGCTTCGGAGATCAGGTGCACGACACCCGGTATGCGGCCCAGCGTGCCTTCAATTTCCGGGTGGCCTTCGTGGCCGATCAGGATGATTTCACGATCCTGCTTGGCGTAGCGCTGGCCTTCCGTGTGAACCTTGGAGACGAGCGGACAGGTCGCGTCGATGACTTTTAGCCCGCGCTCTTTCGCATGCTTCTCGATCTTTTCGGCCACGCCATGGGCGCTGAAGATCGTCACGGCGCCGGCGGGAACCTCGTCGGTTTCCTCGACAAAGATCACGCCTTTCGCCGCCAGACGCTTGACGACATGCGGGTTGTGCACGATTTCATGCCGCACATAGATCGGCGGCCCGAACTTGTCGAGCGCCATCTCTACGATCTCGATCGCGCGTTCGACTCCGGCGCAGAATCCGCGCGGCTGGGCGAGTATCACTTTCATGGTTGCGCAATTTCCTTTGGTTCATAATTCTTTCTCAACCAATTTAAGGGGGTTGAGGCGGAATTGCAAATTCGTATGTTGGGCTTAGTTTTTCTTGCGTTTTTGTAACGCCCAAGCGCTTCTTGGTGTTTACAAAGACAAATATTGCTGAATGGGCCGTCGCGAGGAGCCGTACTGATGGCGACGACGCGATCCAGAATCGGCGGGGGTGTCCTGTGGGATTCTGGATTGCTTCCGCCGTCGTTGCTACGCAACTATGGCGGACAGGTCGCCCCCAAGAGGGGGCTCGCAATGACGGTCCTTG
>JBEOJY010000033.1:0-95216 GCA_040275305.1 Bdellovibrionales bacterium | reverse complement strand
CCCATGGCAAGCAGCACCTCATCATCGAAGCGCCGCGGCTCGGACAACGAGTTGCCGCCGCCTCAAGACATCGTGAACAAGAAGCTCTCCGAAGCCTTGTCGGAGCGCTATTTGTCCTATGCGCTGTCCACGATCATGTCGCGTTCTCTGCCTGACGTGCGCGACGGCCTGAAGCCTGTGCAGCGCCGCCTTCTCTACGCCATGCGCGAACTCAAGCTCGACCCCAACCTGCCGCCCAAGAAATGCGCGCGCGTCGTCGGCGATGTCATCGGTAAATTTCACCCGCACGGCGACAGCGCCGTCTACGAAGCGCTCGTGCGCCTCGCGCAAGATTTCGTCGAGCGTTATCCGCTCATCGAGGGGCAAGGCAATTTCGGCAACGTGGACGGCGATAACCCCGCCGCGATGCGTTACACCGAAGCGCGCCTCACCGAAGTCGCCAAGCTTCTGCTCGAAGGAATCGACGAAGACGCCGTCGATTTCCGCGCGACTTATGACAGCAGCGGCGAAGAGCCATGCGTTCTCCCCGGCGCGTTCCCCAACCTGCTTGCCAACGGCGCAAGCGGCATCGCGGTCGGCATGGCGACCTCCATACCCCCGCATAATGTGAGCGAACTTTGCGACGCGCTCCGCCACCTCATCGAACACCCGAACGCGACCATTGAAAAACTTGTAAGCCTCGTCCCCGGTCCCGACTTCCCGACCGGAGGCCTGCTCGTCGAAAGTCGTGAATCGATCATCCAATCCTACAAAACCGGCAAAGGCTCCTTCCGGCTCCGGGCGAAGTGGGAGAAGGAAGAACTGAAACAAGGCACGTGGCAGATCATCGTCACCGAAATCCCCTATCAGGTGCAGAAATCTCGCCTCATCGAGAAAATGGCCGAGCTTCTGTCTGTGCGGAAGATGCCCTTAGTGGACGATATCAACGATCAATCAGCCGACGACATCCGTTTGGTAATTACTCCCAAAAGCCGCAACGTCGATCCCGCCGTCCTGATGGAATCCGTCTTCCGCCAGTGCGACCTTGAAGTGAAGATTCCGCTCAACCTGAACGTCCTCGACAAAGATTGCGTTCCGCAGGTGATGGACCTTCGCGCGGCCCTGCGCGGCTGGCTCGACCACCGCCACGACGTGCTGCTGCGCTGCTCACGCTACCGCCTCGCGCAGATCGAAGCGCGTCTGGAAGTCCTCGCCGGATACCTGATTGCGTATTTGAACCTCGACAAAGTCATCAAAATCATCCGCACCGAGGACGAGCCCAAACCCGTCCTCATGAAGACCTTTGGCCTCACCGACGCGCAAGCCGAAGCCATCCTGAACATGCGCCTGCGCTCTTTGCGTAAGCTTGAGGAAATGCAGATCAAGGGCGAGCAAAAAGAACTGTCCGAAAAACAGGCGGAACTTCGCAAGCTCCTGAAAGACGAATCCCTGCGCTGGCAATACCTCGACCGCGAGCTGGTCGCCTTGAAGCAACGATTCGGAAAAAACACAAAACTTGGCGCAAGACGTACCGAAATCTGCGACCCGCCGCTCGAACTGGATGTTCCCGTCGAAGCCGTGATCGAGCGCGAGAATATAACAATCATGTGCTCGGCCAAAGGATGGATCCGCGCCTTACGTGGCCATATCGCCGAAGATACGGAAGCCCGCGCCGCCGTCAAATACAAAGAAGGCGACGAAGAACGCTTTGTGATGAACGCCGAAACGACGGATAAAATACTTCTCTTCGCCAGCAACGGGCGTTTCTACACGCTGGGCGCGGACAAGCTTCCAAGCGGGAGAGGCCTCGGCGAACCCCTGCGCCTCATGATCGACATGCCTGCGGAAGCCGACATCGTCGGCCTGATCAAATATCAGCCCGAACAAAAATTCCTCGTCGCCGCCAGCGACGGCAAAGGATTCGTTGTCAAGGTCGAGGATGTTCTGGCGCAAACCAAGAACGGCAAACAAGTGCTCAACGTCGAAGCCCCTGTGCGCGGCGTCGCCTTTGCGCCCGTCATCGGCGACCATGTCGCCATCGTAGGGACCAACCGCAAACTTTTGATCTTCCCACTCGATCAACTGCCAGAAATGACGCGCGGACGCGGTGTCACGCTCCAGAAATACAAAGACGGCGAGCTTTCCGATGTCAAGGTCTTCGCGCTGAAAGAAGGATTAGTCTGGAAATCCGGCGAACGCGACCGCACCGAAACCGATCTCCGCAGCTGGCTCGGCGAACGCGCCCAAGCCGGAAAACTCCCGCCCAACGGATTTGCCAGAAGCAATAAGTTTGGATAATTTCCAGAGCCACAAAGGCATCATCTCAAAACCGGAGAACTGCCTGCCGAATCTCTAATCCATCAAACCTCCATCATTTCCCATCTTCACCCTTCGCTTCCAAAACCCCCTACCCAGTTTCCCGAAATAAGAGGAGAGAGGCCTCTCCCTCTTCACGCTATCGGACCCTATGCCCGATGGCGCGAGAGGCGCCGCTTGCACTAAGGTTTCCGGATTGTCTCCCGCGATCCATGGCTTGCGGGTCCTTACTCCCTTACTGCGCTTCCCCTTCTACAGGAAAGTGGGAGTAGTCCTAACATAAGCATGGGATTGATGCAACAACAAATTTAGGAAAGTTCCGATATTTTTTATCCGCAACCGGAACAACAAGAATCTTCCTTGTTACGCGCGAAAGCCCTATGCTCTTATCTCCTGATATAACACCCCGGAGGCCATAAGCGTGCGCCACCCCTTGGTCATGCTAGCGTTCATGGGAACGCTACTCACCCCCGCAGCGGAGAACCATGCCGCGCCGTTGAACGTCACCCCGCCGCAAACGACCGCGTCGGAAAATGACGAGCCGCAAGCGCCCCTGCGCGATAACATGGGCTTGTCGATTGTCCCTCACCGCGCGATCTATAACCTGTCGCTCGCCTCGGCAAAGAATGGAAGCAACGTCAAAGGCGTGTCCGGCAAGATGATGTTCGATTGGAACGATACCTGTGACGGCTGGACCGTTCAGCAACATATGCAGTTGCACTTCAATCTTGGAGAGAACGGAGAGTCCACCGTCGTAAGCTCTGAGATCACGTGGGAATCGAAAGAAGGCGACAAATATAACTTCAACATCCGCCGCATCACCGACGGCAAGGAAACCGAAAAATTTCGCGGAAAAGCCACATTAGGCCCTGATGGCGGCACAGTCGCCTATTCGGTTCCCGAGGGCAAAACGGATAAGCTACCCGCCGGAAGCCTCTTCCCTTCGGCCCACACGCGCATGCTGTTGCAAAAAGCCGCGTCCGGAGAAAAGTTCTTTATGCGCCAAGTCTTCGATGGCTCCGATGAGGAAGGCACAAACGGTGTAAGCGCCTACATCTCGCCCCCCATAGCGGAACACCAAAAAACGGAATTGCCGACCTCCCTCAAAAACAACCGCTTACTGCAGGCAACGGAATGGCCCATCAGATTGGCCTACTTCAAGGAAACCGGCGAAACCGGAGAAAGCGGCGAATCTGACTTCGAAATGAATCTAAACCTGTTGTCAAACGGTGTCGCCAAATCCATCCGCATTGATTACAACGATTTCTCAGTACAAGGAACACTAGCCGCGCTTGAGCCCCTGCCTAAACACGACTGCGCGACCGCGCCCTAAAGCTACCGCTTGGCGCTTAACCGAAACTTTGCTAGGAATGGCGAGTATACTTTCATAAAAGCTCAAGAGTTGGAAACATCTGAGAAAACGGCACGATCCGATTCCCTCCCCCTTGCGGAGAGGGAATCGCGCCTGTCTTGCGTAAAATTTTGCCAACTCTTGATGTGCGATGAGTATAGAACATTAAATAGCAGCGGACCGGGCAATGGCGGATTCAGGAAAACTCATATTAGTGGTTGAGGATAACGCCCTCAACATGAAGCTTTTCTGCGATCTCCTGACCTCGCACCAATACCGCGTCATCAGCACTGGCGACGGCATGGAAGTAATAGAACTGGCTAAACAAAATCGCCCCGACCTGATCCTGATGGATATCCAGTTACCGGAAGTTTCGGGAATAGACGTCATACGCTGGCTCAAAAGCGACACAGACCTCAAAGCAATCCCCGTCATCGCCGTGACGGCCTTCGCCATGAAGGGCGACGATGAACGCATCCTCGCCAGCGGATGCCAAGCCTATATCTCCAAACCCATTTCCGTCCTCAACTTCATGGAAACGGTTGACAAATTTCTAAGCGTCAACAAGTCTGCATCCCTATAAAGCGACTGACCATTTCCAAACAGTCTGCTGAAAAAGGTTTCTGGAGGTGGTCATGCTTATAGAAAAAAGAAAAATGGGGCACCCGCCGGAGCCTGTCCTCGCGGAGGCGGGGACGGGCATGACGTTTGTTTTTATTGAGAAATTATTCTCAACAAGCGCCGTCACACCCGCGAAGGCGGGTGTCCCATCTGGTTTTTGTGCCTTCCTGATGGGTTTTCCAGTAGACTGCTAATGGGTTCTTCATGACCGCGCGTATCCTCGTTGTAGACGACAACCCGATGAACCTTAAACTTCTGGTCGCGCGTCTCACACACGAATACTACATCGTTACGACCGCCACGAATGGAGTGGAAGCGCTGGAAAAGCTGGAACAGGAAAAGCCCGACCTGATACTCCTTGATGTTATGATGCCGCAAATGGACGGCTTCGAAACTTGCCAGCGAATCAAAAGCAACCCGGAAACCGAACACATCCCCGTCGTCATGGAAACAGCGCTCGCCGATGTCGCGGACCGCGTGCGCGGATTGAATGCTGGCGCGGATGATTTCTTAAGCAAGCCAATCAACGAAGTCGCGCTGATGGCGCGCGTGCGCTCGCTTTTACGCCTCAAGATGTTAATGGACGAATGGCGTCTGCGCGAAAGCACCAGCGACCCGTTCGCAGGGCAGGGCGATATCCCGGTGGAAAAGAAACGCCCACTTCCCCCAAGGACATGCAAAGTCCTCGTGCTCGAAGACAACTCTTACAGTCGCGACTTCATCCGCGATACGCTCGAAAAGCTCCCAGCCGAAGTCGTCTTCGCCTCGACCGTCGCCGAAGCGACGGCCATGGCGCGCGCGAATAACTATGACATCGTATTCGCCAGCCTCGACCTGCGCGACGAAGACGGCCTGCATGCCTGCGCGCACCTCCGCACGCAATCCGCCACGCGACAAACCCCTATCCTTCTGCTCGCGAACGACAGCGAAATGGGGCGAGTCGCCAAAGGACTCGATCTCGGCGCGAACGATTATCTTTTGCGTCCCATCGACGCGAACGAGCTTGTCGCCCGCACGCAAACGCAGCTCAAGCACAAACGCCATTATGACGAGCTGCGCCGCAACTACGAAGACAACATCTCGCTCGCCCTCGTCGATCCGTTGACCGGAGCTTTCAACCGCCGCTACCTCGAAGCCTATTTCCCGCGCGTGCTGGCGCGCTCGCTCAAAAACGGCAAGCCATTGTCGCTCATGATGATTGACGTTGATCATTTCAAGAAAGTCAACGATACGCGCGGTCACGCAGCCGGTGACGCAACGCTTCGCATGATCGTCGACCGGATCGTCAACGGCATCCGCCCTGCCGACCTTATGGCCCGCTTAGGCGGAGAAGAGTTCATCGTCGTCATGCCGGAAACCAGCCTCGATATGGCGCTCTCGATCGCCGAACGTCTGCGCGAACGTATATCGTCAAGCCCCATAGAACTTCCCAGCGATACCCACGCCTCCGGCTTTAATCCACTGGAAGTCACGATAAGCATCGGCTGCACCGACGTAGCCGAAAGCGACGAAAACTGCACACTAGAATCCGTCCTCAAACGCGCCGACACAGCCCTCTATAAAGCCAAGAACGCCGGACGTAACCGCGTCGTATGCGAACCCGGCAAAAAAGCTTGAGAATAAACGCAACCAGAATCCCCTTACGCATATAACAACGGCCCCCCCATGGAAACGTCATTCCTCACTAAAATTTCCGGCTACTGGACCGCCTCGGAAATCTCGACAAACATCATCATAGCCATGAACATACTAGGAGCCCTCGCGCTTGGGTTGCTAGTAGGCTTCGAAAGATTCTACCGAGGTCGCGCCGCAGGCATGCGAACTTACGGATTTGTCTGCATGGCCTCCTGCGCCCTTATCGTCGTCTGCGGCTACCCGGAATTCTGGTACGGCAGCCACAACCAAAACATTAGCATTGATCCTGGCCGCGTCATGCAAGGCATCGTGACCGGCATAGGCTTCCTCGGCGCAGGCGTCATCATGCGCGACGGCATGAACATCAGCGGCCTGACGACGGCAGCCTCCATCTGGGGCGTCGCCGTCATCGGCATCCTTGTAGGATTAGGATTTTACGCAGCCGCCATCACGCTGGCCGTAACGGCTGGCCTCCTGATGATGTGGGGTTCGAAATTCGACATTTTCCTACCGGCGCACAAGGCCGTTTCCGTGACGTTGAATTTCCACAAAAATTTTACCCCGGTTCGCGATGAAATGAACAGTCTGATGGCGCAAGGGGGCTACGCCATAGCCAAAAACTCGTTCTCAATCGCCCGTCGCGACAACAAGCATGAATGGCACTTTGTCGTAGTGACCGTGAGCGGAAACAAAGGCAAGAGCTCCAGCCTGATAGAACTTGGCAAAATGCTCTCAAACGTGGAAGGTATAGAGAACTTCAACCTCTCGCATGCAAGGAATTAATCGCTACTGACACGCTACCCTGCAGATAAACCTGTTGATAATATAGGTAAAGCAAGCCACAAGCGTCATGCCCGCGAAGGCGGGCATCCATCACCAGATCTTGATAGAAGCGCATTTGTTAATTTTTTCGCTCGATGACATCGCGGGAGATGGATGCCTGCCTTCGCGGGCATGACGCTGGCAGTAACGGCGAATCTTACTTTGGAACAACAGGTTAATACATAGGGGGGGCGATGGAACAAAGACTAGGACGCGATAGACTGGCGGACATTCTTGATAAGGCGTGGGACGAAAGGGATTCAATCTCCCCGGCGACGAATGGCCCCGTTCGCGAAGCCGTCGAACAGGCGCTGGAAGACCTCGATTGCGGACGCCTGCGGATCGCCGAAAAATGCGACGGCGCTTGGAAAGTCAACCAACCGCTCAAGAAAGCGGTGCTGCTTTCCTTCAGGCTGAACGATTCAGGCCCCATTGCCGGAGGCCCCGGCAGCAGCGTTTGGTGGGACAAAGTCGCCCCCAAATTCGCCGACTGGAACGAAGAGAGATTCTCGCAAGCGGGATTCCGCGCGATACCGGGCAGCCTCGTGCGCCACGGAGCCTATATCGCGCCGAAAACCGTCCTGATGCCTTGTTTCGTCAACATCGGCGCCTATGTCGGCGAAGGAACCATGATCGACACGTGGTCGACCGTAGGGTCCTGCGCGCAGGTCGGGCGTAATTGCCACATCTCCGGCGGCGTCGGGCTAGGCGGCGTGCTCGAACCTCTTCAGGCCAACCCCGTCATCATCGAAGACAACTGCTTCATCGGCGCGAGATCGGAAATCGCCGAAGGCGTCCTTGTCGAAGAAGGCGCAGTCATCTCCATGGGCGTCTTCCTCGGCGCATCGACCAAAATCATCGACCGCGCAACCGGCGAAGTCTTGTTTGGGCGAGTCCCGGCCTATTCAGTCGTCGTGCCGGGAACCTTGCCCGGACAACCCTTGCCCGACGGCAAGCCCGGCCCCTCGCTCGCCTGCGCCGTCATCGTCAAGCGCGTGGACGCCAAGACTCGCGCCAAGACCTCCGTCAACGACCTGCTAAGGGATTAACTCCTATGGCATCCCGCTCAACTCAGCCTTGCAAAAATGAACGCATCGGGCTTTACCCCGGCACGTTCGACCCCATGACGCTGGGGCATCTGGACATCATCCAGCGCGCGGCAAAAATCGTTGACCGCCTCGTCATCGGCGTCGCCAGAAACGATGGAAAAGGTCCTCTCTTCGATACCAAAACACGTGTTGAAATGGCGCAAGATGAGATCAAGCGCCTACCGAACAACCTCGCGAAAAACATCGAGGTAACCCCCTTTGATAACCTTCTGATGCACTTCGCCCGCGACTTAGGCGCTTGCGTGATCGTCCGTGGCCTCCGCGCCGTGTCTGATTTCGAATACGAAATCCAAATGGCCGCCATGAACTACCGCATGAACCCCCAAATCGAAACGATATTCCTGACAGCGACCGAAGGCACCCAATTCGTCTCCTCGCGCTTTGTTAAGGAAATAGCCCGTCTCGGCGGCAACATAGCCCCCTTCGTCAGCCCCGCCATCGCCGCTCGACTGAAAACCTCGCTCCGCCAAGCCTCCGCCCGCAGAAAAATTCGCCCCGAAGTGCGCGATTAACCGTAACGCCCAAGCTGCCGGCATATAAGGCCAACATGGCAACAAGCGTCATTCCGGCGAAAGCCGGAAGCCAGCGCCGCGTGTCCACGCGGCGAGAGAGTCATGTCTCAAGCAACGATTCTTGCTGATATTTCATGACTCTTCCGCTCGCTATCGCTCGCGACTGGATCCCGGCTTTCGCCGGGATGACGGCATCCCTCGATGGAACGGCTTGGAGTTACGATTAACCGTAAATAATCGAAGAAGCTGGCACTATTTTCGCGCGTAACCATTGCGGTTTTTCTCAAGACCTGATACTTCCTAGTCAGTTTTTGGAATTGGCCGACCCTGTAGCTCAGCTGGTAGAGCATCTGACTTTTAATCAGGGGGTCGCGGGTTCAAACCCCGCCGGGGTCACCAGTTTCGAGAACGAACAAGCCAGCCCCAAGAAATTGCCAGAGACATTGATTGCGCCTTCGGGTTATCCTACCTGACTTTGAAGAAAGATCCTCCCGGTGCACGAATCCCTGTCCAGTTCGAGCCCTCCGCCGCCTCGCGCGTCCGAACGCGAGTTCGGCTTGGTCTTTTGCATATTTTTCCTCATCGTCGCGCTGTTTCCCCTTCTGCATGAAGGAAGCCCCAGACTCTGGGCCCTCGGCGCAAGCGGAACCTTCGCCGCCTTAGCCCTGATAAAACCGCATACGCTTAAACCCCTGAACCTCGTCTGGGACAAAATCGGAGCCTGTCTGCATATCGTCACAAGCAACGTAGCCCTGTTGATCCTGTTCTACGGTATCGTGACGCCGACGGGCCTTGCGATGCGCCTGTTCGGCAAAAACCCTATGCGCTTGAAATTCGATCGTGAAGCCCGTACCTATTGGATGCTCAGAACCCCGCCGGGTCCCAACTCCGAAACCCTAAAGAACCAGTTCTAGGTGAGAAGATGTCCTTCCTGAAGGAAATTTGCCAATTCATGATGAGCCGAAAAAAGTTTTGGCTGTTCCCCATCATGATCGCTCTCGTGTTTCTGGGGTTCCTCATAGTGCTCGCGCATGGCTCAGCCGTCGCGCCGTTCATCTATACGCTGTTTTAAGGCCATACAGAGTGTATATCCTCGGCATATCCGCTTACTATCACGACAGCGCCGCATCCTTGATCCGCGACGGGGAAATCGTCGCCGCCGCGCAGGAAGAACGCTTCACGCGCAAAAAACACGATCAGGCCTTCCCCAAAAACGCGCTCCTCTACTGCCTACGCGAAGCGGGAATCGCCCTGAAAGACATTGCCTGCATAGCCTTCTACGACAAGCCTTTCCTAAAATTCGAACGCCTGCTGGAGACGTATGTCAGCTTCGCGCCGAATGGATTTCAATCCTTCCGCAAAGCCATTCCCGTCTGGCTGCGCGAAAAACTTTTTCTCAAGGACTTGCTGATAAAAGAGCTAAAAGCCATAGATAACACGGTCGATACAGACCCGTTGCTGCGCTTCAGCGAACATCACCTGAGCCACGCCGCCAGCGCCTTCTTCCCCTCGCCGTTCGAGGAAGCCGCCGTCCTGACCATGGACGGCGTAGGAGAATGGGCCACAACCTCTCTAGCCATCGGTAAGGGTAACAAACTGGAAGTCGTCAAGGAAATCCACTTTCCCCATTCGCTCGGCCTCCTCTATTCGGCCTTCACTTATTACACAGGCTTCAAAGTCAATTCCGGCGAATACAAACTGATGGGCCTCGCGCCCTATGGAACGCCTGTACACGCGCAAACCATCTTCGACAAGATCCTGGACGTGAAGGAAGACGGCTCCTTCCGGCTGGATATGTCCTACTTCAATTACGCCACCGGCCTAACCATGACCTCGCCGAAATTCGAGCAATTGTTCGGCAACCCTGTGCGGCAAGAAGGCGAACCGCTGACCCAGTTCCATATGGATATCGCCGCCTCAATCCAAAAAGTAACCGAAGAGATCGTCTTGCGCCTAACCCGCGCCATCCGTCAGGAAACAGGCATAACCAATCTCTGCCTCGCTGGCGGCGTCGCGCTCAATTGCGTCGCCAACGGCAAAGTCCTGCGTGACGGAGCCTTTGAAAACATCTGGATACAACCGGCGTCAGGCGACGCCGGAGGAGCCTTGGGCGCCGCGCTCGCCATCAGCCATCTGCATCTGGGACAACCCCGCATAGCCTCCGGCGATAAAATGAAAGGAGCCTATCTAGGCCCCGCCTTTCAGCAAAAGGAAATAGAAGACAGACTTCACGCCTGCAAAGCTGTCTTTTCAACCTTGTCCGATGGCGAGATCATTGCCAAAACTGCGACCATGCTGAGTGAAGGTAAAGCCGTCGGCTGGTTTCAGGGACGCATGGAGTTCGGCCCCCGCGCGTTGGGGGGGCGATCCATTCTCGGAGATCCGCGCTCCCCGACCATGCAATCCGTCCTCAACCTCAAGGTCAAATACCGCGAATCTTTCCGCCCGTTCGCGCCGTCCGTGATGCGCGAACGCCTAAGCGAATGGTTCGATATGAAGACCGACAGTCCCTATATGCTGCTTGTCGCGGACGTAGCGAAAAACAAGCGCCGCGCGATGACAACGGAAGAGCAAGCGCTGTTTGGCATCGCCAAATTAAACGTCCCGCGCTCCGAAATCCCCGCCGTCACGCATGTCGATTACTCGGCGCGAGTCCAGACCGTGCATCAAGAAACCAATCCCCGCTACCACGCGCTACTGAAGATGTTCCATCAACTGACCGACTGCCCCGTCCTCGTCAACACAAGCTTCAACGTGCGCGGCGAACCAATTGTCTGTACGCCGGAAGATGCCTTCCGCTGCTTCATGGGAACGGAAATCGAAGCGCTAGCCATCGGCAACTGCCTGCTGTTGAAAGAAGAACAGGATAGGTCGCTTGCCAAATCCTATGAATCCGCGTTTGAGCGCGACTGAATGAGCCGAAAATGAAAAAAGTCCACACGACGCTATGCATGAACGCAATGTTTCAGAACCAGATTCGTTTTGCCGCCAGCGTCATGCCCGCGAAGGCGGGCATCCATCTCACGATGTGGCAACATGAGCAAAACGTGCAAGTAAAGCGTCTATATCAAGGACAGGTGATGGATGCCCGCCTTCGCGGGCATGACGCTGGCGGCTTGTCTTTCCTGCAAAATCAAAAACATCTGTCTGTTGGGTAGAATGAAATCAGCCATAAAATCGCTCCTCGTCACGACATGGATCGTAATTCTGACGTTCGGAGCGCTGGAACTCGGCGCGCGCGTAGCCTTCCAGTCGAAGCTTGTTCCCGAAACACTCATGCCTGTCCTCAACGCGCTGCTCAGTGATAATAACCGCAGCTACACCACTGGCTCGCTAGTCGGCGGCGGCTCCGCAGCGGACATCGCCCCGCGCCCCTATTATCTTTACATCAACGCCCCATTGTCCTCCACCAAAGCGGGCCAACAGGTCACGCCCGACGGCTACCGCAACGGCCAAGAATCGATCAAGCCTGACTTCAAGGGCTTACGCATACTTGCCATCGGCGGATCGACGACTTATGGCTGGCTTCTGGAAGATTATCACGAGGCTTGGCCCGCGCAGCTGGAAGTCTTGCTGAAAAAACAATTTTCCTTCCCCATTCAGGTCGTGAACGCAGGACTTCCAGCAGGAACATCGGCGGAACTGCTCGTCGCCTATGCCTTGCGTGACCAGTTCATCAAGCCTGATATTGTCATCATTCATAACGGCGGCAACGATGCGCAACCGCTTTATTACGCGGACTATCGCCCCGACTACGCTACGTTCCGAACGACCGTAAAAGGCGCTGTCAGCATCCGCCCCGGCGAGCGGGAAATTCTCAAACTGTCTGCCTTAGCCCGCCTTCTCTACGGCGTGTGGCTCAAAGACCAGAATCTCGGTTCCATCCAAACCCAACCGACCGATACCCCCGGCACGAACCTATCAATCGCCAACGTAAGAAGAAATGAACCGATAGGTTTCGAACGCAACATGAATTCGCTTGTCACGTTGATCAAAGCGCATGGCGGCCAACCTATCCTGTTCCCGTTTCATCTGGCGGAAAAAAACGTGTTTGACCAGCTCTCCGAAGGCATGCGCTACGCGGAAAAAACCTACGTGCCTCTGGAAATGGGGCTGGAGAAAAACAAAACCGTGTTGCGTAAGCTTGCGCAGAGAGAACGACTCCCTATCTACGAGTTGCCGAAACGATCCATACCTACCGACGATTTCTTCGACCACTGTCACCTGAAAGCTCACGGAGAAACCGTCAAAGCGACCTTTCTCGCGAAAAATCTGATCCCCATGATTGAAAAGGTGGCCCGCGAGAACAAACTATCCCGTTGAGAAAGAGTAGTTACCAAGCCCCGTTGGAGGCGTAAAGACGAACATCGAAACCAGCGCCGTCATTGCGAGGAGCCTCCTTTAGGCGACGACCTGTCCGCCATAGTTGCGCAGCAACGACGGCGGAAGCAATCCAGAGTCGAAAGAGCTGTCCTGCGGGACTCTGGATTGCCACGTCGTCGCCCGCCTTAAGGCGGGCAACGCCTCGCAATGACTGTCCTTTTTCGACGTTGGTTTGACCCTCTTGAAGAAGGGCTTGGAAGTTTCGAGAAAGAACTTTGTAATCCCCTTGAACTCAAGGCATATGCGATACTAATGTGTGCAAGACTTGATAAAAAGTTCCCATAGGTTAGGCCAATGACATGACTGATATGCTAGAGCGCTACCAACAGAAGGTCGCGGGAACCAACATCGACCCACGTTCGCTACTCTCGACCGATTATTTCAATCACTTCAATTCAGTCATCATGCTCTTCGGTATGCTGCCCGATGCGCCGGAATTGCTCGACGACATCGACGGCTGGGAATTCCTTAGCTACATCGACCATTTCAAGACCAGTTGCCTTGATTTTGGCCCGCTGGCAATCGAAGCCTATGAATTCGCGCCATCAAAACTGCGCGATCAGTTCAATCGTAAAGCTGAAGAAATCAGGATTTTTATAGAAGTCTCGCGCCTTGGCCTGCGCCGCCTGATCGAAAGCGGAGAAAAAGAAAAATTCGCCGACATGGCCTTGCGCGTCTCGCGCGAGTTGCAGCACATGGTTGACGCCGGAGGCTCCATCGTTCATGGCAACGAAAACTCCATGGACCAAAGCGCCATCGACAAAATGTTTAACGCATGGGGCGAGGGATAACCTCGCAGCGCATCAGCCTAACTGCGTCAATAAATACTAGGCCGAAGTCCTTCCGTGAACCTATGAAGATAACGCGGCAATTCAGAATCGCATGGACTGTTCTAGCGCGATCTGATTCCCTCCCCCTTGCGGGGAGGGTTAGGGTGGGGGAGCTTCAGCAAGCAGAGAACAGGCATCAGAAGGCATAGTTTTGCAGCAAGGGCGTTTCTGATACCTACTTTCTGTCTTCTGGTCCCCCACCCTAACCCTCCCCGCAAGGGGGAGGGAATCAAGCTTGTCTTGCGTCAATGGTCGCCATCTCTTGAACTGCAATGGGTATAGCTCAAAGAAAGACTGTTTATGGACGCAGTAAGATCAAGGCCAAGTGACTACTTGCGTTCCACATCGCCCACGCCAACGGAATCTTCCGCCCACGCTGCATAATCCTCGTCCTCGGCAGCCTCTTCCAGACTCCGCGAACTCTGCGAAGAAGCCACATCCTCCCCGTCGCGGGAAAGTTGCGTCAACACAAGCCTTGTATCGAGCAAGCCCGCCGCCTTCAGCTCGTCCATGCCCGGCAAGTCCTTCAGCGATTGCAAATTGAAATAGCTCAGAAATTCCTGCGTCGTATGCCACGTCAAAGGCCGCCCCGGAGTCTCGCGCCGCTTACCGGGACGCACCCACCCAAGCTCCAGCAGAAGATCCAAAGTCCCCTTGCTTGTCTCGACGCCGCGAACTCCCTCAATCTCCGCCCTCGTCACAGGCTGATGATAAGCGATGATCGCCAAAACCTCCGAAGCCGCGCGCGGAAGCTTACGCCGGGGCTGTCGCAAAAAATGCAAACTCGCGACCATATCCGGCGCTGTCCTGAAACTCCACAAACCGCCCGTCTCGACCAGTCTAATCCCGCGCGGCGCGTAATGCGAACGCAAGGCTTCGAGAGCGTTCGCGATGTCTGCCCCCTCTGGCAACGCCTTCGAAAGCGCCTCGATACTCATCGGCTCCGCCTGCGCGAACAGAATAGCCTCAATCTGCCTATGCAACATGTCTGGCGCTTCAGGAAGGAAGGAAGGCTCCAGCTCAGTCATCGACAACCCCTTCATAGGCCAAAGAATTCACAACAGGATTCTCGCGAAATTTTAAATAAATCGGGCCAAAACTTCCGTCCTGTCTCAGCTCGATCTCGCCATTCTTGACCATTTCAAGCGTCGCCGCAAATGTCGAAGCCAAAGCCGACTTATGCTCAAGCGGCGCGCCGTCATCGAGCACAGCGGGAAGAAATCGCCTCAACACGCTCCAATCCGGAACCTTACCGATCAACCTGCGCAATCGCTCTAGGCTTTCTTCAAGACTGTAAAGCCTCGTCCGCTTAACCTCGTAAGACGGCGACTTGTGCCGCCGCAAGCAAGCCCCCAACGACAAAAGTAAGTCTTGATAAGGTAAATAATATTTGGGCCTCTCCTCTACGGCGAGCGGCTCGCGAGCGCCCCGCAAAAAAACTTCTGAATCAAGCTGCGGCAGCCCCCAAAGATCCTGCGCTGCGCGTTGCATAGCCTCCAATCGTTGCAACTGGAAACGCAGCGCTTCCGCCATCTTGGCCGCATCTTGTTGCTCCGCCATCGCTTCCGGCTCAGGCAACAACAACCGCGATTTCAGGTAAGCGAGCCAGGCCGCCATGACCAGATAATCCGCCGCAATTTCCAGCCGCAATTTACGAGCCGTCGCGACATATTCTAAAAACTGCTCCGCCAAAGGCAGAATCGAAATATTGGCAAGATCAACCTTCTGCTCGCGCGCGAGATTCAACAGAAGATCGATTGGCCCTTCGAACCCCGCAAGCGACAACACAAGATCATCTCCGCCATCTCTTTGAGAAAGCGAAGAAGTTGAAGATTCGATACTTTCAGTATTCGTCTGCAATTCTTCCATCGAGGACAATCAAACCCGAACGAGAAATTCAAGTCCTGCGCAAGCAGGATTAAGTGTATATCGCAGAGAATCGGCCATCTTGTCACGCGCGTTGTCAGAAGCGCGCGAACATGCCATAAGCAAAGCAACGATAATGCAAGGGATTCATGACGATCACGCTACCCTACACTTTAACGCATTGTGTTAGAACTAGATTCGGTCTTGCCGCCAGCGTCATGCCCGCGAAGGCGGGCATCCATCTCCCGACGTTGAATCAAGGCAAATACACGCAAGTCAAGCGCACACATCTGGGACAGGGGATGGATGCCCGCCTTCGCGGGCATGACGCTTGCGGCGTATTTTTCCTGCAATATCAAGGAATCTGTCTGTAGGGTAGCATTCATGACGATATTAACCACAACTCAAGAAGTGGCCAATTTCTGCGCAGCCCACGCGACAACGGATTTTATAACCGTAGACACAGAATTTATGCGCGAAAGGACCTACTGGCCGCGCTTGTGCCTTGTGCAATTGGGAGGCCCATCCGACACCGTCGCCATTGACCCGCTTGCCGATGGCATGGATCTCGCCCCGCTGATGGCCCTGTTGAACACGCAAAAAGTGCTTAAAGTCTTCCACGCAGCCCGCCAAGACATTGAAATTTTTTACAATATCTCCGAAAAAGTTCCCGCCCCGATGTTCGATACGCAAGTCGCCGCTATGGTCTGCGGATTCGGGGATTCGGCCAGCTATGAAACTCTCGCCACGCAGCTAGCGGGAGCAAAAATCGACAAATCCAGCCGCTTTACCGACTGGGCCAGCCGCCCCCTTACCGACCGCCAATTAACCTATGCGCTGGCCGACGTCAGCCACCTGCGCAAAGTCTACGTAGCGCTCAAAAATCGTTTGAATGAGACAAACCGCGCCGAATGGGTCGCCGAAGAGATGGCCATCCTGACAAACACCGCAACCTATGCGAGCAATCCTGAAGAAATCTGGCGCAGGTTTAAATGGAAAGCCGACAAACCCCTCTTACGCGCCCTCCTCCGGGAACTCGCCGCTTGGCGGGAAAGGGAAGCCCAAAGGCTCGATGTGCCGCGCGGCCGCGTCATGCGCGACGAAACCCTTATGGAAATCGCCCACCATGCGCCGAAAACCTTAAGAGAACTGGCAAAAACAAGGGGATTATCCAACGGAATCGCCGAAAGCCGACAGGGAGGCGAAATCCTTTCCACCGTCGCCCGCGCCTGCGCCACGCCCCCCGAACAATGCCCAAAGGGAGAAGATAGGCCACCCCTACCTTCAGGAATTGGCCCGCTCACCGACCTGCTGAAAGTCCTTCTGAAACACACTTGCGAACAACAGTCCGTCGCAGGTAAACTCATCGCCACAACCGACGATCTGGAGCAAATCGCCGCCAGCGACGATGCCGACGTTCCCGCCCTGAAAGGCTGGAGACGCGAACTATTCGGCAATCAAGCCCTAGCGCTCAAACATGGTAAACTTGCGCTGGCATGTGACGGAAAGAAAGTTAAGCTTTTGCCACGTGATGAATGATCATGAAACATTTGACAGATAACACACAATAATTCATGATAATTATACTACCCAAAGGAATATATCGTTAATATTGCAGACCAAATGAGCTGCAAGCGTCATGCCCACGAAGGCGGGCATCCATCTCCCGATGTTAAAACAAGGAAGAAACACGCAAGTGAAGAGCGCACATCTGGGATAGGAGCTGGATACCCGCCTTCGCGGGCATGACGCTCACGGCAGGAACGGATCTTGTTCTGAAACAAAGCGTTGAAGTTTATGATAGTATGCTTGATGACAATAAAGCGCCAAGAACAAGCGTTGAATACAAAATGGCACAGACACTATTACAGAATACTATTTAAAAATATTTAAAAGTATAATTATGAAGACGCCACGCCATACATAAAGATTTATGTTGCCGTTACTAGAAAATATTTGTATACAGTTCAAATGATATTATAGGCCATATAAGAGTACGAGGCGTAGCCGTGGTGGAATCATTGCTCAAGACGCAAACGCTGGAATCCGACGAAGCTAATGG
This sequence comes from Bdellovibrionales bacterium, assembly GCA_040275305.1. GTDB lineage: Bacteria > Pseudomonadota > Alphaproteobacteria > UBA9219 > UBA9219 > JBEOJY01. Next base: position 77,730 of record JBEOJY010000033.1, on the reverse strand, counting down.
ATCCGCGCAACAATCCCAAACAAAAGTCCGCAGTCTGGATGAACTCAATGAAGACTTGATCCAACTGGCCCGCGAAGCCCAAAGCCGCAAAGCGCAAGAAAAAGCCGATGCGCCGGAACCAATTGCTTTTCCTGATTTTGGCGCGCAAGTGCGCAACTGCGGAAGGTGGCTGCTGGCCAGCGACTTGATCGCGCTCGTCTCCGCCTTCCTGATTGGCGGATTAATCTCTCGCCTTGTCAGAAGCGTCGTGTATGCCGAACCGTTCTCGCAATTCTGGAACTTCGAAACGCTATCCCAATTCGTAACCTATGTTGTCTTTGGCCTGGTATCTATCCTCTGGCTTGATACCAAAGGCCACTACCGCCAACGGCTGCCCTATTGGGAATCCATCGGACATTTCGCGACAATTGCCATGATTGGCCTACTTGCCTGTGGCTTTATCGCCTTTGCGGCAAAAGGCGATACATCGCGCCTTTGGATGAGCCTAAACTGGATCCTGTTCGGCATCATGGTGTTAATCGGCAGAAACACTGTCCGCAAAACGCTGGCCGCAAGGAAGCAATGGGTCATCCCTTCTTTGATTATTGGCACAGGCCCCTCGGCGCAACATCTGGCACGCGCTATTCGCCGCGAAAAAAGCATGGGGTACGAAATCTGTGACAACATCCCCGCCATAAAATTACGCGAACTGAACACCCCTCAGGCATGGAAAAGCCTGCTGCGTCAACGCGGCGCAAGCCATGTCTTCCTCGCGCTGGAAGGCAGCGAAATCGAGCGCCATCCGTTCGAGTTAAAAGCGATGACAAGCGCGCGTGTGCCCTGCTCCATCGTGCCGCCATGGCTCGGCCTGCCATCGACGACGCTGTCGCCGCATCATTTCTTAATGCAGGACGTGCTCATCTTGCACGACACCAACCGTCTGAAGCTTCCGATGGCCCGCGTCATGAAGCGAACGCTGGATATAGTCGTATCAAGTTCGGCCCTCATAGCGCTGTCTCCGCTTATGATCATCGTCGCCCTGATCGTGCGACACGATGGCAGCCCGGCATTTTTCATCCAGCAGCGCGTCGGACGCCACGGCAAGCTCTTCCCCTGCTTCAAATTCCGCTCAATGCGCAGCGACGCCGAAGAATACCTGCAAAAATATCTGGCCACCAACCCAGAAGCCGCCGAGGAATGGCATAGCTTCCAGAAACTCAAAAACGACGTGCGCGTCACGAGGTTTGGAAACTTCATCCGCAAAACCAGCATCGACGAACTGCCGCAACTGTTCAACGTGCTCATCGGCGATATGAGCCTCGTCGGCCCCCGCCCGATTATGCCGGAGCAAAACGAAATCTACGCCGAGGATATCGACTTCTATCACTCCGTCCGCCCCGGCATCACCGGCCCTTGGCAGGTCAGCGGTCGTAACACCCTGACTTTTAAGGAGCGGGTCGAACTGGAATCTTGGTACGCCCGCAATTGGAGCGTCTGGCTGGACATCGTCATCCTGATGAAAACCGTCCCGACTTTGCTGTTCAAACGTGAACAGACCAGCTAAAATTAGCCGAAAGAGCGCACAGAAGATGTATTGCGTCTTGCGACGCAGGATGCTAGTACGTTGCCCGTTCCACCAAGGGAAGCCATCTTCAGGCCCCACAGTGGGTGCGTAGCTCAGCGGGAGAGCACTACCTTGACATGGTAGGGGTCACAGGTTCAATCCCTGTCGCACCCACCAGCTATTTCAAAGACTTAGCTGGTGGCGGTGAAGGCAAGACAATCAAACAGGAAGCACATAGGAAGCAGAATCGATTGAGCGCGACGGCTCCATCAAGCTTTGCTGGCGAATTTGTATAAGCCGTTTCTGCGTCACTTTATTCAAGCAAAGATTGTCCTCCCGCGCTTCTTTTGCCGGAAGGCGCACAGCGCTAAACTCCTAAAGAAAAAGAAAACCGCCTTCGCGGCTTTCATATGGAGAAACGCTTGCTTCGCCGGAAAGGATACGCCCGATAGCCATTGTCGAAGCAACGGCCCCGTCTATGCGCCCCCTAGCTTTTTCCTTGGTGAATTTCTCGTTTTCGGCCGCGTCTTTTTCAGCGACTACGTTGTTGAAGCAAAGGCGCAGCAAAGGATTTCCGCCATGCCGAAAGCGTCCTGAAAGGATCGCCCGTTTTAACTCCCTTACGGGAGCGGCCATGCTCGCGAAACCTTGCCCAAACTGATTTATTGCAAACCCGCGTTCTTGCAGGCCTGTATTCACCGCCGTAGAATTCCATCGGTCGATTGCGATTTCCTGTACACCGTACCGCTCGCCAAGCATCGCGACATATTCCACTACCGCAGCATGATCCACCACGTTGCCGGGCGTGAGTTTTAGGAAGCCTTCTTGCGCCCAGCGCACATAATCGGCCCTGTCCTTTTCGCCCTTGCGGGCAATATTCGCTTCCGGCAAGAAAAACATCGGCAAAACGTCGTAACAGCGATTTTCTCCCTCTCCATCGGGAAAGACGGCGACAACGGCGGTCAAGTCTTCGACGCTGGAAAGGTCGATCCCAATCCAGCATTTACGGCCTGTCAATTCGCAAAGCGGAGTCATGGCTTGCGCGGTGTCGTACAAGGCAGGATCAAGCCACGGCTGCGCCGTGCCTTCCTGCCACTGATTTAGGTGATAGCGCCGGAAATCAGCTATCTCGGAAGGAAAATGTTCGATCCGACGGGCCTTAATCCTCAATTCGTCGATGGAACAAAAACCCGCTGCAATAGCAGGATTGGCAACGCACCAAGCTTCTTCATTACGCCAATCTCCCGAATCTGCTGCGAAGATAATGGGAGCGAAGGACGGGTCTTCTATTTCACCCATCGCCACACGGTGTGAATATTTCCACATGTCCCATGCAAGGCCGCCTTGCCCTTCTCCTGCGGTCGAAATGACTACACTAAGCGGATGCGCCCGCTTTACCATGGAATCTGTAACAGTCTTGAAAAGCTTGCGCCCTTCACTTGTTGGCCAAGCATGGATTTCGTCGGCGAGAAAGAAAGAGACGTTAAGGCCATGTTTAGAATAAGCTTCAGATGATATGGCTTTTAAGATACTTTTGGTTTTTGGATGCGTAAGGGATTTTCGGCTTTCTGCCGCCCTAATGCGCGAGACAAGCGCTTCGTCTTGCAACGCAAATTGATGAGCAGAATTGAATGCAATACCCGCATTTTCGCGATCAGCGGCGGCCAAAACGACTTGCCCGCCTGCTTCCGCTTCTGGCCCCAAGAAATGCGCAAGGGCAAGCGCTGCGGCAAGTGTTGTTTTCGCATTGCCTCGCGGAATCCATATGCAAGCGATCCGCACAGCTCGTGTCCCGTCGGCATTCGTCGGGCCATAAATTCGGCGGATTATGGCTTCCTGAAAACGGTTGAGAGTAAATGGCTTTCCAGCGAAATCACCTTCCCAAAGGCGTAAACGATGGACGAAACGGCAGATTCTGTCGGCACGCCCTGTCGGATCGTCGTACAACGTCGGGTCAGGCGAGAAGATCGGTGTCCCATGCGTCATCTTTGTTCGATCCCTTAGGCCCATGGATGGCGCTGCGATGAGGTGAAAGACCAAGCTCGGCGGCCAACAAGCGGGCTTCGCGCATGGCAGCGCATTGCACACGAAAGGCCGGATGAGGGATTGTACCTTTCGTCGTCACTATCAAGCGCCCGTCCCTGCGCATAAGCGCCTCAGTTTCTCGGATTTGTCCGACCGCGAGGCAATAATGTTCGAGCATTGCCACCGTATCCGCAGTGAAAAGGTTGCGATTGCGTAAGCAGGGCGCGACGCGCTCCCATTCCTCTCTCGCTTGCCGCGTAAGCCATAAAGGGGCAGCGTTGAATGTCTCAGAAGACGCAGGGTTAACTAAAGCTACAAGATTAGGTTTACGCCCCTTCATTTAAAAAACTCCAATTTCCCAAAAAACGTGCGCAAGACCTCCCATACGGTACCGATCTTTGTCAGAAGAAATTTTCAATCCCCCCCCCCCCCTCCCTCCTTCTGAACGACTCATTCACCTTCCGAAACCACCATCTTGAGAAACTGTTTTACGATTGTGGCAAGTCGCACAAAGCGGTTGCCAATTCGTGCGATCCCAAAACAAGTCCATGTTACCCTTGTGAGGGATAACATGATCCACGACAGCGGCCCGCGCACCGCAAGCGCGGCAAAAAGAATGTGTGCCAAGGAAGGACTTCGCTTCGCATTGCCACTGCTTCGTATAGCCACGCTGCCTAGCATTAGGCCTATTTTTATCTCTGACCGTGGCGCAGGCAGGACAGCGCATCCCAGTGAAAGGAGGATGTCCCGCAGGGCAATGTCTAGGAATCGACCATGGCATTATGCGATCTATGATGTTGCGCATTTAAGCTTGCGTATCGCTTCAGGCAAAACCACGGCAGCGCCAACGCGTCTTCGCGCATGAAAACGCACAAGTCCGCTTGCGGCCTGACTGTATGGATCGCGCAAAAGCGAAACGCTTTTGTGATCGAAAATACGATAAGCACGGGAAAAATCTCCGAAGATGATCGGTGTGGTGCCAGCACCGAAATTCGGCATATCAGGTGCTTCAATCACCGGACGCCCAAGCAGGGTCTCTGGTTGGCCTACCTGAAAAGACGGTTGCCAAAGATAATGACCATCACCAGTCTTTATCTTGCGCAAAGCTGCAAGCGTTGTACCGTTCATCATCCATACGCCAGAGTTTCGGTAAAACTCTGGCAGAAGGTATATCAGAGAGATAAGTGGATCAGCGGGATTGGACGAAGGAAGCCCGGACGCATTACCTGTCGGCGTATAATTCACATTGGCATCAGAACAAATGCCAAACGGCTGGTTCATACCACTGCCGGAAACGAATGAGGCTCCTTCGAGACGGCCAAATTCTTCTGCAAGATCGGAAGCGACTTCTGCTTCCACATTGACAGCTGCGTCTTCAAGCAACCGCAGGGAGACATCCACATAACAAGCCATTTCATGAACTTGAATCTCGGCCTGTCCATAAGTCGAGCCAGTGCCACTTCGCGCAGTGAGCTCCCCAACCCATGACGCGGTCGGCGTAGCGGTTCGTCTCGGCAAAGTCACAGCACCTAAAGATGTTGTACCTACTTTCGCGGCTCGTCTGACGGGAGAAACTGAAATAATCCCCTTGATAACTTGCGCGACAAATTCGCTTGGAGCAAGATATCCTCCCGCCGTATCCGGGGAAACAACCAAAGCCTTGACTTCATCAACCTGTAAAGCTTCCCTTCCGCGCCGCAAAAAATCTGCGAAGGCTTTGTTTTCGCATTTCTCGGTAGAGTGGTGTATCTCCGGCGTGAAACCCGGTCGATTGAGCTTCTGTTCAATGCGGTCGGCTGACTTGGCAACTTTGCCAACACCTTCTTCAACGGCCTTCAGGCGCGTGTCGATGTTCACGACTGATTCTTCGAGAGAAAGAATACGCGGTTCAAGGTCTTTCCCCTCTTCATTTTGAACTGTTGGAGCCTTAAATGCTATGGCCATGGGTTGCCTCCTCTTGTTGGCCGCTTCATCGGCGGCGGGTGAAACGGCTGAAGCCGCCTTAATACTTGTAACCCTCGCTTTTGATGCTGCCGGGAGTGTTACAAGTGATATTTCGATCAGTTCAAGTTCCTGCAAAACCCGTGCGCCGCCCGCTCGACGTTCAGAAGCACGTGTGCGGTAGCCAATCGAAAGGCCGTTCAAGGCCCCGGCTTTCAAAAGCGCATAGGCTTCGCGCCCACGCTGCGTTTCAAGAACGAGGCGGCCCGTAACGGAAAGCCCCGTTACATCTTCGCGGAGATCAAGCCAAACACCTATCGGCTCTCCTGGGTCATGTTGCCACAGTAAGACTGGCAAGGTTCCCTTGCACCTGTGTGAAGCAAGACTTTTCGCGAAAGCTCCCGGAGCAATGACATCCCCGTAACTGTCAGGTTCACCATCAAACACGCTGGCATATCCAGCAAAAACGCCAGATTCATGCGCGGAGAGTTGCGCTTTAACGTTATAGCGATTCATGCGCAACGCCCCCCTTTCCAGCGGGTGTCGTATTCAGCGGAAGCCTGAATTGATCCCCACCAAGATAAGGAGTACGATTTTCTGCAGTGCGCACCTCGTTCGGGGAAAGAATCCCGTTCGTTACCGCTTTGGTGTAGGCGTCGAAACGTGCAGCAAGATCGGCGCGGGCTAGGTCGTCTGTAAGGAACTCCGCGTAATAAACACCTCTCTCTTCGGGAGACAGCAACGAAGAGCGAATGCCGCCTTCCCAACATTTCAGCCAAGGCAACAGGGTTAGGGATAAGAATTGCTGTCCAAGGCTTTCGGCGTTGCTATGCGTGGTTCGTTCGAGGTCTTGCAACATATGGAGGGGAACGCGGAAGGCTCGCGCAATTTCAGCGACCTGATGCCTGCGCATTTCGAGAAATTGAATATCCACACTTGAAAACTGAAGCGGCTCGAATGTCATTCCGTCTTCGAGAATCATCGTCCGCCCGGCGTTGCCGCCACCGACATGCGCTGTTTCAAGGCTTACTCGCAACTGCTTAAGAGCATTGTCCGTTAGTGTTTTTCCGTATTTGAGAACGCCGCCGGGCCTAGCCCCAGAAGAAAAAATGCGCGCGGCGTGTTCTTCCATAGCCATCGCAACGCCGATAGCCTCGCTCATAAGCGCGACAGGCGATTTGCCGATTTGCGGCAACGTGCCTAACGTTTTGAGGTGAAGGATTTCCTGTCGCCCATAAATACGATTTTCTCCGTTGGCCGAAGCGACGCGATAAGCAGGCTCCATCGTAACCGGATCAACTTCGACCGTGACGCAGGAAGGCGGAATAGAAATCAGCTCCACGACTTTGCCGCCCAGCCTGTTCACAAATGCGAAGGCATTCCCATGCAGGCATAGCGACGACTGCATGAACAATCTGAAATCAAAAGCGGATGTCCAGTCATTCGGCTGCTCGTTTAGTAGGGAGTCGAGCGGATGATCGGTAGCGCGTTCTTTCCCGCCGTCGGGAAGCCTCCGGTAAAGGCGCAAAGGAAGCTGCGCAACGGCTTCGGATATAACCTTCACACACCCGTAAACCGTCGAATTGCGCAGCGCCGTTTCAGCCGTCACCGCAACGCCGGAAGCCGATGAAGGAACGCCGAAAATCGGCGCAAAAAAAGAAGACAACGCCGACTTGGACTCTCGCTGAAGAATGCGGCTGAAAGCCTTGAACATGCAGTATGGCCAAAAAGAAAGTTTATTTCAGCATAGTATAGTGATTGCTAAAGCAAAAATAAAATTGTATGTTAATGTATATTTCTTACTAATCATCGCTAATCATTAATTATGAAATTGTTTTTGTGGTTGCACTGTATATTTTTTCATGAATTGGCTGTAATGTCAGGGATTGACTCAAGTGACAGGTAGTTGAAATGTTTACCACTAAGTGCGACAAGGAGAAGATATGATAAAAGGCTCAACACAATCAAAGTTTCGCTTCTCCACTTTACCCCATCTCCTATTACTATCATTAACTTCATGCGGCGGATACGCGCCAGTTACATATCCGCCCGTAGGAGTCACAAACTTTATTGCAGAAGTAAAAGATAATCCATTCTTGTCAAAAACAGATTCAGAAAGTTTTCGACTTGCGGCAATAAAATATCCAACCAGAACAGGACAGGATTACCACACAATACCTGTTGGCGATTACCTAATTGCTCGCGTTGCTGCTGCTATTCCGAACAACGCAATAATTAAACGAATAAAATTATCCCAATTTAGCTCATATTGCGGAGCTGATAGCTGGTTAGCTCCCCATGCAGTATGCAAAACAGATTTAGTAGTCGAAATTACAGATCATAAAGATACGAAAGTAGTCACGTCACATGGCGAGTACGATATAGGCCCGAAGATAGTAGTTGGGGATATATCCCCACCGTTCACTATGGGGGATCGGTTTGTAGAATATATGCACGAAAAAAGCAGACTGCTAATAGACCGAGCAGTAAGCGATTGGGGGATGATGTACGCTAAAGCGAGAGAATGAACGTGAAGCAAAGTGATCACCCCGCAATCACCCCGAAAAAAGTGTAAAAAACTACAAACTTGACTAAATCAGGTAACAATAAGAAATCTAAAGTAAGAATGATAAATGTGGAAAACCAATTTAATTTGGATCGGGGTGAAAGGGTGATTTGATTCCGGCCCTACGGCTTAGTTCACCTGACTAACACCAAGCGGACGATTAATACTATGCATAATCATTTTGCATTAGAGAAGAAAGATAGATTTTACAAAGAGATAAAGAGAGAATACCTCTTCTTCCTGATATAGGAACTCACACCGCGCTTCACGCTGTAGCGCCTCGGAGCTGTAGGGCCGGAATCAAATCACCCTTTCACCCCGAAAGGAGTTAAATGTCAGCCACCACCCGCCAGCGCGTCCGCCCGTGGGTTCTCCCGTCTTGCAGGAAATGGAAGAGTTCTGTACGCCTCTCACGATTGGCGCACAAAAAATGTCCAAGAATACGTGAATTGATCCGGTCGTCGTAGCCATTCGCTCCCGCAATCGCAAGCATTGCCGCGCGCAAGTTTGATTCCAGCTTGCTTTTATCACCGCAGGAGTAACGTGTTTTCTGCTCGGCCTCGGTTAGCGTCGCAGATTCTTCCTTGAAAACATCATACCAGGCCGCTCCAAGCGCCTCCAACTTCGCCATTTCTTCATCGCCTTGATAGGCACGATTGACAGCCTCTAACGGATCGGCAAGCGGTAGCCAGTCCCGCACATGCTGCGCAATCCAAACGATAGGCTGGCGGACAAGGCGATCCCAGTCTTCAAAAGACGCTGTGCTTCCCTGTGCGCTATGTGGCGCGCCAGAAGCGAACCAGGCGCGAATGAAAGTCAGCGCCGCCGCGACAAGTTCCTGCCGATTTTCCAGCGCATAGCCCAAAGGGCAAAAGTCAAATTTTCGGGCGTAGGGTTGCTCAACCCGCGCGTCCAGCCGCGACACAAGGATGCGACGGCAAGTGTCGCCAACGATCCGCAAATTGTTCCCGGTAGTCAGAAACAGCGCACGATTGGGAAGCGCTTCAACACGCGAGACGCCAAGTATCCGGTCGGCAAAGTCCTTCGCAGTCAAAAAAGCGTCCAACGCTGGGAAGCCAAGCTTGCCACTCACGTTGTCCCAAAGAATGACGGAACGACCTTCACGAAGAGCCGCGAATAACCGCTTCCGCGCTTCACTATCATCGCGATCGCTCGCCGGAGGCAAAATATCCGGCTCTCTCCCTGTTCCCAGCGCGCCGACAACCTTTGCCAAAAGAGTTTTGCCAGTCCCAGCCGCTGGCGCATCAAATGCAAACCCCGGACAAGTCGGAAGCGCAGGCCGCACGCAGGTGGATAGCAAGGCCGCAAGCGCAACGGCGCGATCAACGTCCCAGACAAACGGAAATTTGCTAATTGGCTCCCAAAGTTTGCGAAGCGCCGCGATAGCTTGATCGACCGAAGGTGTGTGCGGGATTTCGGCGAAAAAATCCTCGCCTGTTCTCACAAGCAACTGGCCTGTTTGCGCGTCATACCCTTCGCGATCAAGCACTGCACCGTCCACCCACATCGTCGGCGCGGTAATCACGGCAGTCAGGCGGGGGAATTGCCTCTCCCCATCTTTCGCGAGAATCGCTTCGACAATTTTTTGCGGCGGATTGATGGATTTTTCATAAATCTCGCCATTCTTTCTTCTGGCCGTGCTGAAAAATTCAAATCGCCGTGAAAGATGGTCTTCCAGCCATGGAGGCGTAACGATTTCCATTTTCCCGCCAGCAACACGCGCAACGCTTGAGCCGTAGTCGTATAATTCTACATTTTCTCGCAGTCTTTGCAGAACTTCATCGACGGCGTGCGCGCGTTGTCCCTCTGCGATTTGAACTCTACGCTTCCCCCGAGAAAGATGATAGGTGATGCCGCCGTGCGCATGGCTGAAAATGCAGGGCTTGGAGCATTTCAGATAGGCAACTGCGATGCGGGAATCATTAGTGTAGCTGGGTTCAAACGGATCGGCGAAGCGGGTCTCATGCCATTGGTCTGGATTGTCAAGCAACTCACGGACGCAAACCTTGTTCCCGTCCTGAGTATGTAGGATGAAGTCAGGGCCTAGAGTATTTTGTTCCGCAGCTTGCTCGGCTTGTTTCCGCGCCTCTTCGTAAGAAATAGAAGCTTTATTCATAATTTGCTGCGCTTGTTTTTCGATCCACTCCCCGCGGACGCGCGCGCATTCCGGCGCTGCGGCTGATTTTGCGGCATTTTTTGCCTTCTCAGCTTCGCTTTCCGTTTCATCAGAAAGCTGGATTGTAGATAAGTCGAACGGTTCTGAGGATTTGTTCCAAAATTTTTCCGCAAAGTTGCTGCGCCGCAAGCCCTGCCCCAACTTAGGCACTCCCGCGAAGTCCAGCCTTTCAGGTTGCCATACGGAATCATCAACAATCGTTCGCAGCAACGTTTTCCCCGCGCCGCTTATTTTGACGTACCCAAACCCAGCAGCCCATAACCTCGTGACTATAGCACTGCCTGCAAAGGGGATTTTCGAGGCGTCTGCGACGGATACATACAGTCGTTGCCCACCCAACCCTAGAATTGTTCGTCCATCCTCCGTTTCGATATAGCTTGACGCCGAAGGACGCCAAAGCATCGGCGCGGATGTTAGTTCTGGAACGGCACGCAGAATGCGCCGACGCAGTTCATCCGAATCGAGTACATCCACTTTCGGCTGCTGATCGTAATCGAACATCATGACGCCAGCCTGCGGCATAAAGCTGAAATGCTCGCGCGTCCTTGCAACGATAGCCTCATTGCTATTCGCAGAGCTAAGGCAACTTTTAGGCCTTACTCGCGCGCGCAGATATTTTGTAACTCCAAACGTCAGAGCTTGCTCGGATGTTAGCTCTTTAAGAATAGCCGCAAACTCAATTAAATTTGCGATTTCAAGCCTATCGGCTGCCCCCTCAACTAGCTGCCCGCATGACTTTTTCGACAGAATTCCATTCGGCCCCAAGGTGAATTCTTTCGCAAGCGTTTGGTCCGAAGTAATTTTCGTCAGGCAAAGCATAGGCGTTGCCGCCTTGCGGGCGATCTGAGACATAGAGCTTCTCCTTAGATGTTAGTGGAAATTAAAGCTTAGGATGGTGCTTTCCAAAGCGCTTCTGATATTCAGCCTCGGACAGAATCTTGATGTCAGGGTTGCAGTTGCAGGGCTTGTTTTTGTAAACGCCGCACCAATTATCATGAAATACGACCACATGCATAATGTCGCTCGTCTGGTGTGGTGTGCTCATTGCGGCAAGAACAGTCGGGGCTAGATAGTTTCCTGACATTGTAAACGCTCCTCTTTTAGTGTTACGTTTTGCTTGTGTTAAATCTGGGCAGTGAAAGCTTTTGATGCACCCAAGCATCTAAAGCGTCCTGCTCATAAAGGACACGACGGCCAAATTTGCAAAACGGCGGCCCGCCACCGATGGACGCGAGTTTTGCAAGCGTTGTTACGGCAATTTGGATGCCGTGATAGCTAAGTAGATATCCGGGCACTTCCGCACGGCGTAGGCGGGGTTTGTGGGAGGGTGCCGGAAGGCAAGCGCTAAACGTTCCCGCCGAAGCGGGTTGAAAAGATTCTGGCATTCGATTGGCTCCAAGTATCTGAAGTTTTAGTCGCGTTCGCTAATTTGCTTGTATTTTTCTTATGAAGAATTTTCAAAAACAAACCTTGCTAAATATCTACTCCCAAGTCGTCTTAACAACTCGTCAGCTATGCCAACGTGATCTAGTATAACTATCGGATGCGCAGACAAACCATTTGCATGATTCTGAATAGACACAAGCTCTTGCGAGATATTATTTGAAATTTTTATTGTTCTATCATACAAGAAAATAGAGTAGTCTTTAATATTGAGTGAACTACATCTAATATATTGAGATAACAATGCGGTTAATCTTAAATCAGTAGATTTTATTGGCACATTGTCCCACTCCCCATCCCACACTTCAAGCCTATTCAGTGTCCTTGCAAGAACCTGCTCAACAATGCTGCGGGTGAAAATTGCAGCTTGCATTGGGCCAAACCCGTTTGTTGAAAGCATTTTTGTAAGGAAAATGCTAACTGCTTCTCTAAGTGAAACCACACCAAATCCATCATTATTATCTATAATTCCTCGCCGCCGCCAATCGCGTTGTAGATCAGTTGAAACATCGGTAAACTGAGCAACCTCTGCAGGAGAAAATGTGGTGGGAAAAACATCGAAGCGCATGGAGATCCCCAAAAAATATCGTGAGATAGCAACACGGTTACTAGACCATATTCGCAGGGCCGTGTCAATGCCTCACGCTCAAGGATTTTTTTTCATGGTTCACCAGACTGCTGCGGAATCGTCCATCTGGCCCGTCCTTCCACGCTTGAACGAACGTGAGAGGAAAGTTCTCCAGAGAATGTCGAATTCGACATCCCTTTTCGAGCCGCCAGCAAAAAACGCCGTAAGTTCGTCAAAGAAGACGATTGCAAAGCTTGTTGACTTGGGGCTCATTGAGGAAGGTTCTTGTTCGGATCGTTATGATGGCCAACTCGGATACAGACTTACAAAGCTTGGCTATTCGGCGCTTGCACAGCCTCACTCGCGGTAAGAACTTCCCATTTACCATCAGCGAATTGTGCAAATCGCAACAATCGCGAGAGGGCGTCGTGCGCAGCAAACTCGCTAACAGTCGTAGCGTGCCCATGCGAAGCGTTGTCACGCCAATACGAAAGTATCTGTGTTGCCGTTTCAATACCCTGCCGCATGTGTCCATTCAAATTTCCGGATAGGCTTTTAATGAGTTTTTGGCGGCCATCACGCCCAAGATATGCCTTCAAAACCGCCTCTTCATCGCCTTGTTTTTTGATCGCAAGCGCAAGAAGGATCGATTCGCAAGCGGCTCCGGCCATGGCGCACGTTGCCAGATAATTGCATGTGCGATAGCACCCGGCTGCTTCCGAGACGCGCTGGATAAATGCTTCGCCAAATTTTTGTGCATAAGGTGCAATAAGCGCCGCAAAACGACCGGGATCAACAGGAACATGCCCAAACTGGTCATATTTTGCGACCCACTCTCTACCCATTTCAGTCAGCGAGTAACCATTGCCAGCAATATCCTCACCACCTATGAAACTATAAAGCCCAGGAAATGCTTTTCCTGCCCGTAAAATTCCCCTACGTGCCAACTCCCAAGCAGCATCGTGGAAAGGCGCATAATCCTGTTCACCAGGATCAGGAATTTGCGGCATGCCCTTATGCTGTTTGTGCCACCAACTACCAAACATTTCGGTAATCTTTATATCGCACCCTGTCTTTGAACTACGCAAATTTGGATCATGCGTAGCCAACAGAGGAGGTAACTTACGTAAAGCTTCAACAATTTCCGTTACTGCTTCATCTATACTGATAGGCATGCTGCACATCGCTTTTTATTTTATTTTTTGTAATCCCCTTATGTCATCAATGCCTATTCTTGCTCTGTCGCGAAAGCCAGAATAGTAAACTCCAACATATCTTTCAATGACATGGCGGTATAGTTTATCTGCATCTTTATAACACCTGCGTTCCTTTGCTAAATCCGCAAGTTCAAAGATCGCTTCAAGGGCCATATTGGCATTCTTTATGATTGAATCATAATCACTAGTAGAATCTATTCTATCATTAGAAAGCTCAAAAGCGTGTATATTTAGACCAGCGTACGTAAGATTTTTTGATGTACATGTTGAATTCTTTTCATTGCGATACAATTCTATTTCCTTGTGCAACTTAGCACGTTGCTCCGCCTCCAGCTGACGAATTTGACTATCAAGCTGATTAATCCGATCCTTGGTTGTAACGCATCCGCACAGACATAAAGTGACAATCAAACAAAGAACAAGTTGTTTCATTTTTGCGACCTTTTCCAACATACAAACTCAGACGATAGCGTATTATCTACGGTTTCGATCACAGATTAGCATAGCCTGTCCAGCAATGCTCATCAATATTCATGCACTAAAAAACCTCGCCTCCGCGCGATCATCCTCTTGCGCGTGTGCAACGGCTTCGCGCAGTCTCGCGGCAATGCTTTCAAACGCTTTCTTGCTCATGGCTGCCATCATCGGCTTTTACCCCCGGACGCAATCCCCCTCATAAGGTGTTACCTCACGGGCAATGGAGCGGCTCAGTTTCGCTTCCGCCAGCAACAGGTCATAATGCGCCTGCGCGTTCATCCAGAATTCCGGCGACATGCCGAAGAACCTTCCTAAACGCAAGGCTGTTTCCATCGTCGCTCCACACAAAGCATACGCGCTGCGATCTCCCACCAAAGAGTGCATTATTACAAAAACGGAACTATGTGTGGTGAACGCTTTGTATTTGATATACACACGCATATTAATAGAGAAGTTCCGCAAAATCATCCTTACCATGAAGAAGGGCCATGCTTATACTCATAGACGAAAGCGGCGATTCTGGTTTCAAGATCCAAAAAGGGTCTTCGCAGTTCTTTGTCGTCTGCATGATTGTGTTCAAGGCATTTGATGAAGCCGAAAAGTGCAGTGCGGCGATTAAGAAGCTTCAAGCGGAAAGGAAAATCTACCCTGAATTCAAATTTAGCAACAGCCGCGCCGAAATCAGGGACGCCTTTTTCACCGCCGTTGCGCCGTTTGACTATTCAATATACGCGCTTGCTGTCCGCAAGTCTGAAATCTACAGCCAGCATTTAAGGACAAGCAATGACAGTTTTTACAACTATTTCGTCCGGCAACTTATTTCACAGCACACTCATATGCTAGACAAGGCGCACATTAAAATTGACGAAAGCGGAGACAGGGAGTTCAAAAGGCAACTGGCACAATATATTAGGCGGATGATACCAGACGGCCAGATTAAGAAAATTACTTTTCTTTCCTCTCGTAATGACCACCTGATACAGCTTGCCGATATGGTAACCGGTGCAATAGCTCGCACCTACTCCGGTAAAAAAGACGCCTCACGCTGGCACGGCATGATAGCACCGAAGATCGCAAACTTATGGAGATTTAGATAGAGGCATTCCCGCAGCCTAGGCTAGCGATTGCTGCCAAGAACCCCATCCGGGGCCGATTCGGCGTGCGGGAACTAGGTATGCTGAATGTAGGACATTTTGTCCTAAATTTCAATTGTTGATTTCCATCGTGAGGCATTGAAAAATAATGGTAATTTGTCAAAATGTTGCGTAAAAGCATTAACCATTATTCTTCCCATCCTCCATCATCCCCCAAACAGCCTCAGCAACCTTATCAGCGGCGGCGATTAACACGGCATCAAGCTTGTGCACATAACGCGAAGTCATACTTCCGGTTGAATGTCCCAGCAATGCGGCGATGGTGCTGTCCGCAAAGCCAAGATCGCCCGAAACGCTCGCGAAGCTGTGGCGCAACGTGTGGGGCGTTACATCCTCAAACCCGGCGCGCTTCGCAAACCGCCGCCACGCGCGAGGCATGCCCCCGAACGAGCCTTTTCCGCGCACGGCTTCGAGCACAAACAAAGCGTCGTCTTTGCGCCCGACGCTGCGCAGGATTTCCATGGCATGCGCCCCCAAAGGCCGCACAGACGCGCCTTCTTTTGAATCCTCAAGCCGAAGGCAACGCCCGACGTCATCTACCTCCGCCCATTTCAACTCGACGATTTCGTTCAGGCGACACCCTGTCAGGGCGAGAAGCCACGCCGCTTTAATTGCTTGCAAGCTTTCCCCTTCGCGTTCCAGCACGCGCAGGGCTTCGCCAAGGCGACAGTATTCTTCAGCGTTTAAGCGCCTTGTTCGCTTACCATAGGCCGGACGCTTCACGCCTCGCGCCGGATTATGCGCGATCACGCCTTCCGCGACGGCAAAACTCAACATGCCTCCCAGAAACGCCGCGCAACGTGAAGCCGTCCCAGCTCCACCTTTAACGATAGCCTGCCCGCGCACCAGGTCAGTTTTAACTACCCCCGCCGTCTTGCCAGACGCAACGTCTCGAATAAAACGTCCTATATCCGAAGGTGTGAGTTCGCGCACAAGCTTGGTGCCCAGCAGGGGCTTGATGTGCCGTTCAATCCTCCCCTTGTCAATCGCCAAAGTCGATTCACGTTTCGCGCGGCCTCCCTTGCCCATGATAAGACCGCGCTCCGCAGCATAGAGGTAGGCTTCGCAAAGCTCCGAAACTGTCATCGCCTTGCGGCGAGTCAGGCGATCCTCTTGCGGGTCTTCGCCTCGCGCGACGTCGCCCAGTATGCCTTTTGCCTGTTTGCGGGCTTCCTCGACCGTCAAAACGCCGTGATTGCCTATCTTGATCCGCCTCGTTCGCCCTACCGCCCGATATTGCGCGATGTAGGTCTTCTTGCCGCTAGGCCACACGCGAACGCCAAAGCCTGGCAAAGTCTCATCCCAAACAAAATAGTCCGGTTCGCCCGGTTTCAATCCCTCGACATGCGTCTTGGTGAGCCTTACCATTATGATTCCTTTCTGAAGGTAGCGCCCCTACAGGAAGCACATAGGAAGCAGATAAAGGGAAATTACGGTGATTTACGGCAAGACATCTACCTTACCGGAAATAAGAAATCACATTGATATATAACATATTAGTAAGGTTAGGAAAGCAAAAGGAAGCGAAAGAAAATTACGAGTTATTACCTTGACATGGTAGGGGTCACAGGTTCAATCCCTGTCGCACCCACCAGCTATTTCAATGGCTTGGCTGGTGGATATAAATCACATAATAAATTACAAAAATAATGGTAACTCCCAAGCTTAACTTTGAGGTTACGTAGACAAACAATGCGGAAAGCGCCGTCATCGCGAGCGAATGCGAAGCGATCCAGAGTCGGTGGCGATGTCCTGTGGGATTCTGGATTGCTTCCGCCGTCGTTGCTACGCAACTATGGCGGACAGGTCGTCGCCTGAAGGAGGCTCCTCGCAATGACGGCGTTCATTGCGCATTTAAGGAACTTATCTGGTTTGACTATAGTATTGTTTGTATGCCCCTGAGTAGAGCTTGAGAGTTACAAATAATGCAACAAATGTTAAATATATAATCAGGCAACAACTCACCAGAATATACCCCCCCCCCGCAGCCCTGCCACACCTCTTAAAAATTCATTAAACCCCGCTTGACAGCAGCAATCCGTTATGCGTCTCCACGATATTTGTGCACAGCGTGAAACATCGGCTCCGGTAACAACAGGTTAAACAGCAAGTTAACAAAACTTCATGCTTTATTTACAAAGATATTATTAGAATACAGACAGATAGAGAGACTGCCCACATTTTAAGCAAAGCGCATAAACCTTCGTCTTTCCGTGTTAAACAGGTACGCGCGGACGACTTATAAACAGTCTTATCCACAGCTTTAGGGGATAACAAAACCATGGCCGAGCGTGAGCCGGATCTCGTTGATAACATTAGCTCTCTGGCCAAAGGCCAGACGGGTTTCGACATCGGCGCGAGTGTTTTGAAGGAGCAACTTAAGACCATCCCGCCCCAGCCCGGCGTGTATCGCATGATCGACGGCAAAGGCATCGTGCTTTATGTCGGAAAAGCGAAAGACCTGACCCGCCGTGTCAATTCCTATACCCAGCGCGCGCGCCTACCGATCCGGCTCCAGCGTATGGTCGCGCAAATCCGCAGCGTCGAAATCGTCGTCACCCGCACTGAAGCCGAGGCCCTGTTGCTCGAAGCGAACTTCATCCAAAAACACCTTCCGCCCTTCAACATCCTGTTGCGCGACGACAAAAGCTACCCCTACCTGTTGATTACGCAGGATCATGAAGCCCCCCAGCTTCTGAAACATCGCGGAGCCAAAACCCGTAAAGGCCGCTATTTTGGCCCCTTCGCCTCCGGCAGCGCCGTCAACGAAACGCTTGCCGTCCTGCAGCGCGGCTTTATGTTGCGCACCTGCTCCGACGCCGTCTACGCCAACCGCAAGCGCCCCTGCTTGCAGTATCATATTAAGCGCTGCACAGCGCCCTGCGTTGGCTACGTCACGCCAGAAACCTACGCCGCGCAAGCGCAAGACGCCGTCTCCTTCTTAAGTGGCAAGAGCCGCTCCATCCAAGACAAGCTCTCGGAACTGATGCAAGCCGCCAGCGACGCGCTTGACTATGAAACCGCCGCTAGATTGCGCGACCGCATCCGCGCACTGACCTCCATCCAGTCGCGTCAGGATGTTAACGTAAACAATCTGGGCGACGCCGATATCTTTGCGCTTGAACAAAGCGGCGGACAAACCGCCATTCAAGTCTTCTTCTTCCGCGACGACCGCAATTACGGAGCCAGAACGTTTTTCCCGAAACATGACATCGAGGATAGCTCTGCAGATATCTTGAGCGCCTTCCTCGCGCAATTCTATGAAAACAAAATCCCGCCCCCCCTCTTGCTGCTGAGCCACGAACCATCCGATGGCGAGATTCTCGCGCAAGCCCTGTCGCAACGAGCCGACCGCAAGGTCACGCTGACAGTGCCGCAAGCAGGCGACAAGGTCCGCCTCATCGCGCTGGCGTCTCGTAACGCCAAAGAAGCCCTTGCCCGCAAATTGGCCAACGCCACCGAGCAAGTCCGCATTCTGGCAAAGCTCGCCGAGTTATTCGGCATGGAGGAGCCTCCGAAACGCATAGAAATCTACGACAATTCGCATTTATCTGGCAGCCACGCCGTCGGCGTGATGGTCGCCGCCGGTCCCGAAGGATTCCTGCGCAAGACCTACCGCAAATTCAACATCCGCGACGCGCAAGCCGCCGGAGACGATTTCGCCATGATGCGCGAAGTCATGACGCGGCGCTTTCGCCGCCTGATCGAGGAAGACCCGCAGAAACAGTCCGCCATGTGGCCAGACCTATTGCTTATCGACGGCGGCGCGGGGCAAATCTCAAAAGTCCACGAAGTGCTGAACGAAATGGGTTTGGGCGACGACATAAAAATTGTTGGCATCGCCAAAGGCCCTGACCGCAACGCAGGCAACGAAAGATTCTTCATGGAAGGTCGCGAACCCTTCAGCCTTCCGCACGAAGACCCCGTTCTATATTACCTTCAACGCTTGCGCGACGAATCGCACCGCTTCGCCATAGGCACGCATCGCGCCAAGCGAACCAAAGCCATCGGGGATTCGGGGCTGGAGGAAGTCCCCGGCATCGGCGCGGCACGCAAACGCGCCCTGCTCCATCATTTCGGCTCAGCCAAAGCCGCCCGCGAAGCCAGCGTTGAAGACCTCGCTCGCGTGCAGGGCATCAGCCCCGCCCTTGCGCAAAAAATTCATGACACGTTTCGCAGAGGGACATAGACAAGTTGACAGAGAAAAGTGAGGATCTAATGACCCGATGGATTTTGGGAACCTGCCAACGATTCTAAGGGTGAAAAAGCTTTGACCGCGTTCAGCATTCCTGACTTGGTATCGCTTAACATCTTGCTCAACTTGTCAAACGGAGCCTGCGCGCCTTCCAACTCCAGCCATGGGCGTTCCAGCGAAGGCTTGCCGAAATAGTATCCCTGCATCATGTCGACGTTTTCTCGGCGCAGCCAATCAGCGACTTCTTCCGTTTCCACGCCTTCCGCCACGGTCTTAAGGCCAAGGCCGCGCGCCAACTCAATCAACATGCGCACAAGGTGCTGCTGTTCGCCATTCGTGAGAATGTTGTGCAGAAGATCTTTATCGATCTTCATGATTGACAGCGACAGCGAACGCAAATGGCGGATCGAGGTAAAACCTGCGCCAAAATCGTCAAGAGCGACCCGCCCGCCTAGCTCGCGAAGCGAATCGACAAAGCGGCGCGTTTCAGTGACATCGACGATTGCAGCGGTCTCAGTGATTTCGATGATGAGTCGCGAAGCGACATCAGGTTTCCCGCCAAGCACCTTTTGCACGTGGTCAGGCCAATCGGCTTGCGCGGCCGTTAATCCCGATACGTTAACCGCAAGATATAGGTTCTGCGTAAGTTCAAGTTCTTTGATTGACATGTCGAGCACAAGACGATCCAGCTCAAACGCCAGCCCCATCTGCTCAATGGCTGGAACAAACTGCCCTGCGGCTACGAGAACGCCGTCGCTGCCAAGCATACGAACCAGAGTTTCATAAAACAGCACCTGCCCAGTCGCAGTTTCAATAACCGGTTGGAAGGCCAGACGAAATCCGTTGTGTTTAAAGGCATGCTGAATACGCTCACCAAGCTCTAAAATCTTGCGGTTCTGATTGGCGCGTTCCGGCGAGTCCGTATATTCGGTAAAGAGATTGCGTCCGCGCTGATGCGCGTCGTGGAGCGCTTGCTCTGCGAATATCATCGTCTCCGTCGCGTTCTTAGCGATCATAGGCATGCGCACGCCGCCAATGGAAACGGTTATGTGCAACGGAGTCTGGCTCGTGACGACTGGCTGATCGCGGAAACTGTGTAGAACGCGCTCGGCCATGCGCTCCATGTCCGAACCCAGCGGTTCCGGCAGGAGAACTCCGAACATGTCGCCTCCAACGCGCCCCAACATCGCGCGGCCCGGAATAATCTGGGACAGTCGCTCGGCAACGCCGCGCAACAAGGCATCGCCGACTTCCATGCCTGCGGCCTCGTTGACGAATGACATCTTATCGACGCCGACTACAAAATAACTTGCCGTTCTGCACGACATCTTGGCCGTCTCAGTCGCCTTGGCAATTTGACTAAGCATATGCGCGCGGTTGTAGCATCCTGTAAGAACGTCGCGCCCTTGCATTTCCGCATAAGCGATGCGTTCTTGCGGACGCTTGTCTTCAAGGCGCAAAACGCCGCGCTGTATGACGGCTTGGTCGTTTTCGCGCAAGACTGTTCCGCGTTCATGGACCCAGACAAGCGAGCCGTTGGCAAGCAGTAACCTATAGTGGCGATCGAGAGTAAGCTCCTCGCTACCGAAGACAAGCGGCCTGTCATCAGTAAATATGATATTATACAATTTCTCCGAGTCATGTGGCGGAAGGCAGTTTGTGCCAAATATTTTATCCCACGCGCCGAACCACGTGATTCGGTCGACCGCCAAGTCCCACTCGTAACCGGCGTCTCCGGAGGCCAACAAAATTTCGGAGAGTTCGTTTTTATCGTGTTCGTTCATCTTATGATTACCAAATTTCTGTGAAAGTTTTCTGGCGTCTTATGATCCTTATATAACTTTCGAGACCGGACAAACTGCTCTTACTTTTAGCAATTATGCTTTGACTTTAAACAAAATACCCTTAATTTCCGCTAACAAGCTTTCGCGAATTGGGGTAAATTTCCATAATGAGATGCCAATTTAAGGTAATAAATTACTAACCATATGTTGGCGCTGCAATTTATCCCTTTTCTGTGGTTTATTAATTTCCGGTTTTGTGAATTGTGGCATGTTCCGGACGCGCGCAATTTAGATTAAACTCACCGCATTGCTATTAATGATCAGTTAACGGAGCCGCTCAGGTTATGCCCCCACCTTACACCTCTCAAGCCATCGCGCAAGCGCTTCAAGCCCGCCTGATTGGCGACGCGAACCTCCTTGTCAGCCGGGTTGTGCACCCCGCTGCGGCGCAAAACGAGCGTGATCTGGTGTTGGCTGTCGATCCCAAATTGGTTCACCTTCTGGCGAAAACGCCAGCGCGCGTAGGAGTCGTTTCTTCCGATGCGGAATTGGAACCAGGGTTGCTCGATGCCTGCATCGTTGTGGATCGGCCTAGACTGGCCATGGCCAAACTATCGGCTCTATTCGCCATTCCAGTTACAGTCGCGTTAGGCATACACCCTTCGGCAGTGATCGAGCCGGGCGCAAAGCTTGGAGAGAAGGTCAGAATCGGACCGTTTGTCTATGTGGGAAGCGAAGCCGAAATTGGCGACGAATGCCAGTTGCATCCTCATGCCTATGTCGGACAGGAAGCAAAGCTTGGAGCGGGCACGATTCTGAACTCTGGAGTCAGGATAGGAGCGGATGTCACGCTCGGAGAACGCTGTCTCGTGCATTTCAACGCATCGATCGGAGCGGACGGTTTCAGTTTTGTAACGCCGGAAAAAGGAAGCGTGGAACAAGCCAAGGAGAGCGGCGCGAGCGAAACTTCCGCGCGGAATTCGCGTCTGGAAAGGATCGCTTCCTTAGGCGCGGTCGAAATCGGCAACGACGTGGAAATTGGCGCGAACACCAGCATTGATCGCGGAACCATCGCCTCGACAAAAATCGGCAACGGCACCAAAATCGACAATCAAGTGCAAGTTGGCCACAACGTGATAATTGGCGAAAATTGTCTGATTTGCGGGCGCGTTGGCATAGCGGGCAGCGTCGAAATCGGCAACCGCGTTGTGCTGGGCGGAGCGACGGGCGTAGCGGATCACGTCAAGATTGGCGACGACGCCATCGCCATGGCGATGAGCGCTATTGCGGGGAATGTCCCTCCCCATGCAGTCGTGGGGGGTATCCCTGCGGCTCCTCGCGAAAAGACGATGGAAAATTTATTCAACATCAGCCGCATCAAGCACCTGATAAAGAAAGTAGATGCGCTTGCCGAACGCTTGGACATTTTGCAGCGCAAAGGGCCAGAAGTTCCTTAAGAGCGCGACAGCCGGAACAAGTATGTGTCTTATATATTCATCTGTTTGATAACAAAACTTATCTTAGCTGAAAGCGTCATTCCGGCGAAAGCCGGAATCCAGCAGCGCCGCGTCTGCGGCGCGAAAGACTCTCCATCACGCTCACAATCGTAGGCCGTAAATCCGTTCTGTTCCGCTCGCTGCCGCTCGCAAGCTGGTTTCCAGCTTTCGCCGGAATGACGCGTGTGGCTTGTTTTTCCTGCAATGTCAATGCATCCATCTGTAGGGTGGCATGCAGTTATGCAAGAGGTATATTGATGTTCTTGCTATGGCTTTGCCGTGCCGTTCGCGACGCGGCGGAAGGTAGTGCCTTGAACAAGAATTGAAAAGACTACGACGATATAAGTCATGCCAAGTAAAAGATTCTTCTCGTGCCCAGCGGGAAGCGAAAGCGCCATGGCGATGGAGATTCCTCCGCGCAGCCCTCCCCATGTCAGCAACGTCAAGGTTCCCGGCTCGAATTTTGAACGAAGCGACATGGCCATGATGGGCAAAGCGACGCTGATATAACGAGCCAGTAAAACAACAGGTATCGCGATTAAACCCAATGTGACGGAAAGCTCATCCACGGGAATCACGATCATCTGCATGCCGATAAGCATAAAGAGAATGGCGTTGACGGTTTGATCCAGCAACTCCCAAAAAGTATCGAGATAGTTACGGGTCTTGTCGGCCATATTGAACATGCGTCCATGATTGCCAATGACAAGACCAGCCACGACGACCGTGACCGGAGCGGACACGTAGAGCGCTTCAGCCAGCGCATAGCTCCCAGCCGCCAACGCAAGAGTCAGCAAGACTTCAATATTATAATCGTCAATGCTGTTGATAAGGCTGCAAGCCAGCCAGCCAGAGGCAAGGCCCAACGCGATTCCGCCACAGACCGAGCCGATCCCCATAATCAGGACCTGCGGCGCGTTGACGCTATGCGTTTCGGGCTGCATAGCGATGCCAAGAATCAGCAGGAACAGCACAACCCCCATGCCATCGTTCAAAAGACTTTCGCAACCAATTTTAATTCTCAGACTTTTGGTCAACGTGGTTTCCTTGAGAGTGGACAAAACGGCGACAGGATCAGTAGGAGCGATCAAGGCTCCGAACAACATCGCATGGGCATATGGCAGGGCATGTCCTAACCATAATGCGGCAAGCCAAATCAAGGCGCTGACGATCAGCATCGACAGCGCGACGCTAACAGTAGCCAGCACGATCACAGTCACCTTGTTTTTCTTCAGTTCGGCAAAATCCACGCGCAACGCTCCCGCAAAGAGCAGAAACGACAGCAACCCATGAAGCATGACATTCGGAAAATCAATTCTCGCGACAAACTCGCTGACATGATGAAGATCAATGAGGCCCATGCCGTTAAGGCCGATCGCGGCGAGCGACAAAAGTTGGGCGAAAACCATGATGCCGATTGTAGCCGGAAGCTTGAACACTCGACGATTAAAATAAGCGCCAGCCGCAGCAAGGATAAGAAGCAAAGCGATCGTCTGAAAAATAGTCATGAAGCACCCGCAGGATAGACTTTACTTCCTACGGCTTTACGACCGAATACGCAATTCGCTAATTTCCGCGCGCAAGCGCTCTATTCGCAGGTTGCTAGATCGCGAAATGAGGTCTATTTTGCGAGCAAGCCATGCGGAAAAGCTCCCCGAGCGTTGCCGAACATGGCCGCGATGAGGAGGAGCCAATTATGGTTGCGCAAAAGTGGGTATATGCATTTGGCGACGGCAAGTCCGACGGACGCGCGGATATGCGCAACCTTCTTGGCGGCAAAGGGGCGGGACTAGCGGAGATGTCCAATCTAGGGCTTCCGGTTCCTCCGGGTTTCACTATCACAACCGAAGTCTGCGCTCACTATTATGCGCACGACCATGGTTATCATTCCGATCTGAAAGCGCAAGCCACGGCGGCGCTAGAAGTTGTCGAGAAAATCGTTGGCGCGAAATTCGGTGATGAACGCAATCCTCTGCTAGTATCGGTGCGTTCTGGCGCCCGCGCGTCAATGCCGGGAATGATGGATACTGTGCTTAATCTAGGTCTGAATAAGCAAACTGTCGAAGGGTTGAAAGCCAAAAGCGGCGATGCGCGATTTGCATGGGACAGCTATCGCCGCTTTATTCAAATGTACGGTTCTGTCGTGCTAGGGATTGAGCATCATAAATTCGAAGACATACTTGACGATATCAAACGCGCGCGTCGCTATCGCGGCGACACGGAAATGATGGCGGAAGATTGGCAGGAAGCTGCGGAAGGCTATCTTGAGATGGTGCAGAAAACGCTCGGAAGGCCCTTCCCGCAAGATGTGCATGAGCAGCTTTGGGGCGCGATCGGGGCTGTGTTCGGCTCATGGATGAACTCTCGCGCGATAACCTACCGCAAGTTGCACGAGATCCCCGCCGACTGGGGCACTGCCGTTAATGTGCAGGCGATGGTCTTCGGAAATATGGGGAAAGATTGCTGCACGGGTGTAGCTTTTACGCGCAATCCCTCGACCGGTGAAAATGCATTTTATGGTGAATATCTTGTCAATGCGCAGGGGGAAGATGTCGTCGCAGGCATTCGCACGCCACAGCATTTGACGATCAAAGGCAAGCAGGAAAACCATTCCGATCTTCCCCCGATGGAAGAAGTTATGCCCGAAGTGTTCAAACAGCTAAACGACGTGCGGTTGAAACTCGAAAAGCACTACCGAGACATGCAGGATATCGAGTTTACCGTGCAACAAGGCAAGCTTTATATGCTCCAGACTCGCAGTGGCAAACGCACGGCTGCCGCAGCGCTGAAAGTAGCGGTGGAGATGGTTGGAGAGGGGCTGATTTCAAAGCAGGAAGCGATCACGCGCGTTGAAGCCTCATCGCTCGACCAATTGCTGCACCCGACACTGGATCCTAAAGCCAAAAAGCGGATTGTCGCAAAGGGACTGCCAGCTTCTCCCGGCGCTGCGTCTGGGCGCGTTGTATTTAACGCGGATGAGGCGGAAGCTCTTGCGGCGAAGGGACAAAAAATAATTTTGTGCCGTGTGGAGACAAGCCCCGAAGACATTCACGGAATGCATGCGGCAAAAGGAATTGTGACGAGTCGCGGCGGCATGACAAGCCATGCGGCGGTTGTCGCGCGTGGGATGGGGCGCGCTTGTGTGGCAGGAGCAGGAGAACTTCATATCGACTACGCGAAGCAGGAAATGAGCGCGAAAGGCATCGCGATCAAAGCGGGCGATATCATTACAATAGATGGCTCGACAGGCGAGATCATGCTAGGCGAGATTCCGACGGTACGTCCCGAATTGTCCGGAGATTTTTCGACGCTGATGGGGTGGGCAGACTCCATGCGGAAGCTTGGCGTGCATGCGAATGCGGAAACTCCCTTAGACGCCGCCATGGCGCGCAAATTCGGCGCGGAGGGAATAGGGCTGTGCCGCACGGAGCATATGTTCTTCAACGACGAGCGCATTGCGGCCATGCGTGAGATGATTATCGCGGATAACGAAAATGGCCGTCGCGCGGCGCTCGCAAAGCTGGAACCATTTCAGAAACAAGACTTCGTCGAACTGTTCACGATCATGGAGGGCTTGCCCGTCACGATTCGCTTGCTTGATCCGCCATTGCATGAGTTTCTGCCGAACTCGGAGCGCGATATGGAGGTCGTGGCGAGCGCGGCGAGGTGCAGCGTCGAGAAAGTACGGAAAAGAGCGCATCAGCTGCATGAGGCGAATCCGATGCTGGGCCATCGCGGGTGCAGGCTGGGGATATCGTATCCTGAGATTTACGAAATGCAGGCGCGAGCGATATTCCACGCGGCATCTGAAGTCGTTAAGCAAGGCAAGAAGGTTCATCCGGAAATCATGATCCCGCTCGTGGCAACGAAGAAGGAACTCGATATTCTGGCGGCCATGGTTACCCGCGTTGCGCAGGACGTGCAGATCAAGACAGGCGTAGAAGTCCAGTACCTCGTCGGCACGATGATCGAATTGCCCAGAGCGGCGTTGAGGGCGGGCGAGATAGCGGAAACGGCGCAATTCTTCAGTTTCGGAACCAATGATTTGACGCAGACGACTTTTGGCTTAAGCCGCGACGACGCGGCAAGCTTTCTGCCGGATTACTACAGCGCTGGCGTGTTCGAGCGCGATCCGTTCGCCTCGCTGGATCAGGACGGGGTGGGCGAGTTGATCAAGCTGGCGGTCGAGCGCGGGCGCAAGACGCGCCCAGATATCAAACTAGGGATATGCGGCGAGCATGGAGGCGATCCCGACTCGGTGAAATTCTGCCACCACATAGGTCTGAATTACGTTTCGTGCTCGCCCTACCGCATCCCAATTGCCCGCCTCGCTGCGGCGCAAGCGGCGGTCGAGAACGAAAAAGATACGGCGGCACGAAAGAACGCGGCGTGATTCCTCGAAGGATATTCAATGTCAGGTTCCACAAGCAATTCCAGCCGTCGCATAGATCCAAGATTACTGGATATGCTGGTGTGTCCGGTGACGAAAGGACCGCTGCGTTATGACGCGGCAAGGCAGGAGCTTGTCAGCGACAAAGCCAAACTGGCCTATCCCATTCGCGAAGGAATTCCAATCATGCTTGCCGACGAAGCAAGAAAGATCGCAGAATCCTGACACGCGACCCAACGCATCCTGTTTTCTTTTTTTCTATACTCATCGCACGTGAAGAGTTGGGAAAATGTCGCGGCAAAAACAAGCGTCACACCCGCGCAGGCGGGTGTCCATCTCCAAATGCTGAGAACAAGCAAAAATCATGCGAATGAATCGCTTGCATAGAGAACATGAGGTGGACACCCGCCTGCGCGGGTGTGACGGCGGCGAGTTGAAACCTCGCCTAGCGAAAAGTGGTGGACACCCGCCTGCGCGGGTGTGACGCTGCGCTATCGGGGGCTTTTTGCCAACTCTCGAACCGTTAGAAGTATATAAGCATAACCACCCCAAAAAGTGTTATTCAGAGGACTGTTAGATAAATAAGACAAATATAGTTCTCTTTCTTCTTTGCGCCATGCAAAAATAGGATATTATCTGGCCGCAAAAGAAATAATTGACCTAACAGAAAGGATATTCCTATGAGCATATTTGCTCCAGATACGAATTTGATTGCGGTGGACAAGGCTAGAGAGTTTTTGCTTGCTCCGGCTGCGGAAGCGATTGATCACCCTATTATTCAACGCCTTTATTTCGGCCTTGCCAAGCTTGGCTGCAAAGCTACGGCGAAGAAGGTCGAGCGCGACACAGGCGAGGCTCCGAAGAAGCCTGTGGTTCCGCTGATGAGCATTTTGCGCTGCGTTGAGCCGAGCTGCGACACAAGCAGCATCTTTGCGATTGGTTTAAAGGAAGCTCAGTCGGAGGCGTATGCGGGGCTAATTATTCCGCGTTTCAATTCGAAGGGAAGCGAGCCCCCTCACCCCTACTATGCGCATCTTGATCTTTACCTGCGCCACATGCGCAGTCCTGAAAACATGGGGTACTACGGAGCTTACGGACAGCCAAGCATTGTCTTATTCAGTCATAACGACTGCTACATGGCAAAGGTTTTAGCAAGCGATCCAGTTTCATGGGGAAATCGTCCATTAGATCAAGTCGCAAAGGCAAACAGGGAATTCCGCGATGCCGTTCTAACGGCGTATGAATCGAGCGCTGCGCGTAACAAGGTTCAATTCCATGATTATCTGGCAGTTGCAATTGCCAGACGCACAGCGCTTTACGTTACCGAAGCGTTGGCATACTTCTGCGATCTGGATCCAAACCTTCAAAAGCCCGTTGTGATACCCATTCATTCCGACATGCTCGGCGGGTATTGCCTAATAGATCCAACTCATGATCATACCTTGATGAAGGTCATGGACGCCTCGGCCACGACGTGCGGATGCCGTGGAGAAAAAGCCAACGCGGCCTAATTCTCGTCACGTTTCCTAGCATATGCCTCCGCAAGTTGCCGCATCGCGGAAGCTTGGCGCTCCGTTGTCTTCGGCGGCGGAAGATTTGCGCGACGTCGTTTATCTTGAACGAGGTGATCGTTGGAGTCGTCGGCTAGAATTCCGACGAGCGCTTTCTGCGATAGTTTGGAATCCGCTTGCTGACTTGTATTTGCAGGAACGGGAGGTCTTTCGGCGCATTCGATTAATGCGGTAGCGATGGCCTTTAGATGTTGTTTAGTCATGTTGAGCAGCATCTGATGATCCCTGACGGCCCATGCGATCAGCAATTTCTGCGCGTCATGGCGGTTGCCGTTGGTAGAGTCGAGCGCCTCCCTAACTTTAGCCTGCAGATCAATGTCAGTCATGTTATCCTCCGTATGCTTGGAAAGCCGAAAATCACTAGCCCTTAAAGCGCTTCTTATGGTTCATGAAAGACAATCCTTGCGGAAAGGGCGTCATCGCGAGGAGTTTCCCGCTTGCAAAGCGGGAGACGACTTAGGCGATCCAGAGTCGATAGAATTGCCTCTGTGGCTCTGGATCGCGTCGTCGCCTGAAGAAGGCTCCTCGCGATGACGGCCCTTGTTGCTTTTCGGGTTTCCAATCCTACGGAGTATTCCTGTTTCTCCGGATATGATTACTGCCGCTGCTTGAGGCCGTTGACGAATTCCGCAAGCCCTACCTGACGGTTGCGCTTAAGGCGTTCGCTTTGAAGGATAGCGCGCGCGGCTTGCACCGATTCGTCCAAGTCGCGGTTAATGATGACGTAGTCGTACTCCGCCCAATGGCTCATTTCGTCGGCAGCTTTGGCCATGCGGCGGTTAATCTCCGACGGATCGTCCTGCGCGCGCGTATAAAGCCGCTTTTCCAAGTCTTTCCACGTGGGGGGAAGAATAAAAACGCTGACAAGATCGGCGCGAACCTTTTCAGCCAACTGCTGAGTGCCTTGCCATTCGATATCGAACAGAATGTCCTTGCCGGAAGCCAACGCCTGTTCCACGGGTAGGCGCGGAGTTCCGTAGTAATTTGTAAGATACTTCGCGTGCTCAAGAAGCTGGTCGCGGTTCAGCATCAGGTTGAATTCTGTCGTATCAATAAAATGATAATCGCGTCCGTCGACTTCGTTGGGGCGTGGCGGGCGTGTCGTCACCGAGATTGACAATGTCAGCTCAGAGTCCGACTCCAACATCCGGCGCGAAATCGTGGTTTTGCCAGCGCCGGAAGGGGATGACAACACCATCATCAATCCCCGGCGCTGCACGCCTCCGAAAGCGAAAGGATTGCTGTGCGAGAACGGCTGTTGTGAGAACATGTTGTCTGACATGCGTCATTCCTCGCATATTGCTTCGCGGCGGGCAAGGGGCAGTAGCACAACCGGAATACGTCTGTCCCCAAATCAGCTACGCCAATCAAGAAGCTGTCGGCATCGCGTCGAACTCCTCCCGCCTGTCGCGGAAAAAACCCCATTCCGCGCGGCGCTGCCTGTCGATATCATCAAGATCAAACGTCGCCTTAAGATAGCCTTCTTGCTCCCTGCCCATGCTTGCGACCAAATCGCCACGAGAATTGGCGATAAACGAGCGCCCGTAATAGGTCTGCGGCGCGCCTAGCCCCTCCTCTGTCCCGACCCTGTTGGATGCGACCACAGGAACGACATTGCACACTGCATGCCCAACCATGGCTCTCTGCCACGGCAAGGATGTGTCAAGCGCAGGATCATGTGGCTCCGAACCAATAGCGGTAGGATAAAATAAGATCTCGGCCCCTTTCAGCGCCATGGCGCGTGCGCATTCTGGAAACCATTGATCCCAGCAAATCCCAACGCCGATTGTGGCAAAGCGGGTTTTCCAAACCTTGTACCCCGTATCGCCCGGCCTGAAATAAAACTTCTCCTGATACCCCGGCCCGTCTGGAATGTGCGTTTTACGATAAACGCCTAACAGCGCCCCATCTGCGTCAATCACAACGACGCTGTTGTAATGATGCACCCCGTCGCGCTCGAAAATCGAAATAGGCAGCGCAACGCCAAGCTCTTTTGCGATCGGCTGGAAATGCCTGACGCAAGGATGCTCTGCGACGGGATAGGCCTCCGCAAACCAGCGCGAATCCTGCGTCGTGCAAAAATAGATGTTCTGAAACAGCTCTGACGGCAGGATAATTTGCGCTCCGTCCTTTGCCGCTTCGCGCGCAAGCATTTCCGTCTTCGCAAAATTGGCTTGCGTATCCCGACTATAACTGCACTGCAAAGCCGCCACCGTAACATTTCTCATGCTGCGCACTCCAATCGTAACTACCAAGCAGGACATAGAATAATCGGGTGTTAATACTGAAGAGTAAGGGCCGTCATCGCGAGAAGCCGAAGGCGACGTGGCGATCCAGAGTCGCAAAGGCGATTCTATCGACTCTGGATTGCCGCGTCGATCCCCGCTTTCAGCGGGGATCTCCTCGCAATGACAGCCCTTCCTTCACAATCTCTCTTCATCCAGTAATGCTTTGGCTTAGGAGGCACATCCTCTCCTATCCCGGCTGCTGCTGCGTAATGCAGTGAAACGAACCGCCGCCCCCCGACAAGTCAGCGCCCCCCCCCGTCAACAGCCCGAACGAAGGCACGCCAACCACCTTACGTCCACGAAACACCGAAGCAAGTTCCGCGACAGCCTCCTTGCCGAAATCATTATACACCGGCACCACAACCGTCTTGTTGCCAATAATAAAATTCATGTGGCTTGCGGGAAGAATATGCCCCCCAGAATTCTTGACCAATCCCGGACTTGGAATCGTCGTGACGCGCAAAAGCTTGCCCTCCGCATCTGTGCTCGAACGCAACCTGTTTTCAATGGCAAGCAAAGCCTCGGCATTGGGATCATCCTTGCCCGACGGCGACTGGCACACGACATGGCCAGCCCCGACAAATCGCGCAAGATTGTCGATATGCCCATCCGTATGGTCGTTGACCAACCCTTGCTCGATCCAAATAAGCTTGCGTGCCCCATAAGCCAACAGGACCACGTCTTCAATACGCCGCACATTCCACTTAGGATTGCGGTTAGGATTAAGCAAACACTCCCGCGTGGAAAGCAAAGTTCCCTCGCCATCCGTATCGATTGATCCTCCCTCCAACACTAATGGGTGAGAGCGTAAACCAACGCCAACATATGCCGCCAGCTTTTCCGCCAAAACAACATCGCGTGGGAAATCGAACTTGCCACCCCAACCATTAAAGCAGAAAATTTCCACCTGAAATCGACCAGTCGCTTCATCGCGGCTGAACACCGGCCCAGTATCCCGCAGCCAAATATCGTCATATTCAAAGGCGATAACCTCTGCCACATCGCCAACAGCCTGACGCGCCGAAAGCGCGGCCTCTTCTCCGCAAGCCAAAACCTTGACCGCATCGCCACCCGCCAAAGCCTTAACCATCGCCGTGATGTCCTTGCGCGGAGCAACGAAACCAGCAGGCCAGTCTTCTGCGGAAGCAGGCCAAGCCGTCCAGATCGCCTTGTGGGACGACCATTCGGGGGGAACGCAAAAAGCCATAAGTGCCTCACCAAACCCTAGCGCAAAAAACTGGCGACGATTCGACTATACCAAACCCAAGAATTGGCTAGTTCGCAAAAAACTTGGCTCCAAAGCAAGAAAAATATTGAATTTCCTGCGCTTTATACTTAAGTGAAGCGCAGAAACGGCGTTTGCAAACTCGCAAGGCGTCTTGGCTTCACCTTTGACATCGCCCTGCAAGCAAGTGACGGGCGAAAGGGAGTAACCGGGCATGGGTAATGTTTTGATCATAGGCGCAGGAGCCGCAGGCAGTGTGGTCGCAAAGAAATGCGCAAAAAGCCGCGATATCTTCACTAATATCCATCTGGCCAGCCGGACCTTGTCTAAATGCGAAAAGCTGAGACAGGAAACGGGCGAAGCCTTGTCCGTCTCCCAGATCGACGCCGACGACGCAGGCGCGGTCGCAACCCTGATCAATAAGGTTAAGCCCGACCTCGTCATCAATATGGCTCTTCCCTATCAGGATTTGCCGATCATGGACGCTTGCCTCGCCACCGGCACGCCCTACCTCGATACCGCCAACTACGAACCCAAGGACGAAGCCAAATTTTGCTACAAATGGCAATGGGACTACCGCAAGCGCTACGAAGAAAAGGGCATTCTGGCCGTCCTTGGCTGCGGCTTCGACCCCGGCGTGTCGGGCGTTTTCTGCGCTTATGCCCAAAAGCGCCTGTTCGACCAGATCGACACCATCGACATCATCGATTGTAACGCAGGCGACCACGGCAAAGGCTTCGCCACCAACTTCAACCCGGAAATCAACATCCGCGAAGTCACCCAGCGCGGCAAATATTGGAAAGACGGCAAATGGATCGAAATCGACCCGCTTTCTATCTCGCGCATGATCGACTACCCCGGCGTTGGCCCGAAGAAATCCTACCTGATCTATCATGAAGAACTGGAATCGCTCGCCCAGAACATCAAGGGCCTCAAGCAAATCCGCTTCTGGATGACCTTCTCGGACAACTACATCAAGCATCTCGACGTGTTGCAAGGCGTGGGCATGACCCGCATCGACCCCGTGATGTATAACGGCATGGAGATCATCCCGCTCCAGTTCCTCAAAGCCCTGCTGCCGGAACCCTCGTCGCTCGCCGTGAACTACACGGGCAAGACCTCCATCGGCTGCGTCATCCAAGGCGTTAAAGACGGTAAGCCCAGAAAGATCATCATCTACAACATCTGCGACCATGCCGAATGCAACAAAGAAATCGGCGTGCAGGCCGTCTCCTACACCACCGGAGTCCCGGCGGTGACGGGCGCGATCATGATGCTGCAAAAGAAATGGAGCGGCGTAGGAGTCAAGAACGTCGAGGAATTCGACCCCGATCCGTTCTTGGCCGAACTCGCCAAACAAGGCCTGCCTTGGCACGTCGAAGACCTCGCCGTAGACAGCAAAGCCACCGACCCGCTCGCGGCATAAAGTTACATTGTCTTGCAGCGCATGTTTCTATACGGCATGGTCGCCCTGCTCATCGCAGGCGCGACTTTGCTATACAGCTACGATAAATGGTATGCGACTCCCATGGCGAAGCCTCAAGAAGGCCAGATCAGGATTACCCACATTGTCGTGCGCAAAGCGCGGCGCGAAATGCAACTCTATAACGGAAAAACCATCATCCGCAGCTATGCCATAGCCCTTGGCAAAGGCGGACTTGAGCCTAAAACAAAAGAAGGCGACAACAAGACCCCTGAAGGCAACTACACCATCGTCTCGCGCAATCCCCGCAGCGCCTTTCATCTCGCCCTGCGCATCAGCTACCCCAATGACGAAGACAAGAAACGCGCCGCGCAAGCGGGATACAATCCTGGCAGCGATATTATGATCCATGGCCTCCGCAACGGCTTCGGCTGGTTAGGCGCACTGCATCGCCGCAATGACTGGACAGCAGGCTGCATCGCCGTCACAAACAAGGAAATCGAAGAAATCTGGTCACTTGTACCCGATGGCACACCCATCGAGATCAAATAAAGATTTTTTGTAACTGCCAAGCCAAGGCATAACGAGATGAAGAAAGATTGTGAAGGAAGGGCTGTCATTGCGAGGAGTTTTCCGCTAAAAGCGGGAAACGATGCGCAATCCAGAGTCGTCAAGGGCTGTTTTTGCGATTCTGGATCGCCACGTCGCCTGAAGAAGGCTCCTCGCGATGACGCCCCTTCCTTCAGCATTGACCCTCGTCCATTCAATGTTCTGCTTGGGAGTTACGATTATTTCATTCTTAATCTTCTCCTACTCATTTATGCTCCCGTCCACCATCTAATCTCTGCCTTTTGTCCTTTAATCTGGAGAGCTCTCCGCCATCACGGTCCGGTTCCCTGTCTGCCCCGGCCCCCGCTTAGGGTGGCCTACCCGCCTTTAAGGCTTTCCGGTTTTCCCCCACTTACCGCGCGGACCATGGGACCGTCGGCCTTGCCGACACTCCTTAGGATTTTTCAATCTCAAGAAGTGGGATACATTTATCATAAATGGGATTATTGCGTCAACACATATTTTGGGATATTTCTGTTAATGTTTGGTCATTTGTTGTTGAAAACAGCAAGTTCGCCTTACGATAATGACGGCTATTGATGCCAGAGGCTTATACCCATAAAGTGGCCTGCTTGTTTTTTCGACGATCAAGACAAAGCCTCGGACTTTAAATTGCTTCGCGTGTGTCCGATATCAAGACCATTTATAACTCCCAAGGTTGGAGAGATTTTTTGCGATAAGGACGGCTTGATTCCCTCCCCGCAAGGGGGAGGGAATCAAGCCGTCCTTACTAAAAAAAGTCCTCCTGATTTTCGAAACGGGCTTAGAAGTTACAACAATTTTTGCGGTTAGGAGCGTATGAATGAATAGGAACGACAACATCTCACGCTTGCGCGAGTTGCCGGAAATTTCCACCCCCGCCTACGCGCTCGACGAGGCCGCTCTGCTGCGCAACATGGCGACGGCGCGGAAAATCAGGGAACAAGCAGGCGTGAAGCTCATCCTCGCCACCAAAGCCTTCGCCATGCCGCAGGCCTTCCCGCTCATGCGCGACAGCCTCGACGGCACGACCGCGAGCGGCCTCTTTGAAGCCCGCCTCGGCCACGAAGCGTTCGGCAAGGAAGTCCATGTCTATTCGCCAGCCTTTGACGACACAGAAATCGAAGGCATAGCCCCTATCGCCCACCACGTCACTTTCAACTCGTCCGCCCAGCTCAAACGCTACGCGCCAACGCTGAAGGCCAAAAACCCTAAAGTCTCTCTTGGCTTGCGCGTGAACCCCGAACTCCAGCTCACCGGGCAAGGCTACGCGAAATATAACCCCTGCGGCCCCTGCTCGCGCATGGGGAGCACGCGCAAATCCATCGACGAAGAATCCCTGAACCTGATCGAAGGGCTTCATTTCCATATCCTGTGCGAGAACATGGCCGAAGCCTCGGTCGCGCTGATCGACGCCGTGGAGCGCAACTTCGGCGCATGGTTGCGCCTGCCTCACATGAAATGGGTCAACCTCGGCGGCGGCCACTTCATCAACGAAACAGGCTATGACGTGGACAAGCTCGTCCAGCGCCTGATCGCCTTCCGCCAAACCTTCCCTCATCTGGAAATCATTTTGGAACCCGGCGGCGGCCTCGTCCGCAACGCGGGCTACCTCGTCGCCTCGGTGCTGGACATTCTCGTCAACGACAAGACCACGCTCATCCTCGACACCTCCGCCACGGCCCATATGCCGGATGTCATCACCATGCCCTACCGCCCGCCTGTGGCGGATTCCGGGCAACCGGGAGAAAAAGCCTGCACCTACATTCTGGCTGGAAAAACCTGCATGACGGGCGACATCATCGGAGAATACTCGTTCGACAAACCCTTAAGCATCGGCGACCGCCTCGTCTTCCTCGACATGATGCAGTACACCATGGTGCAAAGCACCACCTTCAACGGCCTGCCCCTGCCCGATATTGGAATCTTACACAGTGATGGAAATTACGAAGTCCTCAAGCGCTTCGGCTACGAGGACTTCGCGGGAAGAATTGGCGGATAGCCCCAGACTAAATTACTGCTCTCTTGTCTCGCTCGCCGTAGAGTCCGAGGCCGAAGTGCTCATGCGCACCCTGCGACGCCTGTTCATAACCGAAAGGTTAAGCGGATCCACGCCGATCAACGCCTGCTGATCCGAGTAAAACCCGTTAAAGTGGCTTTGTATGGAAGCGCCATAAGCCCCCATCTGCCCAATCGCGATCCAGTCGCCCTCGCAAATATCGGAAGGCAACATGAACGGTCCCGGCATGGCATCCAGCGAGTCGCAGGTCGGCCCATAGAATCTGTAGGGCAGCAACGCCATGCCGGACTTGCGCGCGCGAAGCCCCGGACGGATCATACGAACCGGATAGGTCCATTTGAGCCACCCAGCATCGAACAGGCTGCCATAAGTGCCGTCGTTAAGATACAAGGCATCGCCCTTGCGCAGCTCAACCCGCGCGACCAACGTGCCGCCCGAAGCGACCATGGCCCGGCCCGGCTCGCACCAAACCTGACACGCCGCTGGCAAACCAAGCCCCTTCACAGCCTCACGGATCACGACAAAGTAATCCGTCAAAGGAACAGTCTCCATCCCCGGATAGCTGGCCGGAAATCCGCCGCCTACATCAAAGACGTCAAGCGCCACGCCGGAGTTGCGAACCACGTGTCCCGCAACCGCTATAGCCTCGACGTAAGATTGCGGATCCATCGATTGCGAACCGACATGGAAGCACAACCCCACGCGATGCGCGACCTTGTCCGCGCTTTGCAGCAAGGAAGCGGCCACGTCGGGCGTAGCTCCGAATTTCGTGGAAAGGTCGAGCTTGGCGCTTCCCTTGGGAAGGGTCAAACGCACATGGATTCCGAGATCGACCGCAGCGTTCGTCTCCTCAAGGATCTTGTGCAGCTCCTCAAAGCAATCGACCGCGAAATCGCGCACGCCATATTCAAAATAGGCCGCGCGAATAGCTTCCCGGCTCTTGATCGGGTGCATAAAAGCCAAATGCGCGTCGGCGAACAAGCCGCGCGCGAGCTTGATCTCGGCGAGCGAAGCCGTATCGAAGTGGCGAACGCCACG
Source organism: Bdellovibrionales bacterium (assembly GCA_040275305.1). GTDB lineage: Bacteria > Pseudomonadota > Alphaproteobacteria > UBA9219 > UBA9219 > JBEOJY01. Next base: position 40,581 of record JBEOJY010000033.1, on the reverse strand, counting down.
CGAATAGACCAAGCGCAAAATATAGGGGTCAGGATTTGACTTGACCGCGAACAGGGTCGTGCCCTGAAAATGCTGAAGGAAGGTGTCAGCATTCCGCGCAAGCTCTTCCGGATGCAGGCAATGCACCGGCTGATCGGGACGCAACGTTTTAACCATATCCTCGACGGTCGCAAAACGCAGGAGCCCTCCGGCAACGCTATCGCGCACCGACGCTGGCATAACCCGATCTTGAGTTGTCGGTTCCACGCCCCTGACAAGAGACGTCATGATTCTGTAGTCCATTGGCCCTTTGCTCCTCATCCAAAATCGCGGCGGCCCATGTCCATAAAAAGGGCTTCACCACGCAAGATGCACAGAGCAGCAAAAAGTATTTTTGGCCAATGCCTGAGCGCAGACGCGACCTCGCTGCCTAACACAGCAAGATCATTAATTTTAGGTGGGATTAAGCGCCGCTCAAACAAGCGAAGCCCCCAGCCCTTACGTCTTTGCCTCACAACGAAGGCCAACCTCTTTCGCGCGCCTGAATATCTCTCTCTTCTCAGGCCTGCTCCAGAAGGACTCTTTGCTGCATACCACGTTCCCCTGATCCCGCTTTCGCGAGGGTCAAAGGCGGCAAAGCGTCGTTACATAAACCATTGGGGAACGGAAAAGGTGGTATTCCTTTGCGTCCTTGGGCCAGTGGTACGTGCGCTTCCGTAAGGACCAATTTACATTTCATTTTTTAACATTCAATAAAAATTTTCATTTGCGGGCAACTTTTTTACGCCCGCGCTTCCGCGCGTTGCCGAAACGCGACGGAGAAAGGAAAAATCAGGCCGAAGAAACCTCATGTTTACGGGGATAAAATCACTGAATTCTGTCTGCGCGACGCATCTTGGGGAACAATCCTGCCCAGAGGACGACGATCACAAGCGCCCCAATCCCCCCAAACAATGCCGAGCCAACCGGCCCCAAAATTCGGGCAACCATGCCGCTCTCAAATTCCCCCAACTCATTAGAAGCATTGATAAAAAGCCCGGAAACAGAAGCGACGCGCCCCCGCATGGCATCAGGCGTCATGATCTGGACAAGGCTTTGCCTGACAAAAACGGAAACGGAATCGGCAGCCCCAAGTATCGTCAGCATCGCAAAGCTGAACCACATGTCGCGCGACAGAGCGAAGAGTATGGTCGCCACCCCGTAGACAGCTACCGCGCTCAACATCCACGCTCCGGCGTAACGCTGAATGGGGCGAATCGACAAAGCCAGCGTAACCAGCCCGGCCCCAATCGCCGCCCCGCTCCGCAACAGGCCAAACCCTGCGGCGTCAAGATGCAAAATATCTCTGGCGAATACCGGCAGAAGGGCCGTAACCCCTCCAAGCAGCACGGCGAACATATCAAGAGAAATAGCCCCAAAAACGAGCTTGTTAGACCATACGTAGGACAGTCCTTCGACGATCATGCGCAAGCGGCTCCCCTTGGAAGGCTCCACCTGCGACAAATCGACCCGAAGCATGAACAGGATCGTCGTCGCCAAAAGATAAAGCCCGCATACCGCCCCATAAGCCAACGTAACGGACAAGCTCGTCAGAATACCGCCAAGCCACGGCCCCAGCACCATGCCAGTCTGTCCCGCCAACAAACTCCACGCGACGGCGCGAGGAAGTATGTTCTTGGGAACAAGCGCAGGCATCAGGGCCGTGCCAGCAGGCATGGTAAACGCCCGAATTGAGCCAACGCATCCAGAGAGGGCTAAAAGGCAAGGCAACGCGAAAGAGGACGGCAGGTCAAGCAAGGACACGGCGACAAGCCCACCGGCAACGAGACAGTCGCCAATGTTGCCCACGATCATGATCTTTCGTCGATTATAACGATCAGCGGTGTCCCCCGCGAGCGGAGTGAGGAGCATCATCGGCAGGAAAACGCACAACCCGACCAACCCGACGTAAAATGCGGACTGAAACACATCATGATCGCGCCGCGCGATGTCATAGACATCCCAACCTATAATAACGCTCTGCGCCAAAGTCGCGGTTCTAACCGTAAAGCGGTAAAGGAGATACAGCAGAAAATCTCGATAACCCACTAAACGCGCAAGCGGCAAGGCCTTAATCATAACGCTAAAATCCCAAAAGGTTATGCTTCCACACTAGCAGTCTGCTGAAAAACCCATCTGGAAGATACAAAAACCAAATGGGACACGGCGGGTGTGACATCGCGAGTTGAGGAACATTTATCAATAAAAACAGGCGTCATGCCCGCGATAAAGGCGGGCATCCCATGTTCTTTATCTTTCAGCATGACCTTCTCCAAAAATGTTTTTCAGCAGACTGCTAGCAGCAATCACGACCTCGCCTCCGACCTTTTCTACTTAACGACCTTATAAATCACGAAGTTGTTTAGCCCCGGAACTATCACAGGCTTTAGCCAGTCCGGGTGTTTTCCTGTCACAAGCAACATAATGAAATGCGCCGCGAAGTCCTTATTATTCCCTTCGACAGCGGGGCCTTTGGCCATCGATACGCGCATATACATTTCAGGAAAATATCGGCATAGCACGACGATATCCACCCCGCGCCGCATCGCGATGTCGCGCGCCTCTTCCGGATATGGTGTGGAAAAAAATCGTGTAGCGTCAATATTACCTTCTACATTCATGTGATAAGGAGCCGACAAAACTTTGTGCTGCGTTCGGAACAGAAGCTCCGGACCGTCCCCCAGCGTGTTCATGATCAGCTTAGGCTCGCCACCTAGAAGCAAGGGATCGCGCAAGACATTCTCCAGCCTGTGCATGCCACAACGATCTGAATAACTGCCCTTCATGGCCGGGAACAGCAGCATGTCCGTATTGAACTTGCGCCCATCCAACACCGCAGGATAAATCACGGAAGGCAGCGGTCCAACCAGCAAGAGCAATCCAAGCTCGCATAAAACCTTCGTCCTCGCTTGCCTGGAATCGTCAACCCTCCACGCCGAAAGACGCCCCCATCCGCGCTGCAGCAAAGCCAAAAGCGGCACGATCGAAGCCATGCCCATCGCGGCCATATACCGTTTCTGGTAAAAAATGCTCAGCCCCATCGCCCCAACCAAGATGAGCGCAAGAAGCGCCCATCGCCAACGCGCCTGCGCATCCTTGTCGCGCCACAAAAAAACGCCCAAGGCAACAAGCGCGATAAGCGCTCCGGAACTATTTCGCGAAACATCGAGCCATGTCGCCTGCGACGATTTGAGGGGCTGCGCTTCGTTGATAACGCCAAGTATGATCTGCGACAAAGCTGGATCCATGCCGCCATATGGCCCCACGAGCAGCTCCGGAAAGCGGTGAAGAAACAGCGTTCCAAACGACACGGGAACAACCACGCCGATTAACCACACGACAGAGCGCGGAAATTTGACCGTCCACGCAAGAGCAATCACAACAAGCGTAAAAGCTATGCCGCCAGTCAACAACACATAGGTCATCGAATAGCTAAGAGCATCAAGCGTCCCAAGAGCGTGAGGCGCGCGTGTAAGCAAAAGCCCCACAAGACTGCCGAAATGAAGAGCGACGCCAAAGGCCAGTCCTTGCCGCGCAGCCAGCGGGCCTCGCGCTAACGCAGCCAAACCAACCCATCCAGAAATAAGCAAAAGCCACGGCAATACCTCCAAAGCGATCGTCAAAGACAACGCAAGAAACGCCCCCGCGCCAAAGCCCCAAACGCTGCGCGCGGGATCGCGAATCATCCGCGCCGCGCATCCAAGGGAAAGCGTGATAAGAAGAATGTTTAGGCCATGGTGATCGATATGCCCCGGCTGAAACATGAACAAAGTCGCCGTAGCGAAAAGCGCGATATAAGCGCTTGCCCCCGACCATCTGTTCGGAACGAAACATCGTGCCAACCACCGCATCGCCGCGCAAAATCCGGCGAAGAGAAACGCCGGATAGATAAGCGCCATAATCGTAGCTGCCCCTTTCGGGCCAAAACCACAAAATTCAAGCAACGAAACCAGCCCAGCCATAGGCAGCTGGGCGATGCGTGAGAAATGAATCGGCGTGCCTTGTGGTGGGTTCAGGCGATGCTGAACATTGTCGTGCCACCCCTGCCCCTTAAGCCAGTCAAGAACCTGATTAACATAGGTATAATCGTCCGTATCAGGCAACTCGCCCCGCAAGATCGGCGCATGGGGATAAACAAGATGGCACCAGACAACATAAAGAAGAACGACAAGCCAAAGATCCCTGAAAGGAGGGTGAAAGATCTTTGCAAGCGAAGCCCCAAGACCCGCACAGCTTTCTCTTAAAGCAACTAGCATTCCTAATCCTGATAACTAACAAGCCAAGCGTCAGACCTTGATTCCACGCGACTTGCAGATTTTTTCATAAGCGACATTGATGCGCTTCATCTTCTCGTTGGCCGTAGCGATAAATTCAGGCGGAACGCCTTCTGCCATCAGGCGATCTGGGTGATATTTTTGCACCAACGCGCGATAGGCTGACTTAATCTCGTCGTCTTTGGCCTTCTCGCTCACGCCGAGGATTTCATAAGATTGATCATCCGCGCTATGTTTGCGCGAATCGCCCGGCTGCGCCGATCCAGAGTCGGGCAGAATATATACGCCAGACCGCGCCGCGAGACGTACGAAATCGTCCGGTGTAAAATTGAAAATATACGCTACTTGCCTCAAAAACTTGGCCTCCGCAGGCCTGATCGTCTCGCTATCCGCCGCAGCAATGACAAACAACCCGCCCAAGATATGCTCAAGCACGACTGGGTGATTACGGTATCGCTGCGCAACCTGAAAAGCATACGGCTCGAATCCCTCCGCGCTACGCCGCGCTTCGTCGAACAGCTTTCCGATGCCATCTTCCTGCTGTTTCTGGATTTTAAAGACCTTCTTAAATGCCTCGATTTCCGAACGTGTAACGCTCCCATCCACCTTGGCCATCTTGGCGCACAACACAACAACTGCCTTCGTAAACGCAGCCTCGTTCAGATTATCAACCGGATTGCCTGAATAAGTATCTTTCCAACGACGGGAATTTGCTTCGCCCCAGAAATCCGGCAAAGGATCACGACGGCTGTCATAGGCATGTCCGACCAAAACGCCAAGAAACGCGCCAAGCGGCCCGCCGCCCAGCGCAAACCCCAGCGCTCCGCCAACAAGTTTTCCCAAGTAATTTTTCATTCGGACCGACTCGCCTCTCCACGCCATTGCTAACTGGAACGATAATACGGCATAGTCAAAACATGAAAAGCAAAAACATGGGCAAATGCCTCCAACTCTACTAATGCCCAGAGAATCTCATATGAAACCCTCTTCCCTTATCCTAATCAGCATACTGTTCGGAATCAGCCTTCTCGGAATTGCCATTCAGTTTTTCCCGGAAATCGACCTATACGCATCCGGGCTCTTTTATAAAAAAAATATTGGCTTCGCGCTTGCGGAAAATCCAGTTCTGTCGTTTTTACACGAACTCGCGACAACCGGCTCGCGTATTTTAGGAATTGCGCTCTGCGGAATACTGGTGTTTGCGGCGATCCGGAAAAGCGCTTGGAATATCCCGGCGCGGACATGGCTATTTCTTTTATGCATGCTATTAATCGGCCCCGGCTTGGTCGCCAACGCCCTCTTCAAAGATAACTGGGGACGCGCGCGTCCACGGGAAGTATCCACATTCGGAGGAAACGCGGCCTTCACCCCTCCTCTAATCCCCCAACCAAGCTTTCGCGCCAACGGCTCCTTTGTGGCTGGCGATGCCGCCTTTGGCTTTTCCTTACCAGCATTCGCCGTCATTGCGCCCCCGATACCCGGCCATAAAAAAACCTCCCAGACCACAGGACGTAAGCCAAGACCATGGAGCAAATGGATATTCTGGGCTGGCATAACGACAGGATTTGCCTTTGGCTACACGCGGCTAGCTATGGGAGCGCATTTCTTAAGCGATGTCATCTTCGCGATGATGATCATGCTTGCAGTCATGGCGCTATTACAAACAGCGTTCTACGGCAAACGAACAACGCTGCAATATTGGCGATGCTGGCTGGGAATTTCTTCCCGTGAGTGATTATTGCGCATAAAACCGGAAACATGCATAATTCTATAATATCTTCGTAACCCCTAAGCCCTACTTCAAGAGAGTCAAGCCAACGCCAAAAAAAATAGACCGTCATTGCGAGGAGTTGCCCGCCTTAAGGCTGGCGACGACGTGGCAATCCAGAATAGCTTAGGGACAGTCCTATCGACTCTGGATTGCTTCCGCCGTCGTTGCTACGCAACTATGGCGGACAGGTCGCCCCCAAGAGGGGGCTCGCAATGACGGCGCTGTTTTCAACCTTCGTCTTTACGCTTCCAACGAAACTTGGCAGTTACACATCACCCCGCAAGTAACCAGAACACAGGCTTACAATGCACAACATAGCCATGCGATTAAATTGTGGACTAATCCTACTGACTGTCCTGCTGTGGAACGCCCTAACCATTGCACCAGGGTACGCGCAAGGCGCCGCGCCTAGCTTGTACGGCATCAAAGAAATCATCGTGCAAGCCGCCCAAATCAACAACGCGCAGGCAGCGGAAGCCTGTGGTATTACTCGCGCCGATATTACCGAGGCTCTGTTGAGCGTTCTACGCAGCGCCAATGTGCCGGCTATGGATGTAAATGAGGCGCCACCGTCTATCGTCGAAATCCCGCGCATCAACCTACGTCCGGAAGTCGCGCTTACAAACAATGGTCAAGGTCTTGACTGCACGTCATGGTTATCTTTAAACGCGGAAAGTAAAAACAATCTAATTATCCCGCCGATAACAATTCCCAAAAATGTACAAATAATCTACTGGCGCGAAGGCGCAATCGTAACATCGACGCAATCAGCGCATGGCCAGATTATCAACGACGTTATAAGGAAAATGGCAGGAAATTTTGCCAAACAATACATCGCTTCTCAACCCCAGAAGATCAAGTAGCGAGGAAAATCATTTAGAGCCTGTTCATGATCTCGCTGCGGCACAGGATTTTCAACGTTTTTCGAGAACCGGAGCGCAGCGTATTTGACATACGTGAGCGCCGGAAGCGCAGAAAACGTTGAAAAGCCAAAGCTGCAGTTAGAGATCATGAACAGGCTCTTAGAACGGCATCAAAATATCGAACAACTGCGATCCATAGCGCGGTTGCTGAACATCCGTAATTGTGCCGCGCCCACCGTACTCAATACGCGCCTCGGCAATTTTATCGTAATTGATGGTATTATCAGAAGCTACGTCCTGCGGTCTGATAACCCCCCGAATTCTCAACTCCCTCATGTCGAAATTGACCGATATTTGCTGCTTGCCCTGAATAACGAAATTGTTGTTGGGCAAGACCTGCACAATCGTCGCCGCGACACGTAAATCAATCTGCTCCTGACGCGCGATTGATCCTTTTCCTTCATTGCTTGTCGTGCTGCCAGTATCTAGCAAGCTCCCTGGATTGATCTCTTTGGGAAACCAGTTCTTCAAACGCGATTCGAAACCGAGCAAACTAGAAGCGCTTGCAGTATCCGAATTATCGCGGGAACGTTTTGTTTCGTTCTGCAGTTGCGCTTGATCGTTAATCGAAACCACAACCGTCAAAATATCCCCAACCTTCGTCGCGCGATGATCGTTAAAGAAAGCCCGCGCTCCCGTATGCCACAACGAATTTGGCATACGCTCGTCAAGAGACGGTGGGGGCATGGGCATTTTAACCGGAACATATCCGGGCGAGCGCGTAGGATCGTCAATCGAGGCCAGCTTCGGAGCGCTCCCAATCTCCGTGACCCTGTCATAAGCGTTACATGCGGACAAAAGCGCCAACGATGCCACTAGCGCCAAGACTCTCGAATTATTATGAGTTGATAAAAAATATAAATTCATGATGAGCCTCCTCAAAGGCCAAATCTATTTGACCGCCGCCATCTTTTGCGCCGCCAGCGGCTGCGCCTGAACCGCCACGACCCCCAGCCCTTCGACAACGCCTTCGACCATGCGGTTTGTCTGCGTATTAACCACGCGAACAACGTCTCCTTTGCCGCCATCTGCCAAAGCGCGCCCCTGCGCCGTAAGCTGAAGATTTGCCGTTTCGAATTTTATAGTCACAAGCATGCCACGCTGAACATAGCGCGGAGCCATAACGTCGTTCTCGCGCAACATTTCTCCTGCGGGCAAGCTGCGACACAGTTCTTGCCCGACAATCTTTTCCGCTTCAGTCAGGATAGCGCCGGAAATACGCTCCTCGGCAACTTCGATCAAATCAAGATCCTTTATGCCAACCATTGAGCCTGTCTCAAGCCTTCTCGCCAAAACAGGAACCAATTGCTTGATTGTCACGCGCCCGGAAATCATATAGCGACCACGCGAAACGCTTCCCCCGACAGGAGCAATCTCGCCAGAAAATCTTTTGCTAATCGCGTCATAGGAAAAATTTGCCAGATCAAATTGATTTGAGGATTCTACAGGCAGTGCGACTTCGATATTGTTACGGTCAAATGCCAATTCTATTTCGCCGCGCGTGCCGCTGTCTTTGAGCTTACGGACAACAGCCTGACGAATAGAATCGGCGGTAATGCGAACGCAGGCTGAACTGACAGTGAGACGATCCGCCGCGCCATCCCGAACCTGCCAATCCAAACGATAGGCTTTTGCAAGCCGCCCCAACACAACCGAATCGTACGCCGCGCTCTGGCATGGAGCGGGAGACTGCGCGATTTCACGGTCGATCCCAGATGGCACGCCGTTGAACAAATCAGACAAACGCACTGTCGCGCGTTTCAACTCGACATCCTGCCTCAATGTGACGCTTTGCACGGCCCCGCATGGCGTAGGGGATCCCACACTAGCCGCAAACACCATCCACGCTATGAGCGCCAGTCGCCACATACTAACGAAAGCAGTCTGGCTGTCGGTCTGTAAGGGGGAAAAAATGCGCAACTTCATGGCATCACCTTACGATTTCATTTGATTGGTCGTGCTTAACATCTGATCCGACGTGCTGATAACTTTGGAATTCATTTCATACGCGCGCTGAGCCGTAATCAAGTTCGTTACTTCTGAAACCACATCCACATTTGACGTTTCCAAAGACCCTTGAACAATGCTGCCAAAACTGGAGCTTTGCGGATTGCCCGTCGTGGGGGAACCCGAAGCTTGAGTTTCCTTAAGCAAGTTATTGCCAATGGCCTCCAGCCCCGCCGGATTTACAAAATTAGCGAGTTGCAACTGCCCCAAAGTTTGCTGCGAAGACTGTCCCGATATTGTCGCTAATACCTGCCCGCTCGCGTTAATCGTGACGGCAGTCGCAGTAGTCGGAACTGTAACATTAGGCAGAACTGTGTAACCATCGGCGGAAACCATCTGTCCGCTTGCGTTAAGCTGAAACGCGCCATCGCGCGTGTACGCCGTCGTGCCGTCAGGCAACTGCACCTGAAAGTAACCAAGCCCGTTGACAGCGATATCAAGCGGATTGCTGGTGACCGTAAGATTGCCTTGCCCATTAATCCTGTAAGTCGCCGCAGGCCTGACGCCAAGGCCGACCTGTAACCCAGAAGGCAAAATAGTTCCCGTGTCGGACGAAGCCGAACCGACGCTGCGCATATTCTGGTAAAGCAAATCTTGAAACTCCGTGCGCGAGCGCTTGAAGCCTGTCGTCGACAGATTCGCGATATTATTCGCGATGACTTCAACATTGAGCTGCTGGGCTTCCATGCCCGATGCGCCGATGTTAAGTGCTCTCATCATGACTGCGTCCCCAATTGTTCAAGGATGGTTAACTGAGCGAAGTTTTCGAAAGCCTAGCAATGGCTTCTTTTTGCAGCGTATTGCTTTGGCCAATGAGACTGGCGGACTGCTCGTAAGCCCGCATAATCTTGATCATGTTGGTAATTTCAGTAACGGGCTGCACATTTGATTGCTCAAGAGCGCCCTGAACGATGGAACCGCTTGCTGACGGCTGAGGAGCCTCGGAAGCTGCATACAGCCCGTTCCCAATAGCCTCCAACCCAGCTTCATTCGCAAAATTGACAACGCCTATCTTACCAAGCTGAGCAAGCGCGGCTTCGCTCCCGACCCGCGCCGTGATAAAGCCGTCTCCGGAAACATTGATCTGCGAGGCTGATTCAGGAATTGTGACAGGCTGTCCACCGTCGCCCAAAACCGGGTACCCCGCCTGCGTCGTAAGCTCGCCACTGCTATTAAGCGTAAAGCTCCCGGCGCGGGTATAGCGAGTAGACCCATCAGGCGTCTGAACCTGAAAATATCCCGATCCCTGTATAGCAAGGTCAAGCGGATTGTGTGTCGCCTCAATCGGGCCAGTCGAAGCATCGCGATATGTCGCGCGATCAAAAACAAAGTTGATCGTACGCTGTGGCGAAGTCCTATTTACCAACGTATCAAATTCGATGCCTTCGCGCTTGAACCCGCTCGTGTTGGCATTCGCGACGTTGTTCGCAACGACATCCATCGAGCGCGAAAGCGCCAGCTGATTGGAAAGAAGAACAAGATTTGACGTATACATCGCGGAATTCCACAAAGGATTTCTAGCGTCTCGACTTAGAGACACTCACGCAATGCACATCCCATGCCAAATTCACAAGCCCCTTAGATCCCGTTCATGATCTCGCTGCGACGCAGGATTTTCAACGTTTTTCGAGAACCGGAGCGCAGCGAGATCATGAGCGGGCTCTTGCAGAACATCTGCTACTTTACGCCCTTGCAACCTGCATCCAGCTACGCGCTGTCCATCCTTCTATCTGATCGCTATGTAACTCGCTGCTGACACCGCATTTATGCGCGAAATAGCGATGAAACGCCAAACCCGACGTAAGTTCCGGATGAAACGCCGTCGCAAGGCAACGATCATCTTCCGCCGCTGCTATAAAATCTTCATGCCGAAGCAGAATCTTCACGCCCGGCCCAACCCTGACAATTTTTGGAGCCCGAATAAAAGTCAGGGGAATCGGCTCCCCGGAGACCTCAGGAATGTTCGCAGTCAAGTTAAAGCTGTCCATTTGGCTGCCAAAGGCATTGCGATGAACCGCAATATCCATCAAGGCTAGATGTGGTTGCTCGTCTATGATTTCCCGCGCGATAAGAATAGCCCCCGCGCAAGTCCCCCACACCTTCATGCCCCGCGAATGCTCGCGTTTAATCGCCTCATGCAACCCAAAGAGCTTAAACAAGCGCGATAAACACGTGCTTTCTCCTCCGGGAAGAATCAGACCGCTAAGCGCCTGAAGTTCATCCGGAGCTTTGACGGGTTTGGCCACACACCCAGAAATATGCCCCAAATGCTCAAGATGCTCTTGCGTCCCGCCCTGAAGATCCAATACGCCGATAACCGGAAGGTTTCCAGCTACCATCCGCGTCCAGCCAGCCGTTCATGGGGCGCGATCTTGCCGATCTCGATCCCCTGCATAGCGCCCCCCAGATCCATTGAAGCTTCGAGCAACTTTTGCGAATCATTAAAATAAGCGACGGCCTTGACGATAGCCCGCGCCCGCCGCGCCGGATCGGAAGATTTGAAAATGCCCGACCCAACGAACACGCCGTCGCAACCCAGCTGCATCATCAACGCCGCATCTGCCGGAGTCGCGATGCCCCCCGCTGCGAAATTCACCACAGGCAAACGTCCAAGTTTCTGAATCTGCAAAGCAAGCTCGTATGGCACGCCATTATTCTTAGCAAATGTAATGACTTCTTCCTTTGGCAACCCGGTCAACTGGCGAATCTCGCGATTCATCGTGCGCATATGGCGAACCGCCTCCACGACATTCCCCGTGCCTGCCTCGCCTTTCGTGCGTATCATCGCCGCGCCTTCTGCGATGCGACGCACCGCCTCGCCAAGGTTACGCGCGCCACACACGAAAGGAATGGAGAAGATCGCTTTATCAATATGGCACTCCTCATCCGCCGGAGTCAGGACTTCGCTCTCGTCGATATAATCGATCTTGAGCGCTTGAAGAATTTGCGCCTCGACGAAATGTCCGATCCGCGCCTTGGCCATCACAGGAATAGTAACCGCCTGCTTGATCGCCTTTATCATCGAGGGATCGGACATGCGAGCCACGCCACCATCCTTGCGAATATCCGATGGCACGCGCTCCAACGCCATCACCGCGACCGCCCCGGCTTCCTGAGCGATCCGCGCCTGCTCGACATTCGTCACGTCCATGATAACGCCGCCCTTGAGCATCTGCGCGAGTTGGGCGTTGAGTTCGAACCTGCTTTCAGTTTTCGTCTCGGTCATGCTATTTTCCTTAATGTAGACCCTTGGTTATCGCCTAAACTAGTCCCGTCGGGAGAACGCCCAAGAAGAACCATCAATTCCATCCACTCACGCTTAGACATACCGCTAGCTTCGTGCGATACCGCCTCTCCATTAAGTAATGCGCGAACAATACCCATGCCTTGGGCGGAAATCGTTGCCGCGCCAAGCTTATATGCCTTGAACGCCTCATAAGTCAGGGGCACCCATAGCTTCATCAAATCGAGCATCTTTTCCGCATAGACGCGAATCTCATACTGCGCATGCGAATCAGCCCGTAGCCGCAAGAAATGCATCAAATTATGGAGATCAATTTTCCAGTACCACTGTGTATAATAATTCAGCGTCAAATCCATTCGTGCCAGTTCGCGCGCCAAACCTGAACGATTAGAATCCAAAGCTTCCCCGTTTTCGTTTTCGTTCAGCAACTCTTTATAGCTGCTATAACACCGCTCGGCATCCTCGCGTAACAGATCAAGCACCCGCGCAGAATCTTCCGCCCCCAACGCTTTTCCGCGCCCTTGATTATTGACTGTCGATTGCGCCGCGATTTGCTGAACCGGAGGAAGATAGAACTCCTTATCAAGGATCGAATAGCGAGCCGAATACTCGTTGACATTCGCAGTGCGGTGACGAATCCATTGACGCGCGACGAAAATAGGCAGCTTCACATGATATTTGATCTCGCACATTTCGAACGGAGTCGTATGCGCATGGCGCAGAAGATAGTTGATTAAGCCAGCATCCTCGTTGACCTTCTTGGTGCCCATGCCATAGGACACGCGCGCGGCCTGCACAATCGCGTTGTCGTCGCCCATATAATCGACAACGCGGACAAAGCCATGATCCAGCACAGGAAACGCCTCATACAACGCATCCTCCAGCGCCGGAACGGTTGCGCGGCGCGTCGAAGCCGACTTTCCTCTTTGAGCCTCAATCTCAGCCCGCTGTTGCGCTGTAACGGAAACCATCCAACCCACTCCGTATCCAGAAGGTATAAAAATCAAACAAACAGCTAATGACTATAGAGGAAACCCCTCAAACAACCAAGAGGCTCAATATCCATGGCAAAGCGGGCGAGACCGGAAACTCAACGCGAACGCGAGTTCTCAAGCCAAATTGTAATAAAGCAGACAACAGCGATGAGCGCCATAAGTGCTGGAAAAAGCAACAAATCAAAGCCAATGCTTATAAAAAGAGCCAAAGCCCCCAACGCCGTAACCAGCTCAATTATGGGATAACGGACGCTAATCGCCACGCCGCACCGCCGACAGCGTCCACGCAGAAATAACCAAGAAAAAACAGGAAACAAGTCCCAAACGCCAAGCGCGGCGCCACAATTTGCGCAACGCGAAGCTGGCCTTATAATCGACTGTTTTCGGGGCAATCTATGGCTAAGCATCGTCACGAAACTACCGAGACAAAGCCCCACCACGATACCAGCCAAGCCCCTGAACCAAAGAAAGTCCACAACCGACAAATCAACATCGCCCATAACTAGGCGAACGCGAGCTTACAGGTATGACGGACGATAATCGCTTCCTCGTCAGTGGGAACAGCCCAAACCTCAACCGCGTTTTGCGGCGGAGACAAAAGCACTTCCTGACCATCAGGCACTGAAGCATTGCGCGAACGGTTTGAGAATTCCAGCCCCATCCATTTTAGACCATCTATAACCTTCGAGCGAATCATGGACGAATGCTCGCCCATGCCGCCCGTAAATACAAACGCATCCAACCCGCCAAGAACGCTAATCAGCGCTCCGGCCTCACGTACGATCTTATGGCAGAACAAATCAATCGCGTCCTTAGCTTCCGGCTTATCGCTTTGCTGCAAAGTAATCATGTCCGCGCTGACGCCAGAGACGCCAAGTAAACCGGATTCCTTGTAAAGTAGCTTCTCAAGAGCTTTCGCGTCCATCTTGAGCTCTTGTAGAAAATAAAGAATCACGCCCGCATCAAGTGAGCCAGGCCGCGTGCCCATCATGAGTCCGTCAAGCGTTGAAAACCCAAGCGAAGTGTCGATGCTTTTCCCGCCCTTCAAGGCGCAAAGGCTCGATCCGCTCCCAAGATGCGCTACAATCGTGCGACCAGCGAATCCTCTATGCGACAAACGCTCCAGCCTGCCCGCGATATACTCATAGGATAGCCCATGAAAACCATAGCGCATAATGCCCTTGTCATGCATCGCGCGAGGCAACCCAAAGCGCCTGTGCAGCATTGGCATATTCGAATGGAAGATCGTGTCCATACAGGCGACCTGCGGCACATTCGGCCTTGTGCGCATGATCTGCTCAATCGCCTCAAGATTATAAGGCTGATGCAGAGGCGCAAGCGAGGTCAACGAACGAAGGTAGGTGACAACCTCGGACGTGACCTTGCAGTGATTCTTAAGTTGACCGCCATGCACCACCCGATGCCCAACCGCGCCGAACGAGTTCGGCGGCAAAACAGACTCCAGCCACGTCATCAACACATTGACAGCCTGAGAAACGCTCGAACAATCGCCCGAAAGCGATAATTGCGCCTGCCCTGAATTCTCAAAAATAGGCCCTTTGGTCTTAAGCGTAGCCTTGCTCTGTCCAATGCCAGTCACCGATCCTTGCCCAACGCAGTGATGATACTCCAGCGTATAGAGAGCGAATTTCAGGCTTGAAGAACCGCTGTTCAAAACAAGAATGTAGTTATCCGACATCGCAATCACCCCGCCACTTTGGCTGCCAGTCTAGCCCGTTGTCCTGCCATCGAAATCACGGCCAAAGCCGCCGAAGCAAGGCGCGTTTGCGCGCTATCCGCTCGGCTCGTCAAAATGACCGGAACGCCCGCTCCAAGAACGATTCCCGCCGCTTCCGCAGCAGCCAGATAAGTCAGCTGCTTTGCCAACATGTTTGCCGACTCGATATTTGGAGTCATCAGAATATCGGCCTGTCCCGCCACAGGAGAAACGATGCCTTTGATCTTCGCCGCCTCCGCGCTGATCGCATTGTCGAAAGCAAGCGGCCCATCAAGCGTGCCGCCCGTAATCTGCTTGCGCTGCGCCATCTTGCACAGCGCGGCGGCGTCAAGCGTCGCCGGCATGGAATAGTTGATCGTCTCGGTCGCCGCAAGAATCGCAAGCTTCGGATTCTCAATGCCGAAAGCGTTCGCAAGATCCAGCGCGTTCTGGCAAATATCCTTCTTCTCCATCAAAGTTGGGGCGATATTAATGGCCATATCGGTAATGAAAAGCGGCCATTTGTAGGACGGAACATCCATCACGAACACATGGCTCATGCGTCGCCCGGTGCGAAGCCCGCTATTGCGCGCGACAATAGCGGCCATGATTTCATCGGTATGGAGGCTACCCTTCATTAACGCCCCTACCTTGCCATCTCGCGCCAGCTCGACAGACTTCTGCGCAGCCGCAACGCTGTGAGGAACATCAATCAACTCATAATCGCTGATCTTGACCCCCGCTTTCTGCGCAGCCTCGCGAATCTTGTCTTCCGGCCCGATCAATATGGGCTTGATAAGCCCCTCACGCGCAGCCTGATCCATGCCTTCGAGCGAAACGGCATCGCAGGGATGTACGATTGCTGTCGATAAAGGCGGATACTGCTTCGCTTGTTGTATCAGCTGGCGCAAACGATTGTGATGCAGCAGCTCAACTTCCGCCATTTCTACAGGCGGGCGCTTGACTTTCTCAACCGGCGCAAAAACACGCGCCGTTCCAGTCATAATCTCCCGCCCGTCTTGATCAACGCAAAGACAGTCCATAGCGATAATCTTGCGCACTGGGTCTTTTTCTTTAACCGTCACGACAACTGTTGCCTTATCCCCGATATGCAACGGTGTCTTGAACTTAAGATCCTGCGACTCATAAACAGTGCCCGCCCCTGGCAACTTTGTGCCGAGCACAGCCGAAATCATAGCGCCGCTCAAAAGGCTATGCGCCAGCAGCCGCTGATGCATGCTATCTTTGGCATAATCCTCATCGACGTGCGTTGGGTTAAGATCCCCAGATACCAAGGCGAACAGATCGACATCGCGCTTGGTAATCTCTCGTGTCATTTTGGCGCTCTCGCCTATAGCGATCTCGTCAAAAGTCCGATTCTCCACCCATCCTTCCGTAGATGCGGAAGGAATGGCTTTATAAGCCCCCGAAGAATCTCCTGAGCTCGCCATAGGTTGCGTGTTCCCAACGGAAGGAAATGGCACAACGTGTGGCACTGCGGAAGAAGCAGTCAGCAAGGAGGGTCGATTCGAATCACCTGACGCCCCCCCGCCATCCGGAGAGGACATAGGTGAAAAAAACACCGGAAACAACGGGAACGGAGGCAACATAGGGAAAAGCGGAAACATAAGGAAACTCCTTGCGGAAGAAGGCCGCCGGAAACTACATGCGCGCATGCCCTTGGGAAAGGCCTGAT
The DNA here is from genome assembly GCA_040275305.1 of Bdellovibrionales bacterium. Lineage (GTDB taxonomy): Bacteria > Pseudomonadota > Alphaproteobacteria > UBA9219 > UBA9219 > JBEOJY01. The sequence continues at coordinate 23,936 of JBEOJY010000033.1, read as the reverse complement.
ACCACGCACACACACATTACAGAACGAAGCTAGGTTTCAAAGATTAATTTTCAGTATACCCAAACCTTCTATCATGACAGTGCCATAATGGCACCACATGACCCATGCCTTGTGTCGTCTGGATTTTCCTGTATTGTCGAAACGCATGACGAGCCGCCACTTCACCAAGGTGCATTCCATGGCAGATATCCCCCCAACCAAACCGACGCCTCCCTCAACGCAAGCGCAAAATGCGTCGCAGGAAACTGCGCTCCCGATGTTCTACAACGCGCCGCGTCCCCTTGATCGCTCGCGCGACTTGGAACTACGCCTTTCACGCCCGACTAATTTCAAATTCGCGAACAACACCAACGCGATCCCGCTATTAATCGACGAATTTCCGATGGCCTCCGCCTACTACCCCATCGTTTTCGCGGCAGGAGCGAACCCGATTCCAGCGGCAGTGGTCGGCTTACGCAACGACAGCAACCTATTTCTCGACAAAGAATACCGTTGGCAAAGCGGAGCCTACCTGCCCGCCTACGTGCGCCGTTACCCCTTCATCCTGATGGACGACCCAACCCAAAAGCAATTTGTGCTCTGCCTCGACGAAAAGTGCGAAATGCTTGGTAAAGAAGGAGAATTTGCGTTATTTGAACCGGACGGGCAACCCAGTTCTTTCACAAAAGGCGCAATGGATTTTTGCGCCACCCTGCGACAACAAGGCGAAGGCACCGACGAATTCGTCAATGCGCTGAAAGAATTCGACCTCTTGATGCAAAATGATGCCCAAATCGATCTTCGAGACGGCACCCAGCTACAACTCAACGGATTTCTCGTCATCGACCCCAAGAAATTCGATGCGCTGCCTGATAACGTTTTCATGCACTGGCGTCGCAAAGGCTGGCTTGGGCTAGTCTATGCCCAGCTTCTCTCGTCGCACCGATGGCAGAACCTTGTCGAGTTGCTGCAAGCCAGGAAATAGCCACATGCGTATAATTTCTACGATATCTGCGCTCTCGCTTATGATGGGAACGCTGTTGATTGGCATGGCTACGCCTGCTGCCGCATTGCCCGAAGGTCCTCAACATGGCCTCGCCCTTCATGGCAACACAAAATATCACGCAGATTTCCAACATTTTGACCACGCCAACCCGAACGCGCCCAAAGGCGGCGAGTTGCGCTTGGCATCCCTCGGAACCTACGACACAATCAATCCGTTCACGCTCAAAGGGGTCGCTGCCGATGGCGCCGGACTGGTCTTTGAAACGCTGATGGCCGCTGCGCTCGACGAGCCATTCAGCCAATATGGCTGGATTGCGGAAACAGTCGCAGTAGCTCAAGATCGCAGCTGGGTGTCCTATAAACTACGTCCTCAAGCCAGATTCCATGACGGCAGCTCGGTGACTCCAGACGATGTCATTTTTTCGTACGAAATTCTACGCGATAAAGGCCACCCGCAGTATCGCAGCTATTACAAGGACGTTGCCAAAGCCGAAAAGACGGGGCCGCGCGAAGTCCGCTTTATTCTAAAAGATAAAACAAACGCCGAACTTCCGATGATTCTAGGGCAATTACCCGTCTTCTCGAAAGCGTTCTGGCAAGGAAAGGATTTCTCTGCCACAACTTTGCAACCAATCATGGGCAGCGGCCCCTACGAATTCGATGCCATTGAGCAAGGCCGCAGCCTAAGCTTCAAGCGCGTGAAAGATTGGTGGGCCAAAGACCTGCCCATCAACAAAGGCCGCTATAATTTCGATACAATCGTCTATGATTACTACCGCGACGAAACCGTGGCGCTCGAAGCCTTGTTCGCGGGACGCTACGACCTGCGCATGGAAAATGTCGCCAAGAATTGGGCGCTCGCCTACACGACACCCGCCGTCCGTCAAGGACAAATTCAGAAGCTCGTCATCAAGAACGAGCTGCCTTCCGGAATGCAGGGCTTTGTCATGAACACGCGCCGAGACCTGTTCAAGGATCGCCGCGTGCGCGAAGCGCTCAACTACGCGTTCGATTTCGAATGGGGCAACAAAAACGTAGCCTACGGCGCCTACGAACGCACGCGCAGCTATTTTGACAATTCAGAATTGGCCTCTAAAGGGTTGCCATCGAAAGAAGAACTCAAGCTGCTTGAACCATGGCGCGGCAAAGTTCCTGACGAAGTTTTCACGCATGAATACGCCCCTCCTGTAACGGACGGCAGCGGCGACAATCGCGAAAATCTGCATAAAGCAGCCGATTTGCTAAAACAGGCAGGCTGGACCCTGAGCAAGGAAGGCAAGCTCGTCAACGCGCAGGGAAAACCGTTTGTTTTCGAAATTCTCGACAACAAACCAATTTTTGAGCGCTGGGCGCAACCCTTTATCCGCAATCTCGAACGCCTCGGCATTCAAGCCAACCTGCGCATTGTCGATTCGTCGCAGTATCAGAATCGTTTGGATAACTTTGACTATGACATGATCATCTACGTCTTCGGCCAAAGCCTCTCGCCCGGCAATGAACAATACGACTTCTGGTCCTCGACCAAAGCAAACACAAAAGGCAGCCGCAACCGAATTGGCGTACGCGATCCAGCCGTGGATGACATTGTGAATCGCTTAATCAGAAGCCAGTCGCGCGAAGAGCTCGTCACAGCCTGCCACGCGCTAGACCGCTTGCTGCTTTGGCAACATTACGTCATACCGCACTGGCATTTCGGAGCCTACCGCGTAGCGGCTTGGGATATTTTTGGACGCCCCAACACCCCGCCTCCTTATGGCCTCGACATTATTGGCGACTGGTGGATAGATTCATCAAAAGCGGAAAAGATCAACGCATTGCGCAAACGTAATCGCTAAATAAAGTCAAACCGGACAAAGTTCAATATACCAACCGCACATCAAAAGTTGGCGAGTCATTTTCAAAAGCAGACGCGGCTCCACTAAGAGCTAGCGAAATTTGTACTCCGTGTCAAGAGGGTTGGCTTGAGTGGAAAAAGACATTAAAAGAAAAATCCCGTATTCAATGGAGGACGCGTCGAGGTGAAGCTTCTTGTTCGATTTGGTTTACCCCTTATCGCTACCATCATATTAACGGCGTTTGCGTTGATCCCGTTTGCTGAAACGATAACCACGGAGTGGTTCATCGCGGACGTTCGCATGCGATCACAGCTTATTTTTTCTTCGATTGAGGATAACGTCAGGGAAGCGCTGCACCTTAAAAACAGTTCACGAATTCAAAGCTTATTTTCCAGAGTGGCAGAAGATAAGCGTGTTATCGGTCTTGCCTATTGTGGCATTGAAAAAGCGCCCGTTTACAAGAGCAAAGCATTTCCAGACGATTACAGCTGTGACCAGAACCCCATAACAGAGAAAGAGGTGTTTGACCCTATCTATTTGAAAGGGGGCAGTGTTTTGATTGCCAGCTTCCCTCTTGCTTTAGAGGCAGGAGAAGAAGGTCACAAAATCGTTATAGCGCACGATCTCTCTTTTATTGATCGGCGTGAAGAAACAACAACCAAATATGCCGTCATCTTCTTATTGGTCGTTTGCGGTGTCGTGACGCTGATTACCGTTCTTGTTGCGCGCATCACCCTTTCTGGGTGGACAAAGGCGATAAGGAATTATCTCCAGAAAGGATTGCCGCCCAAAGGCCTGTCTAGAGATATTCTCCCCCTGATACGCGACATCCAAAAAGAGGTGCGCGGGCTTGAAAAAGAATATTTGAGGCAACGGCAAGATGGGGCTATCTGGACGGATAAAAACCTGCAGAGTCTCATTCGAGAGAGCTTTCCCTCTACGCAGGTTCTCGTAGCGTCCTTCAGGGAACCTGTCACCCACTGTCGGGATGACAAAGGAACCGTCACGGAAAAAAGAAATGTTAACGGCCTCGTCACCGCCATGGAGCCTGTGGTTAAAGCCTGCTCTGGCACGTGGATAGCTATTGGCGTTGGTAAACCCGATAAGAAGCTTGATCACGTCAAAATCGAAGAATTCGGAAAACACTATTTTTTAAGAAGAATTCGTCAGTCAAAAAGCGATTATGAGAGTTTCTATCACGGCATTTGTTCTGGTGGTATTTATCCCCTGTGTTGCAGCATGGGCTACATCAAGCCGCATTTTTGTGAAAAAGACTGGCTGGTTTATGTAAAAACAAACCAGATGTATGCCGACGCCATTATCGCGGAAGCGCAAACTGAATCCCCCATCGTTCTTGTGCAAGACTACCAACTCGCGCTTGTCCCTCGCATGGTAAAGGAAAAGTTGCCTAAGGCCGTCGTCGTCCTCTATTGGCATATTCCTTGGCCCAACAGCGAGATATTCAGCATTCTGCCATGGGGAAAGGACTTCTTGGACGGAATTCTTTCCAGCGACATTGTGGGCATGCAAACGGCCTATATGTGCAACAATTTCTTCGATGTCGTCCGAGCAAATCTTGAAGCGCGTGTTGATATGGAGTTGGATTCAGTTGAGCGTTTTGGGCATCACTGCTTGGTGCGCGCTTATCCGGTTTCCATAGAATGGCCCCTCGAAAGACTTTCTCAAATCGAGCCAACGGAAGTCTGTCGGAAAAATCTACGGGATGAACTCGGCATCCCCCCTCAGAACAAAGTCTTCTTGGGTGTTGAGCGCATGGACTTTGTCAAGGGAATTCCAGAAAGACTGTCGGCCTTTCACACTCTTTTGAGAGAAAACAAAGCATTGCATGGGAAGGTCAATTTTATTCAAATCGCCGCGCTCTCGCCGCGCAAAGATCTTGGCGTATACACGCAAACGGCACAGGACGTTCAACGCATCTGCTCGGAGATAAATCGAGAATTCGAAACAGAAAACTGGACCCCGGTTTACCTTCGTCTGGAAAACCAATCGAAAGAAGACGTCTACCGATTCTATCGCGCCGCCGACATTTGCGTGGTTTCCTCCCTGCATGACGGGATGAATCTCGTTGCAAAAGAGTTCATAGCGGCAAGGGACGACGAATTAGGCGTTGTTATCATCAGCCGCTTTGCAGGAGCCGTTAAAGAACTCCCCCATAGTATTCCAGTTAATCCGCACGACGAAAGAGACTTTGTAACAGCGTTACTTGCCGCGCTGAGTGTTCCAGAAAACATCCAAAGGGAACAGATGCACACGATGCGCGAACACCTGAAACACAACAACGTGTTTCGTTGGGCGGGAAAAATTCTGGCTGACGCCGCAATCTTGCACAAGAAGCAACAACTAAATGCGCTTGTCAGCGATCTCGATCAGAATAGCGAGAACTACATTTTTGAAACAACGTTGAAAGATGAGAATGTCAGATAAATTGAAAATTGCGCTCGTTGCTCCCCTCTATGTATCTGTGCCGCCCTATGGATACGGCGGCATCGAACGCGATGTTCACTACCTCGCGCAAGAACTGTCGTCTTTGGGACATAACGTGACGGTCTTTTGTTCCGGGGATTCAAAAACGGCGGGCACTATTCATGCCATCATCCCCAAAGCCATCGGATTAAATCCGCCGTATTTTGCACCCGTTCGAGACCATGCGCGGCAGATGCTCGATCTTCTCAAGGAGCAAGATAATTTTGATATCATCAACTTTCATTGCAGCCATATTCAATATCTAATTGAACAATCGTTGCGCGTTCCTTACGTCACGACATTCCATATTCACCCGCTGGAGGATAACTTCCATCAAGATTACTGCGCGAAGCACCCTTACATCGCGATCTCAGAGACTCAGCGTTCCTTTGCCCCGGAACTTAATTGGGTAGGAACAGCGCTCAACGGAATGCCGAATAATCTCTATTCTCCACGCTATGAGGAGGGAAAATATCTGGCGTTTCTCGGCAGTTTTGTTCCGGATAAAGGCCCGCATATCGCAATCGAAATCGCAAAGGAATCCGGCCTTCCGTTGCGTATTGGCGCAAAAATATATCCAGCCCATCGCGATTATTTTGAATCCAAGATAGAGCCAGAGCTTGGCAAAAACGGCATAGAATATCTTGGGGAACTTAATGATGCGAAAAAACAAGACTTACTGGCGGGAGCAAAAGCTCTTTTATTTCCCATCAGTTGGGACGAGCCATTTGGTTTAGTAATGATTGAGGCCATGGCCTGCGGAACACCTGTGATCGGATTTAACAGAGGCGCCGTGGCGGAAATCGTAAGGGACGGACAAAGCGGTTTCGTTGTTGCCAACAAAGAAACCGCCTTGCATGCGGTATCACAGCTTAATCAATTGGATCGCCGTCTTGTCCGAAAGGATTTTGAAAAGAGGTTTTCTTCCGAAAGCATGACTATCTCTTACCTCGATATCTACCATGGGATTATATGAGAAAAATGATGCTTCAGACATTTTCTGCTCATACCATATTCTTTTTGGATTTCGATGATACGCTCATTGAATCCCAGCCGGATCCAACATGTTTCGATATTCCGGAGGATCTTCGAGCGACTATTCGTGCGTTATCTTTGGATACGGCCATTCGTTTTGCGCTTGTCACAGGGCGCAGCGTTGACCAAATTGATCGGTTCTTTAGTCCGTTTCAATGCCCCGTCATCGGCTGTCACGGGTGTGAACAAAGATTGGATCCGAAAGACGTTCCGATTGCCTTGCATCATGAAATTCCCGAATTGCTGCACTCGGAAATAGAAAAGATTATTCAGCATTATCCAAACTGCATAATCGAAGATAAATATTTTACTTTCGCCGTTCATGTTCCTGATCCAGAATTAACCTGCCTTAAAGAAGACCTTGACGATATGCTGAAAAAGCAAGCGTCCAACTATTATCTTGCACATTATGGTACGTGTCTTGAGATAAGGCCTAACGATGTCGCAAAAGGCGACGTTTTGGCAAGGCTGGCTGGCGATGGAGGCATGTTTTGCGGGCTGAATCCTGTCTACATAGGCGATGACGTAGGAAGCGATTCGTCTTTAAAACTGCTCCTTCAATTCGATGGCACGCTCATTCCCGTTGGGACAGCCTACGCAAACCACGAGTTGGGCTTTGATTCTCCATCAGAAGTGAGGCGCTTCTTGCGTTCCCTTGCTCAACAATAGACAACCCGTCCAATTCCATTGCTCGACCTTCGTCGGACGCTTATCCTGCGCATTGTTCACCGCCTTCCTTATCATGATCCATAAGTCAGCAGAGGAAATATGCTTCTAACAACGTCGTGGATTGGCCCAGCCATTTTGATCGTATTTGCGTGCGCGTATGCGCTTGTCTTTATGGAAGAAAAAATCCATCTGCGGAAATCTAAACCCGTCATGGCGGCGGCGGGAATTATATGGATCCTTGTTGCTCTTGCCTATCAACAGACAGGCCATTCCCATGAAGTAACAGAAAAGCTGAGGCATGTTCTTTTGGAATACGCCGAGTTGTTTCTGTTTCTGCTCTCCGCCATGAGTTTTGTTAACACCATGGTTGAACGCAATGTTTTCGAATCCCTTCGAACAAAACTGATGGCGTCCACCCGCTCGATCAGAGGGATATATTGGATAACGGGCACTGTCGCATTCTTTCTGTCTCCCATTGCCGATAACCTTACAACGGCGCTTGTCATGGGAACCGTCGTCCTATCGACGCTTGGGAAAAACAAGAAGGCCGCATCTGGGGCCTTAGTAAGCGTGGTCGTGGCCGCCAATGCAGGCGGAGCCTTCTCGCCTTTTGGCGATATAACAACCCTAATGATCTGGCAGAAAGGCGTTGTGGAGTTCGGGCAATTCTTTGCGCTTTTTGTCCCGGCGTTGGTCAATTGGCTCATTCCCGCCGCAATTATTTCCTTCACTTTGCCAAAGAAACCATCCGAAGTTACAAACCACGTCGTTCATGCACACAAGGGCGGCTATGTCGTTGTCGGGCTATTTCTAGTGACGATAGCAAGCACCGTTTTTCTTGATCACGCGCTGCATCTCCCCCCGTTTTTAGGCATGATGATGGGGTTAGGAGCCTTAAATATCTACGGGTACTTTCTTAACGGCGCAGAAACACGCATGCTCAAAAAATCTCCAGCGGCGGATGTGTCCGGCGCAAATGACGGCGAACGCTGGCCGATCAGAAAACCATTCGATATCTTCGGAGTTTTGGAGAAGGTGGAGTGGGATACGCTTCTGTTTTTCTACGGCATTATGCTTTGCGTTGGAGGCGTAGGCGCGATTGGTTATCTTGAAGGTCTGTCAAAAATGCTCTACACAGACCTTGGAAGCACGACAGCAAACATCCTCATCGGGCTTTTATCTGCCATCGTTGATAATATTCCATTGACCTTCGCCGTCCTGACCATGAACCCCCAAATGGACTTGGGTCAATGGCTTTTAATAACACTAACGGCAGGTGTTGGAGGTTCCCTCTTGTCGATTGGCTCAGCGGCAGGTGTCGCGCTTATGGGTATCGGCAGAGAGACCTACACCTTCATGGCGCACCTGAAATGGGCATGGGCGATCATGATCGGCTATATTGGGAGCATTGTGGTTCATATCATTATGAACGACCATCTTTTCACAAAGTGACTTGCCTTCATAATGAACGAGAGTTTTATAAATCTGAGAACCCATCAAAAGAAAGCCTCGTATTCATCCCTATACCACCTCGCTTTGTTGACCCGCTCCCTCAACCGCCTCAACGTCAACCCTCTTATGCTCGCGCAATGCCGCCAATGCGACGTATGCGCCACTGGCAATAATGATGATCGCGCCGACGACAAGGTTCCAACTCGGAACTTCATGCCAGAACACATACCCCAAAATCGCGCCTAGCACGATCTGGCTATAGTGATATTGCTCGACCGTCGCGGCAGGCGCATGGCGTAAGGCAATAAAATTAAATATGTCGCCACACAACGCGAAAAAGCTCATCAACGCTAACAGGCAGAGTATCGGCCATTGCGTAACCGGACCATCAAGGAGCAAAGCAATAGGCACAAACACAACTGTCCCAACCAGCGCGCTATAAAAAGCCAGACTGTCCGTCGTTTCGCTCTGCGTCATCACGCGCAACCACACGATATTAGCCGCGAAACAAAGCACCGAGCACAACATTGCCACTACGCCAACCAGACTCCCAGCGGCAAAGTCCGCGCCGAATGGGTTGATTGCCACCATAACCCCAGCAAATCCCGCGACAATGGCCGCGACTTGAGCCCACGAAAGTTTTTCCTTAAGCGCGACGGAGGCCAGTAAGGCGATAGTGAGCGGCGCGCAAAACGCGATCACGTAAAACATCGTCAAGGATAAATACTGCAAAGCAATGGCGTTTAAAAAGGATGTCGAAAGACGCAAAAAAACGCGCATCGTCTGCTGGCGAGGGGAGCGGGGCCAAACCGACTTGACCGCTTGCATATCTCCCTTCCTACCAACCATAATAGTCATCAAGACAAGCGAAAAAAACGCTTGCGCGGCGACGACCTGAACTGCGGAAATTTTGGCATCGCCAACAAGCTTCATCACAGCATCGGACAACGACCACATAGCGAAACAAGCCAGCGAGAAACCAACGGCCCGAAGCGAAGTGGGAGAAACAGAAGAATTCACAGTGTTATTCCTGATGGAAACGAGTCAAGCCTGCGCGCCAGCGATAGCATCGAGTTTACAGGCATGCCTAAACATATAAACCCCAGCCCCCATGATAATCACCGAGCCTAGCGCAAGATACCAGCTCAGGGTCTCATGCCACACAAAATATCCAAAGGCCGCGCCATACAGGATCTGAGAATACTGGCAAGGAGCCAGCACCGCCGCAGGCGCGCGCTGCGAAGCCTCAGCCATGGCTAGCCAACCAAAACCGCCAACAAATCCCCACGCGAAAGCAAGAAGAACAACAGGCCACGCCATAGGAGAAAATCCAGCGAACACCCCAAATGCCAGATAGATGAATAAGGACGAAATCCTTGGCCACAAAGCCAAGCTTTCGCGAGAATCTTTCCTGCCAAGTACGCGCAGCAAAAGCATCTGCACGGAAAAACTCATGACAACGCAAACCGTAGCAAAAATACCGATCAAGTTGCCATGTCCCTTGAGCAACTCATAGGGATTCACCGCAACTACAACTCCTATGAACCCTACGACAATGGCGAAAATTTTTGGCCCATCAAGTCGCTCGCCCATGAAAATCGCGGCCAGCAGAGCAATGACCATCGGCGACATAAAGCCAATCACGTAATATTGGACAAATGGTATGTGTGAGAGCGCAACGACAATGCCAACGCCTGTGCATACGCTAAACAAAGAAAGCGCAATAAGACCCGCAGGATTGCGCGGCCTCATAAGTTTTATTTTACCTTGCGCAAGGATGGCCATCCCAACCGATACAATGCCACCAAACGCGACAATAGCCAAAAGCTGATATTTTGGCGCGTCTGCGGAACTTACCAGTTTGGCAATCGCGTCCGCGCAAGCCCATATCGCGTATCCCAACAGACAATAAGCCAAAGCGCTCACCTGCGCGCCGCGCAACGCGGAACGTCGCCGCAAAAGACTAGAAAAAAATTTCATGGAGACCGAATCTTAAACTGTGATGCCGCAAGGACTAACCAACGCATCCTCCGAAGGCTTAACCCCCGTCACGAATGCGCGTTCGTCATGCACATTAACCCGATTCTCGGCAATGTAACGCACGGCGAGAGGATAAATAACATGCTCGCTTTTCAAGATTCGCGCCGCCAGCCTGTGCTCGTCGTCGTCTTGCAGCACCGGAACCGCCGCTTGAAGAATGATCGGCCCATGATCCATCTCTGCGCGAACGAAATGCACCGTGCAACCTGAAAACTTAACGCCATACGCAATCGCCTTGCGCTGCACATCAAGCCCCGGAAACGCAGGCAAAAGCGAGGGATGGATATTGATCAAACGGTCCAGCCATTGATTGACAAACCAAGGCGTCAAAAGACGCATAAAACCAGCCATGCAAACAAGCTGAACGCCTTGCTCGCGCAACTTGGCATCCACGGCCTTCTCAAAAACCTCGCGCGGCTGTCCCTTATAATCGCGATGATTGACGACGAACGCAGGAATGCCGGCCTCTTTGGCGCGCTCAAGCCCCTGCGCGTCAGGCTCATTAGAAACCACGCAGACAATCTTCGCAGGATATCCAGAAATTTTCGCCGCGTCGATCAGCGCCTTCAGATTGCTTCCCCGCCCGGATATCAAAACGCCAACCGATAACATACCGCTTACTCCAAGATTTCATGTCTGCCGCAAGGTCTTCGCAACTCGATCCAGAATTGCGTTGACCAGCCCCGGCTCCTTCGCATCAAAATAAGCGTGCGCGATATCGACATAGTCGTTGATGACAACGCCCACTGAAACATCGCCGCCGCGCTGAAGCTCATAAAGCCCTGCGCGAAGAATCGTCCGCAACAGAATCTCCATCCGCTCAGCCGAGACATGAGAAGATGCAGCCCCGGAAATCATATCGTCCAAAACCTTAGCCTCACGCTCGACCGCGACGACAATCTCCTCAAACAGCGCCTTGTCGATCATAGACCGAGAATCCAACCCAATCTCTGCGTTCTCAAGCAAAAAAGCCTGAGGCTCCCCCTGATGCTCAGCAAGAACCTGTTTCGCGGTTCTCTGCGTCAACGTCATTTGATACAACGCCTGCACTGCGGCAAGCCTCGCAAGTTTTTTTTCTTGCGCAGGAGAAGGAACATCATTCGGCATAATTATAACAATCTTTCGACAAGGTAAGTTTCTTTATTCTTTAGCACATCGAATTCCTCTGGATGAAGAAAAGAAACAGGCGCATCCGGCTAAGGCGCGCCTGTAAAAATATCTGCAATATCAAATCGTTAAGCAGCGCTTTCGCCGCTAATAATGACAGGGCCATCAGCCAGCATCGAGAAATTCGGCACTTCCCCGGCCTCAAGCTTAGCTCGAACCATCGCGTCTAGACGCAGAATCCTCGCATATAAAGCATAGCTCCTCTCCAAAAGACTACGCAAACCAGGCGGAATTTCTTCAATCTCCGGCCCTGTTTCACTGTCGCACTCATCGCTTGGCGTCAAAGCGTACTGAGGAGCGCCAAACTGTTCCGGAGATATCTCGCCCGCCAGCAATGCCTTCATCGCCAAAAGCCACGTCATCACTTGAATAAGACGGGCCGAAACTCGCGTATGCTGATAGCCCACCTGCAAACAGCGCGAGAGATCAAACTCCCGACGGTCAGCCTGCTCATGATAGGCAATGTAATTCCTCGCCTCTAGCGTAAGGGCAACCCCTTCGTCAAAAGTGCGATCAAGCAACGTGGACGCTTTTGTCATAGACTTGTCTCCTTAAATGGACTGCCCATCAAACACCCTTCCAGATACAACGTCAGTCTTAAAAAGGAGTGTATTAAGAATTAAGGAATGGTTAACGGCATGGCTAAGTTTCTTCAGAAATGACTGGTGCGGGCGGCCGGAATTGAACCGGCATGGGCTTGCGCCCGACGGATTTTAAGTCCGTTGCGTCTACCAGTTCCGCCACGCCCGCAACAGAAGAAGCCTTATAACTCAGGCCAACGCCACAGCCAAGCCGAAATCCTACGACAGAAGATGAGGCATGCACTGCAAAAGCAACACGTCAAATTAGAATTCCGCTGCTCCCGCACAAAAAAACTATATACAACCACGAATCATGTTAGCGCTAAAAAAAGCAAGCGACAAACTGGATTGCCCTCCCATGATCAAACAAAGATTTGCTGATACAGTCAAGCCAACCACCTACGAAAACGTACTGGGCGCCGACGAAATTATCGTTAGCAAAACCGATCTAAAAGGGCACATTACCTATGCCAATGATGTGTTCTTAAGAATCGCGCAGCTAAGCGAAAAGGAAGCCATAGGAAGCCCCCATTGCCTAGTGCGGCACCCCGATATGCCACGGGGTATATTCAAGCTCCTATGGGATACCCTCACGGATAAACGCGAAATCTTTGCCTACGTAAAAAATATGGCAAAAAATGGTAATTACTATTGGGTCTTCGCCCATGTAACGCCCTCCATGGATTCGTCGGGCACTGTGATCAGCTATCATTCGAGCCGCCGCAAACCCACGACAAAGCAAATTGAAAAAATATCCCCCCTCTACGCCACATTGCTCGATATAGAACGCAAGTGCTCGAACCCAAAGGAAGCTGCGAATGCGTCGTTGGCCGCTTTGCGCAACAAGTTAAAGCAAGAAGGTTGTAGCTATGATGAATATGTCTTCACTATCTAAAGGAGAAGCGCTCCAGAAAGTGTCGGCGCTCTTGCTGTTTGGAGCCTTAATTTCGGTTGCGCTACAGGAACCAGCGTGGTTATCCCTGACTATGCTTGCATCCGCGTTAACGGTTGCGTTGGGCGCAATGCTATTCTGCCGGAAAGCTAGCCAATCAATTAATAAAATGGAAAACTGCATACACAGGTTGGAGCAAGGCGACTACGAAGCGCGAATTGTTTCGATCAATGAATCAGGGAATCTGTACAAACTTGCGACCCAAATAAACCATTTCGTTGACATGATAGATGGACTAACACGCGAAATCAGCCATTCCATGGGAACTGTAAGCCAAGGGAAATATTACAGAAAAATTTTAGAAACCGGATTCACTGGCGCGTTACGAAAAAGCGCGACGGCAATCAACGGCATTACGCAGGCGACTGAGGAAAGGATTATGCTTTTCCATTCACACGCCAATATGTTCGAAAAATCGGTAAAAAAAGTAGTAGAAAGCGTTGCCATGGTTGCGCATCAAGTGCAAGGTTCGGCAGAATCCATGTCAGGCAATGCGCTCACAACGGAATCGCAATCAAACGCAGCGGCAGCGGCCGCCACAGAAATGTTAGCAAACGCCCAAACCGTTGCGACAGCGGCTGAAGAATTATCGGCTTCAATTAGCGAAATCGACCGTCAAGTAACGCAATCGACGTCAATCTCAAAAAATGCGGTGCAGTGCGCAAGCGGCACAGATCAGGAAGTGCAAGAACTTGTAACAGCCACAGAAAAAATTGGCAGCATTGTTGCAATGATTGGAGAAATATCGGAGCAAACCAATCTTCTCGCGCTAAACGCAACCATAGAGGCCGCGCGCGCAGGCGAAGCTGGCAAAGGATTTGCTGTTGTGGCTGGAGAAGTAAAAAGTCTGGCCAATCAAGCAGCGCGAGCGACCGAGGAGATTACCGAACAAATTAACGCTATGCGCAACGTAAGTGAGCGAGTTGCCAAAGCGCTGAAGGATGTTGTCCATACAATTTCAGAATCCGATGCGGTGGCCACCGGCATATCCTCCTCCATAACAGAACAACGCGCGGCAACGCAGGAAATTGCCAGAAACGTGCAGGAAGTCGCCAACGCGACGCACGATGTTTCGCGCAATGTAAGCACTGTTGTCAAAGCGGCAGGAGAAACCAAAACCACATCAGGTCAAGTCCTCGATCTGGCCAAAAGCCTAAGTGCGGAAGCGCGCCAATTGCAAAGTGAAGTCGACAAGTTCCTTGTCACTGTTCGCAAAACATAGCAGTCTACCGTTTCAACCAAACTACAGCTAGGCAACAGAGCACATTCCCCCAACACGTTAATCAGGAGATCCAATCGATGCGCGTTATGCTATCTATCGTCGCTGCCCTACTCATCGCCAGCGCCACGCCAGCGCAAGCCGCGTCTAATGCGCAACCGAACCTGTTATCCTTCGGTCTCGGTTACATGAATTTCAATAAGTCAGAATCACACAAGCAATCAGCAGATTTCCGCGCGGAATACCGCTGGGGCGTATCGTTGCTTCCTAAAATGTCAACATGGTTTTCAGGTTGGGATCGCTATGTCCAGCTACACCCCTTTGTCGCAGGAGAAGTCACATCGCTGGGAGCCCTATATGGGCTTGGCGGCCTTGCATTTGATGGATATATCGGCCGACACATTATTGTGACATGGAGTGAAGGCGTAGGCCTTTTTTATCGGGGAAACATGGCGCCTCTCGGCTCATTTGTAGAATTCCGCTCACAAATCGAACTGGGTTGGAGATTTAAAAATGAAATGCGTGTAACGGCTCAGGTTAGCCACATTTCCAACGCAGGACTAACCCGCCGCAACCCTGGCGCGGAAATCGCAGGCGTCTACTTCCACGTTCCGATCGGAAGATAACGCCAAAAACCTGTTCGGGTTGATAGCGGGTAATTGACGCATCCGATTACCCGCTATGATTTGTCATATGCCCCACATTTCCGCAGCGCATTTTCCCTATCATTTATGACCCGCGCGGGGGTGAAAGTTCGTATAGGCCTTTGCCAAATGCTGCGGGTCCACCTGCGTATAAAGCTGCGTAGTGGAAAGCGAGCAATGCCCCAATAATTCCTGCAAACTGCGTAGATCCGCGCCAGACGTAAGCAGATGCGTCGCAAAGCTATGCCGCAGGGAATGAGGCGTTACATTATCAGGTAAATGCAAAGTCTGTCGCAAAGTCCTTAAACAACGCTCAGCCACGGCCGGATTCAAACGTCCGCCGCGAACCCCCAAAAAAACAGGCCACTTAGCATGATGCTGTTGATACGGGCATGCCTTGACATAGCGGCCGATCATACAACGAACGATAGGCAATAAGGGCACAAGACGTTGCTTCCCACCCTTGCCCACAACGCAAATTTGATCGCCCGCCGAAAGATCGCCATGAGTTAGCGAAAGCGCCTCGCCCAAACGCAACCCAGCGCCGTAAAGAAGTGTGAACAAAGCTTCATCGCGTAACCCAACCCAAACTTCGTCCACGGGCGCGTTCTGGTGTGCGGCTTGCAGCATATCTTTGATATCGCTCTTGCCCATCGGTCGCGGCAACCGCCTCGCAAGCTTAGGATTTCTCAAAAGACCAATGGCGCTGTTGTGTAAGACCCCTGAACGATCAAGCCACCTGAAAAAATTTCTCACCCCGGCGACAAGTCTTGCGCGCGAAGCGGCCTGCTTGCCCTGCTTTGCCTCGAAAGCCAGCCACGCCCTCAAATCCGTCAAGGAAAGATTAGCCAAACTATCCAGCGTGATGCGCTGGCCGAGATGCCCAGACAAAAACCCAAGAAAACTGTCAAGATCGAACCCATAAGCCTCTACAGTCGCCGAAGAAGCGCGGCGCTCCATTCGCAACCACCCCTGCCATTGTTCTACTTTCTTCAGAACTTCGTCAGCGCAAATCCGCAGCAATGACAATTCATCCGGCATACAGCCCCCTTCGGCACTGTCCACTTACATAACCGCATTCAGCCATTGGAAAAAGTTTCAAGGCTTGCAGTTGTCGTCCTCAGCTCCAACTGCCGGTGGCGTAATCCAAACCACGAAACGCTGCGTAGAACTGGCCGGGTTATAATTAACCTCCGAGGCGCCGTCATTCGCCGTTGCTTGCGTAAATTTGCTGGCAGCCTTCGTCAACCCTGTAACAATGCCCGCATTAGAGGAAGGGCTAGCCGAAGTCGGCGCTATCCAAATACAACGCCCCCCCGCAGCTGTCCCTCCAAATCCCGTGCCGTTAGTGTTGATATACCGCCACGGGCCAAAACCTGGCGGCGGCGGCGGTAAACTTGTTACGCGCGTGCCACTCCAGATATTCTGTAAGCCCGCGTTATCGCCCTGACACAGCAACGCGGAAACCAGCGTTCCATTAGTCGTGTCGGACGAAGGATATCCATCGTAATTGGAATCGGTGCCATAAGTCAGATTGCATTCGTTGATCTTGGCCCTGATAAGATTGGCCTGCGTAATGATGTTGATTGAAATGCGATCTGCCACGCTCGCGGTGCCAAAATTCCCAATGCCTGACATCATCGCCGTCGACAAAACGCCAATCATAGCAATAACAAACAAAATCGGACCGATCGCAATCCCCAGACGAGCGGAACTGCCGCAAAGACACGTGCGCCATCCACAAACAGACGACCCGATCAACAAAAAACGCATATCAACTAACCCCATAGCGCCCAACCAAGTACGCCAGACTCTCACGATTCGCCCGATTGGACAAAGCGAAAGACTTGCGTTATCAACTCGCTGATTAGCTTCCAAGGCGATAGGCGGATAAGAACAATCCACACACGGAGAAGTTGCATATGAAAATGACAGCGCGCGTCAGCGATATCCTCAAGAACTACGAAGGCGAAACGCCGGGAACCAAAGCCAATTTGGCCCGCATTCTGATGGCCGGACGCCTCGGCGGCACAGGTCGCCTCGTCATACTCCCGGTCGATCAAGGCTTCGAGCACGGACCAGCCCGCAGTTTCGCCGTCAATCCCCCCGCCTACGACCCGCATTACCATTACCAGCTCGCGGTTGACGCAGGCTTGAGCGCCTACGCCGCGCCGCTCGGCCCTCTAGCCGCCGGAGCCGACACCTTCGCAGGCTGCATTCCGACCATCTTAAAAATGAACAGCGCCAACAGCCTGTCGCGCCAGAAGGAAAACGCGGATCAAGCCGTAACCGCCAGCATCGACGATGCCCTGCGCCTTGGCGCTTCGGCCATCGGTTTCACGATCTATCCAGGCTCCGACGCCATGTATGACCAGTATGAAGAATTGCGCGACCTCGCCCGCGAAGCCAAATCCAAAGGCTTGGTTGTCGTGGTGTGGTCCTACCCGCGCGGCGGCGAAGTCACCAAAGACGGCGAAACCGCCATGGACATCGTCGGCTACGCAGCGCATATGGCCGCCCTGCTTGGCGCGAACATCATCAAGGTCAAGCTTCCTTCGGCCTGCCTTGAAAACAAGGACTCCAAGAAAGTCTACGAGGACAAGAAAATAGCCATCGGCACGCTGCCGGAGCGCGTCAAACACATCATGCAGTGCTCGTTTAACGGGCGTCGCATAGTAGTCTTCTCCGGCGGCGCGGCCAAAGGCGAGGACAGCGTGTTCGACGACGCCCGCGCGATCCACGCAGGCGGCGGCAACGGCTCGATCATTGGCCGCAACTGCTTCCAGCGCCCGCGCGAAGAGGCCCTGAAGCTCCTCGATAAGATCATCGAGATTTATAAGAGCTGATGGCAAGTAACTACCAAGCTCTTCACTGACTTATAAAGACAAACGTCGCGAAAAGCGCCGTCATTGCGAGGAGATTACCGCCTTCGGCGGGATCGACGCGGCAATCCAGAGTCGGAAGGGCTTTCTTATAGGACTCTGGATCGCATCGTCGCCTGAAGAAAGCTCTTCGCGATAACGCTCGCGGTTGAGCTTTCCTAACCCTGCCTTCAATGCTGCGACAGCTTGGCAATTACGATTGCGATTACAGAAACCCATACGGATCGATATCCACATGCAGCCTCAGCGCATGGGGAACCTTCACCTGCGCCACCCAATCGCGCACGAGGTTAGGCAGGTTCACGCTGCGCGGAGCCTGAATCATCAGACGATGCCTATACCTCCCGCGCAGCATGGCAAAGGGCGCAGGCGCAGGACCAAGAATTGATACATCGGCCAATTGCGGAGCCTTGGCCGCCAACTCGTTGGCAAGCGCGATGACCTCCGGCGCATGTGCGCCAGAAACCGTAAGGCTCGCCAACTTGCAGACAGGTGGCAAGCGCCACGCCGCGCGTTCCTGAAGCTCCGCCTGCATAAAAGCGTCTCGATCCCCCTTGACCAGAGCCTGCATGACAGGGTGCTCCGGCGCTGTCGTCTGCAACAACACGCGCCCGGCCTCCTCCGCCCGCCCACTACGCCCCGCCATCTGCTGCAAAAGCTGAAAGGTGCGCTCCGTCGCGCGAGGATCTCCGCCGCCCAACCCTAAATCTGCGTCTATGACCCCCACCAACGTCAGAGCCGGAAAATGATACCCCTTCGCCATGATCTGCGTTCCGATCAGCAAATCAAGCTCATGCTCCGCCATTTGCCGAACAAGCTCCTGCGCCGCCTGCGGCCCGGACAAAGTATCGCTCGCCATAATCGAGAATCGAGCCGCTGGCAGCACCGCGCGAAGTTCCTCCGCGATCCGCTCAATCCCCGGACCGCAAGCCGCGAACTTCCCTTCCGCCTTGCAGGACGGACAAGCCTGCGGAATTTTAGTCACGTAGTCGCAATGATGACAGCGCAGTTTGCCGATAGCCTTATGTTCGATCAGCCAGCTCGTGCAGTTCGGACATTGTAACCGATGCCCACAGGCGCGGCACAACGTCAACGGCGCATAGCCCCTGCGATTCAAGAACAACATCGCCTGCTGCTTTTTTTCCAGAGTCTCCGTCAGAGCCTTAAGCAAGGGCGGACTCAAGAAACGCTGCGAACCCATCTCGCAAGCCCGCAAATCAATAAGCTTGATCTCCGGCATCCGCGCGACGCCGAAGCGGTTAATCATCCGCGCGGAACCATATTTGCCTTGCCGTACGTTATAAAGCGTCTCCAGCGACGGCGTAGCGCTCGACAAAACAATGGGAATCCCGCCGATATGCGCCCGCGCGACCGCCATATCGCGCCCATGATAAATAACGCCCTCTTCCTGCTTGTAGGCCGCCTCGTGCTCCTCGTCGACCACGATCAACCCCAAATCCGGATAAGGCAGGAACAAAGCCGACCGTGCGCCAAGCACCAGATTCGCCTCCCCCCGCGCGATTGCGTGCCAATTAAGCCGCCTCTGCCGCTCGGTAAGCTCTGAATGCCACTCCGTAAGCTTCGCGCCGAACCTCGCCGCCAACCGATCAAGCAAAGCCGCCGTCATCGCAATTTCCGGCAACAGGATCAGCGCCTGCCGCCCCTGCCGCAAACACGCCGCGACCGCCTCGCAAAACACTTCCGTCTTGCCGCTGCCCGTCACGCCGTCCAGCAAAGTGGCGGAGTACCCCCCATTTTCGACTTTACCGACGAGAAGCTCAGAGGCTTTCCCCTGCTCCTCGTTCAAAGCGGGAAAACAATGATCTGGATACGCGCGCGCGCCGTTGAACTTATCGCCCTTCTTACGTTGAGACAGCTTAAGACTCCCCAAAACCATCTTAAGGACGGCACCCGGCGGCGTCAGCGTATAACGCGCGACCCAATCGACGAATCCCATCGTCGCGGGAGGCATAACCGCGAAATCCGCGCCGCAAAGCCCGATCACGGGCTTCAGCTTGTCCGGCGGAGCTTCGCTGCGGTCAGCCAGCCCCCACGCCACGCCGACCGCCTGCCTTGAACCCAGCGGGACCAGCGCCATCTGCCCGGCCTCCACCGACATCCCGTCAGGAAGCAGGTAATCGTAAGCCCCCGCCAACGGCAGAGGCAAAAGAACCTTCACGATCTGTGGCATACCCCCCCGGCACATGTAGAGTTGGCGGAATTTTGCCACAAGACAAGCGTCATGCCCGAGAAGGCGGGCATCCATCTCCCGATATTAAAACAAGCGCAACACAAGCAAGTAAAGCGCACGCATCGAATGCAGGGGTTGGACACCCGCCTTCGCGGGTGTGACGCAGCGCTGCCAAACATCGCTTTGCCGACTTTCATAGTGTGATGAATATAAACCAGAAAAACCCTCCCATTCCCTCGTTGCAGCGCCGCCGCAATCAGGTATGATCCCACCCGACAATACAACGCCGAAACGCTTGCAGCAAAGGAGACAACCCCGTGAAGTTCTTTGTCGATACCGCCGACCTCAAAGACATCAAAGACCTCGCCGCGACAGGCTTGCTCGACGGCGTAACCACAAACCCTTCCCTCGTCGCCAAATCCGGCCACAAAAGCTTCGTCGACTTGATCCGCGAGATTTGCGCAGTCGTCTCCGGCCCCGTCAGCGCCGAAGTCGCGGCGACGGACTACGAAGGCATGATGGCAGAAGCCGAGATATTAAGGAAAATCGCCAAAAATGTCGCCGTCAAAGTCCCCCTGACTCCCGCAGGACTTAAAACCTGCAAAAATCTGTCGCAGGAAGGCACGCAGGTCAACGTCACGCTGTGTTTCTCGCCCGCGCAAGCCATTCTCGCCGCCAAAGCGGGAGCGACCTTCGTCTCGCCTTTCGTCGGAAGACTTGACGACATCGGCGAAGACGGGATGCAACTCATTGCGGACATCGTGGACATCTACGCCGCCTACCCGCAATTCAAAACGGAAATCCTTGTCGCCTCGGTGCGCCACCCGCAACATGTCGTCACAGCGGCGAAATTAGGAGCGCATGTCGCGACGATGCCGCCGAAGGTTATCTATCAACTCTTCGATCATCCGCTGACCGAAAAAGGCCTCGCGCAATTCGTAAGCGACTGGCAAAAAACCGGACAAAAAATCGTCTAATCAAGACGAAAATATCCGTCATTGCGAGGAGCATCGCGACGAAGCAATCCAGAGCCGCAAAGAACAGCATGTCCAACTCTGAATCGCTTCGCGCACACACGGTATTAAGGACGACTAAATGACAGACGCATTCATTGGCTCGGCAATTCTCGGTCTTGTGGAGGGTCTAACGGAATTCCTCCCCGTATCCTCGACAGGCCACTTGTTATTGATGGACGAAATCCTGAATTTTCAGGGCCCGCCCGGAAAAGTCTTCGAAATCGTCGTGCAGCTAGGCGCAATTCTGGCTGTCGTCGTGACATACTTCCAGCGTTTATGGAATGTCGCCGTTACAGCCCCTAAATCAAAAAGCTCCCAACGCTTCATCTCCGTAGTGCTCCTCGCCTTTCTCCCGGCCGCCGTTATTGGAGTCTTCGCTCACGACTTCATAAAGAACGTGCTGTTCAACCCATGGATCGTGTCGAGTGCCTATATCGTCGGAGGCGTGCTGATTCTCGTAATCGAAAAATATGCGCCCAAAACCAATATCAAAGCCGTTGAAAAAATACCGCTTAAAACCGCGCTACAAATTGGCGCGTTTCAGTGCCTCGCCATGATTCCCGGCATCTCGCGCTCCGGCGCAACCATCATGGGCGCTCTGATGCTCAAAGTTGAACGCAAAACGGCGGCGGAATTTTCGTTCTTCCTCGCCATCCCGACCATGGTCGGAGCCACGGCTTACGACGTGTATAAAAACGCCCACGCGCTAAGCGGCAACGATGCCATGATGATCGCCATAGGCTTCGTCGTCGCCTTCCTCTCGGCGCTTGCAGTCGTCCGGGTCTTTGTGAACTTCGTCGGCAAGCACGGATTCGCGCCCTTCGCGTGGTATCGCATCGCCGCCGGAACCCTCGCGCTTACGCTCCTAGCCATACGCGCCAGCGCTGCGCCTTAGTATCGCGGGCAAAAGAGATTGCCGCGCTTAAAACAGTCCAAAAAACTACTTGCAAATAAGAATGACTATCATTATGAAGAAGCCAGCCCCGATTGTTCAAGGCTAACCGATACGTTAAGGGTATTCATAATGTTAAAAGACAGACCAGCTAGCGGCGCAGTTACGGCCTCCCGCGCAGAAGGCGGGAAAACAAGCCCAGCGCGAACGGTAGACGTTTTCAACCAACGAGTTACAAGCGAGGAACTGTTTCAAAAGCTGCGCGAACTTGTCATCATTCATAGAGACGAGGAATACAAATTGCGCATAACGGCGAACGACAGATTAATTCTGACTAAATAGTAACTATCTCCGCAAGCCATCCAGCAAGCCTTTCACAGGCAGCCAGACAGCCAGCATCACAATCCAAAGCATAAGCGCGGCAAAGGAAACCTGCCTTGCGATGCTGGAGTCATGCATGACTGAACGAAAGCCAGACTTAGCCCCTAAAGCTCCAGCCACAGCGAAACCGCTTCCGCCACCTTTGCATCGCGCCGCGCAATTGCTATGGGCAACCTATGAAACGCTGGATCTACGCATAGAAACCGCCTGTGGATCTGCGGAAGCGGCGTTCTTATCAGCGCTGCCGGAACTCAGCGACCATCGCGAAGACATGCTTCACTTTATACGGCACTTGCTTTCCGGCCTGCGGGACTCCAGCGGAGAGAAACCGGAAGCGACTCAACTTCTTTCGCTGCGCCTCGTTTATCAAGATCAAAACGAACTGATCGAGCAGCTTATTCCCGGCTCGCGCGCGCAAATCGTCATCTTACCCATCGACAAAGCAGCAAACCTTCCCGCAAACCAGTAAAGGAACCACCCGTGACGAAAGCTTCCGCGCAACGCATCCTTCCCGACACCGAGACATCGGGGCAGAACTTGGTCTTCATCGCTGAAGTGGCAAGAGGACATCAGGTCCACGACACGGAAACGATGACGCGCTACGAACTGGCAACCCTGCGCAATATCGCCCGCATGCTGGCGCAAGCGATGGCAGACACAGCCCAGTCCATGGAAGCGCAAATAGGGCTCATCAGCCTGTCGAAATCAGTCGCATCGCTAACGCGCAGCCTCGGCGCATCCGGCAACGCGAACCTCCCCAGCGGACAACAGGCAAAAGAAATCCGCCAAGCGGCAAGCGTTGTCGGCAAGAAAATGGAGGAAACGCTTCAAAGGCTGGATGGAGCTAATGCCGACAGCGGTCTCAAGCAGAAGCTGATCTCAAGCATGCGGCAACTAAAAGAAATGGAACCTAAACACGAGCAAGGCAACCGCATAGTCCGCGTCGTATCCCTGCGCGCCACCAAAACGCCCCTCCACGAAAATGCGCTGCGCCAATCTCCCGTAGCGACAACGACCACCTTAAGCGCAAAAATCACGTCGATCACGCCACCGACCCCAATGACAATCAACCGAGCTGCGGCAAACCAGCCCTTGATGCAAACCGACAAAACTTCACCCAACGCGGCATCTCTATCGCAAGTAGCAAATGCAACATCTAGAAAGCCAACAACCGCAGCAACCGCGCCCACGCAAGCGCAAAGCATAGCTATAGCCCGCCCCCCAGCCTCGCCATCGCTTGCGCAAATCGCCACGCCGACGACACACGCTCCGGCCTCGCCCCCATCACTGCGACAAGCAGCCCAAGACCTCAGTCGTCCAACCATCACGAAGCCCCACCGCGCCATCACTGATAGCCCTCTCGCGCAACAACCAGCAGCACGGCAAACTCACGCGAAAATCACGGAAACTCTGGCTTCAGAGGTCCAAGCCTCCCCTACCGGATTAGCCACATCGCCAGAAAGCAAAATAACCCAACCTGAAGCCCCACGCCTCGAACAACCGCGCGAAACA
>JBEOJY010000032.1:0-49926 GCA_040275305.1 Bdellovibrionales bacterium | reverse complement strand
GATTCCCTCCCCCTTGCGGGGAGGGTTAGGGTGGGGGAGCTTCAGCAAGCAGAGAGCAGGGATTAGAAAACATAGTCTTGCCGCAAGGTCGTTCTGATGCCTGATACTTGCTTTCTGTCTTCTGGTCCCCCACCCTAACCCTCCCCGCAAGGGGGAGGGAATCTGGCCGTCCTTGCCGTGAAAATTTCCCCATCACCTTGGTAGTTATGAGAAGATCAAGAATGGACAACGCGGACAGCAGCCACCCGCATAGGGGAAAAGAAACGCCATGACGGGACAAGGCCCGATCCTCAAAGGCGGCGCGCTCGCGCTCGGCAATTTCGACGGCGTGCACCGTGGCCATGCCGCGCTGGTCGCGACGACAATAGCTGCTGCAAGAACTAAAGGCATCCCCGCGCGGGTGATGACCTTCGAACCGCACCCCCGCGCGGTCCTGAACCCCGACGCCCCCCCGTTTCGCCTGACCTCAAGCGCGACGCGCGAAAGTCTGTTGCGCCGACTTGGCGTCGACGAAGTCATCACGCTGCCCTTTACGCCTGAATTCTCGCAACTTTCGGCGCAGGATTTCGCCGCGCGCGTGTTGCGCGAAACTTATGGGGCGCAACAAGTGCTGGCTGGAACGGACTTCGTCTATGGCAGCAAGCGTAGCGGCAACATGCAGGTTCTCAGCGATGATCTGGCCCCGTACGGCGTGGAAGTCACCCCCGTTCCGCTGGCGATGGGCGACGGCGGAGAATCCCTTTCCTCCTCGCATGTGCGGAAGGCATTGCAGGAAGGCGATATCGCAACCGCCACCCGCGTCCTTGGCCGCCGCTGGTCGATCGCCGGAAAAGTCAAGGCAGGCGCTGGCCGTGGCCGCGTGATCGGTGTGCCGACCGCCAATTTGACGCTCGGAGATTATCTGCGTCCGCGCTACGGCGTCTATGCCGTGAAGGCGAGCCGAACCGGGGAAGCTCTTGCCTATCGCGGAGTCGCCAATATCGGCGTGCGCCCGACCGTGGACGGCAAGACCGAGCTGCTGGAAGTTCATCTTTTCGATTTCAGCGAAGATATCTATGGTCAGGAGTGGGAAATAAGCCTCGAAGCCTTCCTGCGCGCCGAGCAAGCTTTCCCCAGCCTCGACGCGCTCAAGACGCAAATCATCAAGGATATGGCAGTGGCCAGAGCCACGCTAGGCGTAACATAAGCAGGGAACGGAGTTCGGGGAGCGCGTAATAAGATGGTAATTATCAGACCCTTCTTGGAACTTAGATCCTGTATCCGTAGAAATCCGAAATGGCATTTCAAGTGCCGTCATTGCGAGGAGCGAAGCGACGTGGCAATCCAGAGTCCCGCAGGACAGCTCTTTCGACTCTGGATCGCGTCGTCGCCTTTGGCTCCTCGCGATGACGGTTTCTTCCATTTGCGAGTATCCTTAAAAATGGAACATCAGGGCTTGGGGATTACATAAGATGAAACCGGAAATACTCGTCGCCACCTCGCTTGCCGCCTATCTGATCGGCAGCGTTCCCTTCGGCCTGCTTCTCACGCGCATTGCGGGATTGGGCGACATCCGCGCGATAGGTTCCGGCAACATCGGCGCGACCAACGTCCTGCGCACCGGCAACAAGAAACTCGCGGCCTTGACCTTGCTCCTCGATGGCCTGAAAGGCGCGCTGGCCGTGTTGGCGCTGGGAGCCATGAACCCGGAGGCCGCGCCAGTCGCCGCCTTCTGCGCCTTGCTGGGCCACGTCTTCCCCGTCTGGCTCAAATTCAAAGGCGGCAAAGGCGTGGCGACATCCATCGGCGCGATCACGGCCCTATGCTGGCCCGCAGGCCTCGCCGTCATGGCGACATGGCTCGCTGTTGCCTTCGCGTTCCGCTATTCGTCGCTTGCCGCGCTGGTAGCCATAGCCCTCATGCCCGTCTATGGCGCGATCTGGGGCGGAAGCCCGGCGCTGGATTTCGGCGTACCCGCCGCCATGCTGGTCTACTTCACGCATCGCGACAACATCAAGCGGCTGATCGAAGGGCGCGAGCCGAAGATCAAGCTGGGCAAGAGCAAAACCCCATGAATCCTGTGCGTTCTTTAAGCGAAGACGAGCGTCGTGATTGGCTGCGCCTGACGCGAACCGAACATGTCGGCCCGATCACGTTCCGACAGCTTCTAAGGCGCTTCGGCTCAGCCAAAGCCGCGCTGGAAGCCGTGCCGGAACTCGCGGC
The DNA here is from genome assembly GCA_040275305.1 of Bdellovibrionales bacterium. GTDB lineage: Bacteria > Pseudomonadota > Alphaproteobacteria > UBA9219 > UBA9219 > JBEOJY01. The sequence goes on along the minus strand of JBEOJY010000032.1, from coordinate 47,724 downwards.
GCGAGGCGGCAAAGCCTCCCTTAAACTGCCCGCGCAGAACCTGATCGACGAAGAGCTAAAGCGAACCGCAAAAATCGGCGCGAAACTGATCGGCTGGGGCGAGCCTGATTACCCCGAAGCGCTTGCCGCCATCGAAGACGCGCCGCCGATCATCACGGTTCTGGGCCATCTCGGCTTGCTGCCGCGCCGAGCCATCGGTATCGTCGGCGCGCGCAACGCCTCGCTCAACGGGCGCAAGATGGCCGAAACGCTGGCGCGGGATTTAGGGAATGAGAATGTCGCCATCGTGTCCGGTCTGGCGCGAGGCATAGACGCTTCCGCGCACGCCGCAAGCCTCGCCACCGGAACCGTCGCCGTCCTCGCGGGAGGCGTGGATATCGTCTACCCCGAAGAAAACCGCGAGCTTTACGCGCGTATCGCCGAGCAAGGCTGCATCGTCTCGGACCAGCCCGCCGGACTTGAGCCTTTCGCCAAACTGTTCCCGCGCCGCAACCGCATCATCTCAGGCTTAAGTCTCGGCGTGGTCGTGGTCGAAGCCGCCCTGAAATCCGGCTCGCTCATCACGGCCCGCATGGCGCTGGAGCAGGGCAGGGAAGTCTTCGCCGTTCCCGGCTCGCCGCTCGATCCACGCTGCGGAGGAACCAACGATTTGCTGAGGCAGGGGGCGGTCCTGACCGAAAAAGCCGCCGACGTGCTCGCCCATATCCACAGCCTGCCAAGACGCCTCGCAGAGCCTCCCTCGCGTGGATTCTCCGACGCTCCGACGGACGGCGCGAGCTTTGACGAAATCCTGCTCGCCAAGGCCCGCAAAGCCGTCGCCGAAGCGCTCGGCCCCTCGCCCGTCGCCGTGGACGACCTCATCCGCGCCACAGGCTTCCCCGCGCCTATGATTCTGACGATCCTTCTGGAACTCGAACTGGCAGGCCTTCTGGAGCGCCAGCCTGGGGGCAGGGTGGCGGTTGTGGGATAACTGGCAAATCTGAAGCAAAAACGGCAGCGAAAGTATTATATTAACACAATTTGTGATAATATTTGCGTGTGTCTGTCATAAGCGATAAGGAAGCATTTCCCATGCTCGATGATGGAGATAATTTTGGATATATGCACGATCTGGCGACTAGGCTTTTAATTTGGGCGGACGGAGATAAATCGCAGCCATTCCCTGAAGCCACTATTCTCCGTATAGGGCCGAGTAGCATCGCGCTAATCCCTGACGCTGATCCTGACTGCGTTGTAAAAGTTGTCACCCTCAAAAGGAATCCAATCCCGGAGGGGCTGCAAGTCGAAAGAGAATTCGGAATATTACAAAAACTCTATCCGGCGAAGGATGATCTGTATGTTACGCCAAAGCCATTAGCATGGGGAACCGACCCTAGCTTTATTGTTATGGAAAGGCTTGGCCCAAAATTTGATATGACCAAACTTAACGAAACAGACGTGGAGAATATTGGGCGTAGCTTGGGGGCTTTCAGTGCGGATATTTGGGAAAAGTATGGCTCAATACATTCGGACATTTGCATCGGCAATTACACAAAAGAGCCGAATGGGAAAATCGGCATCATAGACATAGCCTCTGTAATAAAAGAACAACACCCTGAAAATATGCTGTGTGTTCCATTATTACAGAAACCCAATATTAGCCCTTATCTTGCAGATGAATTCGAAAAAAGAAGTGGAGTGCGCATAAGAATCGAGTTGGCAACTTCTATGATGCAAACTAGGCTCGCAGGGTTTTTAGCGCACCATCCCCCAGAAACCGCCGAACGCATACAAAACGACGTTGCGTCTAACCTTGAAGAATGGCGCGCGTTGACAGAATCCGGGCGCCTGAGCAGCCATCGGCCTTCGCCTCGCGCAAGGCAACGAAATGCGCCTGTGCGCCTAAGCCTTAAAACGTAAATACCCTCACCCCACCGGCTTCATCGTCGGGAACGCGATCACGTCGCGGATCGAGGCGCTGTCGGTCAGCAGCATCCCAAGGCGGTCGATGCCGAGGCCAACGCCTCCCATGGGCGGCATGCCGAAGGCCAGAGCCTTGATGAAATCCTCGTCGATGGGATGCGGCGGCTCGTCGGGGCCGCGCTTTTGCTCGGCTTGCTCCAGAAACCTCGCGCGTTGCTCGCGCGGATCGTTCAACTCGCTGAAACCGTTGATGATCTCCCACCCGTTGACATAGGCTTCAAAACGCTGCGCCACATGCGGACGTTCTGGCCACGCCTTTGCCAATGGGGAGATTTCCTTCGGCAGGTCGATCACGTGCGTCGGCTGGATCAGCTTGTCCTCGACCTTCTCGCCGAACACAGCCTCCACCACTTGCCCCCAGCTCACGCCCTCCGCGACGTGAACGCCGATCTTCAGGGCCAGCGCCCGCGCTTCGGCGGGGTCGCGGCAGACGGCAAGGTTGATCCCGGCATGTTCCTTGATCAAATCCAGCATCGCGCGGCGCGGCCATGGCGGCGTAAAGTCGATCTCAGTCCCGCCGAAGCTCACCTGCGTCTTGCCGTGCAAAACCTTCGCGGCATGGGCCACAATCGCCTCGCTGATGGCAATCATCGCGTTGAAGTCGACATAGGCCTGATACAGCTCCAGCGACGTGAATTCCGGATTATGCTTAGGGCTTAACCCCTCGTTCCTGAAACACCTGTTGATCTCGTACAGCTTCTCCGACAACCCGCCGATCACGAGCCGTTTAAGGTGAAGCTCCGGCGCGACCCGCATATAAAGCGGCATATCGAGTTTGTTGTGATGCGTGACGAAAGGCTTGGCCGTCGCGCCGCCCGCGATGACGTGCATCATCGGCGTTTCGACTTCGAGGAAGCCTTGATCGTCGAGAAAACGCCGGATCGACGACACCATCTTGTACCGCGCCCGCAAAGTCTCGCGCGTGCGCGGCGTCGCCACAAGGTCTTGCTCGCGGTGGCGGTAACGCGCGTCGATGTCCTTAAGGCCGTGGAATTTCTCCGGCGGCGGTTCCAAAGCCTTGGATAAAACCTCAAGCTCCTCCGCGTCTACCGTGATCTCGCCGCGCGGCGTGCGCCGCACCAGCCCCGTCACGCCCACGATGTCGCCCAAATCGAGCAGATCAAGCAGTTGCGCCCGCGCCGGAGCGACGTTTTTGATATCATGAAAAATCTGTAAACGATCGGAATCGTCCAAGATCACGACGAACATCCCGCCATTGCGGATCGCCATCACCCGCCCCGCGACCGACACGCGCAGGTTCGTCTTCTCGCCCGCCGCCAAGGTCGCGCACTGCTCCTTGACCGCCAGCGCGGAATGGGTCTTCGCGAAGGATGTCATCTGGAACGGATCGCCGCAAAGCGCCGTGAGCTTCTCAAGCCGCGCCACGCGCCGCGCGGATTCGTCCTCGGCGGAAACGGGAGAAGCGGTCTCTGGGGCGCTGTGTGTCATAGCCAAATAAAACTCCTGCAAAATAACATACTGGAAATATAGGGGTATTGAGCGTATCCGGCAAGTTGCCGTTTGAACGCATGGTCGACGCTTCCCAACACATATAAAATAGGATAAAATACTACCAGATCATCACCAGACACAAAAATCAGAGTCAACGATGCAAAATGCGGAAAAATTATCCATCACGCTACCCTCCGAAATGGCAAAAATGATCCGTCATAAGGTTAGCGCAGGCGACTATGGATCGAACAGCGAAGTGGTCCGCGTGGCTCTGCGAAGCTGGATGGATCATGAGAAGCGCTTGAGCGCTCTAGACGATGCCATAGCGAGGGGACTTGCGGATGCCAATGCCGGACGCATGCAGGATGTGCAGACCGCTCGAAAAGCTCTGCGCAAACGCTATCGTAAATGAAAGTTGTTATAACTGAACAAGCCTATGCGGAGCTTGTCAATATTGGCGACTATATCCGGCTTGGCAACCCCAATCGCGCAGCGACATTCGTGGATGAACTCCTTGAAAGATGAGAAAAACTTGCCAAGTTGCCCCATGCCTGTCCCTTGATGCCACGATATAAATCGAAGGGAATTCGTCGTTGCGTGTATCGGAACTATCTGATCTTCTACCGGGTCTATGAAACGAGAATAGAAATCGTTCATATCCTGCAAGGCGCTCGCGACTACGAATCCTTGCTTTCAGACACTTCCTTGTAAAACCAAAACGGCGCGGCCAGCTTATCGCCAACCGCGCCGCCCATATGCGACAATTGCCAGGCCTTACCCGCCGTTGGCCTTGACCTGCCCGGCATGCGCCAAAGCGCGAGCCGAGACGCCGAGCACGCCGAGAAATCCCTCGGAGTCCTTGTGGTCGAACGAACCTTCGCTCTCCATCGAGCTGTCGTTGGTGTAGAGCGAATGCGGCGCGTCGCTTACCGAGACATAGGACACGACGCCCTTATACAGCGACACGGTCACGGTTCCGGTCGCGAGCGCCGCCGTTTCCTGCACCGCTTTCCGTGACATGCGCGAGGCGAGGTCGTTCCAGTAACCCTGATACAGTTGTTTGGCGAGGTGCTGCGATAACGCGGTAAACAGCTCGAACGCCCTGCGGTCGAGGATGAGTTGCAGAAGGAAGTTATAGGCCGAACCGAGCAACTCCATCCCCGGAGCCTCATAGATCCCGCGCGACTTGATGCCGACGAAACGGTTTTCGACCATGTGCAGGCCGATGCCGATGCCGTGCTTGCCGCCGATGTCGTTCGCGGTTTTCATGGCCGAAAGCACGTCGGTTTTCTTGCCATTGATCGACACAGGCCAGCCATGCTCGAAACGGATCGTGACTTGCTCCGCCGTATCGGGAGCCTGATCCGCCCACACGCCCATCTCCGCCGTCACGAACCGCGCGGGAGTCTCAAGCGACTCCAGCTTGCCCGCCTCGTGCGTGAGGCCCAGAAGGTTGGCGTCCGTCGAGTAGGGTTTTTCCCGCGAAGCCTTGATCGGCAAACCATGCTGCTCGCAGTACTCGATCATCTGGATCCTGCCGCCGAAGCGGTTCAGGAAGGACTCGTCCCGCCACGGCGCATAGACTTTCAAGGAAGGATCAAGCATATTGGCGATAAGCTGGAACCGCACCTGATCGTTGCCACGTCCCGTCGCCCCGTGGCTGATGACCTTAAGGCCCTTTTTCTGCACAGCCTCGACCATACCCTTGGTCGTCACCTGCCGCCCCAAAGGCGTCGTGCACCAGTAACGTCCTTCATAACAAATCTGGCCCTGAATGCCCTCGATGCCTGCCTTGGCCATCTCGGTCTGCAACGGCATCCCGACAAAATCGACCGCGCCACAGGCCCGCATGCGCGTCTCGATGGAAGAAAAATCCGTCTCATCCGGCTGCGCAAGGTCCGCCGTGAAGCAGGCGACTTTCACGCCCTGTTGCGTCAGCCAATGCGTGATCGTGCAACTGTCCAGCCCGCCCGACGCGGCGAAGGCGATGGTCTGGCCCTTAAGATCCGATGCGTTCATGTTTTATGTCCTTGAAAGCGATTTTGCGTTACGTGATCCCTAACTCTTCCGGAGTTGGGCGGCGAATTCATCCAATGATGTAGGGGTAAGCAGATATGTTCGCGCCTAGCGGGCGCGTCGAGCGAAACGGCGGAGAAGATCAAGCTTCGCGATGAACATTATTCGCTTGTAGCCATTCCGCCCCCGCCCCGCAAGGGAAAAATGCGACCAAAGCCCTGCGCGGCGCTGTGGGGGATATAAGAGTTCAAGTATAACGCTTGTCTCATACTACACTACAAATCAAACCATTTAATAATAGACCCATCGCGCATCAAGAGTTGGGTACGATTTCGCCGCTGGCGCGGCGCAGTCCCCTCCCCCTCGTGGGGAGGGATAGGGAGGGGGGCACACCGTAAGCGCATGATTCCCAAAGTCGGATAAGCCTTGCGGGAGGCCTGTTCTGTCCAAGACACAGATCGGGACCGCCGATGGCCCCCCTCCCTATCCCTCCCCACGAGGGGGAGGGGGGCAGGCCGCCCTTTCTTCGAAATTGTTTCCAACTCTTGAAGTGTAATGACTATAGAAAAAATAAGTGCCAAAGTCATGCCTGCAAGGCAAGAATCCAGCCACTGTCCTCAATGCGGAAGCTTTACTTGCGCGTTTTGCGCTTGTTTCTACATCGAGTGAGGGAAGCCAGCTCATCAAGGGCATGACGCGCGCAGATGCGATAATATATTGTTGTGAAACAATAAGTTAACGCGGAATGTGGCGTGGGTAATGTCTGGGAATCGCTCTTCGGCATACCCTTAAGTGTGTGCATCAAAACGCCGGATTTTATTACTTACCCTTGCAATTCTTAAAGAAGAATGCTAGTAACCAAAAATATCATTACGGGTAGTTTTATTGCGGATGTTTTGTTGATGAATTGTTACGGAGAGAACGCTGATTGGCGTCTTCGTCCATGACGTTCCCGCCAAACAGCCGAACGTAACTTTGACTTTGATATGAACCAACCTCAACTATGGAGATTATTAAGATGAAAAATACTTCACGTGCCAACAAGATTGCTGCCACTGCATTTGGCGCAGCGCTTGCCCTTACGAGCTCGTTCGCAAAAGCAGGTTGTGATGCTTGCGCCGCGACAACGCCGGAAGAATTTAAAAATATGACCAACGGCCTTGTGATCGTACTGGACCCAGCAAAGGATGAGCCAGAGACGTTTAATGGGGTTACCGTAGAAAACGGAAGCGACCTCGAAGCGCTTGGCATTACGTCGCTCAAGCAGAGAATTGACGGCAAAGTCAACGATGCCGGCCTCATTGAATCGCAATATACCGCAGTGGCTTCGATTTTGGGTGGGGCATGCTCTGAAGTTACGTACACTCAAAAATTAAGAAATCAGGGTATCCCAGTTGGATTCCAAGCTGGCTATTTGAACAAAGATTGGAGATGGGCAGGTTCCGAGCCTTTCGCGCCAAACAACACGTTTATTCCGGGCAATGCGTTTTCAGCCACCGCAACCAACACGGTAGGCGAAGGGTTCATTCGCATGGAAGTTGTTGCTGACAAGCGTGTCATCGCGAAGCATGAGTTCGCCAAAACAGCTGAATCGCAGGATGGTTATGATCCTTCGAGAACTGCCGTTGTGATCGACCCGTCTGCTTCTGCGACAAGGCCGAATGTTTACACCTTGTCTCATACACCAGGCAATTACCCGTCGGTAAAACCCTACTAATTTAGCCTAAAACAAGCACGTGCCTGCGCGTGGTTCATCTCTCGATGGGCCACGCGTTCGGTTTTTTGAGCCAGTTCCTCTCCCCCTATCTTGCCCGTCATGTTCTGGGCAGAGTGGGGCGGAGTCATAGTCTAACCAATAATTTCCGTAATATTCCACAATCGCGAGGAGCCTTCTTTAGGCGACGACGCGATCCAGAGTCGGAAGCGATGTTCTGCGGGACTATGCATCAATTCATCGGTTCCCGCCTTTGGCGGAAAACTTCTCGTGGCGTTAACTGCGCGTTTAAGGAAATGATTCGGAACGACTATATAATCACCCCGCCAGCGACAGAAGCAGCCTCGCGCAAAGGGTCTTGTCCGGCGTCCCTGTGCGCTTGACCATCGCTTCAGCCTCGTAAAGCCGCGACAACGCCGCGTCGAGCCGCGCGGGCGACCAGCGCCGGAGCTGCGCGGCCATGGCGTCGGCGTTCTTCCAGAACACCGGGGGCTGGAGCTTCTTGACAGCGTCAGCCGCGCCCAACCCCGCCTGATCCATCTGCGCCCGCGCCCAATGCAAGCGCAGGAAATGCCTCTGCGCCGTGCGCAACAAGGCGACGGGCGAGGTTTGCTCGTCGAACAACCGATCGCACAGCAACGCGACGCGCTTCGATTGCCCGGCGCCCACCGCGAACACAAGATCGTCCATTTCCGCCGCGCCCGCGTCATGCACGCAGGCCGTCACGTCCTCGACCGTGATCGTGGCATCCTTTCCGGCATAAAGCGCCAACTTCTCGACCTCGCTGCGCAGCGCGAGCCGATCAGGGGGCAGGGCGCTACACAGAAGAGTCAAAGCCTCCGGCTCGATCTTCGCGCCGAGCGCTTGCAGGAGGCTAGAAACCGTGCGTTGAAGCGCGGGGCCTTCCTCGACATAGCTGGCCAGCACAGCGACCTCGGCATGCCCCTCGCACAGGGCCTTGAGCTTCGAACGCTTGTCAAGCTCCCCGGCTTCGATCAAAAGGAAACTATCGCCCCCCAGCTTGTCCTTTAGCCATGCGCCAAGCGCCGCCGCCACCCCGTCGCCCGCGCCCTGAATGCGCACCAGCCGCCGCCCGCCAACCAGCGATTGCGCCGCCATTTCGGCATAGAGAACGCCCGCATCGTCAATAACGGCAGAGGAAGACAAGGAAGCAGTAAGAAACGGATCGTTGATATCCGGCACGATGGCCTTGGCAATCCTGTCCGCCCGCTCGCGCGTCAACCCCGTGTCCGGCCCAAACAACAACGCCACCCGCCCGGACCCGTCCGGCTTGCGTAAAAAAGATTCACTCTGCGCGGGAGAAATTTTCATGATGAGCACCAACTTTTTAGGCAATGACTGGGGTAGAACCGCATAAAAGAATACAGCATCTGCATTTGGCGAGCGCTATGAAGCATCAACAAGCAATAAGGGAATGTTATCAAGCCTGTCTAATACTCGTTGGGCTATGGGTTCTTGAGGTGGATCAAGTTGTTTGCCTTGATGAAATGCATCGTAATATTCAATGACAGAGGTTAGATGCTTGTGGCGTGAAATATTTTCTTTGGATGGCTCTCTGCCCACATTCTTCGCGGAGCTAATGTCCGTCGTTAGAATATTTCGTTCTTTACTAATGTTTAGATATTGTTCTCTGCTCATAAATGTGGCGCGAACCAATATCTCGGCTTCTTCTTTAAATCGTATCCTGTCAAATGGCTTCAAACTCTCGAAGTCGAATCTAAATCCTTCTACTATTTGATCACAAGAAGCCTTGCCCGAACATATTTGATTAATTTCCTTTGCAGTATGTTGCGTGTGCCTTAGGGCAGCTACAAGACCTAACGGGAATGGATGGGGGTGTTCTCCAAACTTCAAGCTGCGCACACATAAATTGATGTCCGTAAACACTTGAGCGATGGTTCTTAACGATAAATCGTACCTTTCTGCGACCATTGTAATCGCGTCTATCATGTATTTGTAATCTGTATGCACCGTTTCGTTGCTTGTAAATTTCCCGGTGTCCTCAAGCTGAAATTCTTTATACAAAGCTTCACAAAACTGCCTTCTGGAAAGCTTGGGCAAATTCAATTGCCAGTCAATAAACTTGCGCAAATACCCTTCGCTGTTGACGTTAGCTCCATATATTTTAGAAACAGTTGCCTTCAACTGAGCAATATCAGCGGCCAAAACAAAAACCACCCCGGCCACGCAAAACAGATGTTTGATGCATTCCAAAACTTCGATGGCGTAGGTTGGACGGCATCTATCCAACTCATCCACAAAAATAATGAGCTTGGTTTTGCGATCACCACCATTTTTTGAAGGTAAATGGGTAACTAGTTCCTGAAGTTTTGTTTTGAATTCTTGTACAGATTTTGTAATTGCATTGTGCCTGTGCACGATACCATCGGCAATTGCGCTTGTGGTGCTATCAATGTCCTCTGGTTTAATAGAAGACGCAGCTTCTATCGCGCGCATTGCCTCATCGCCCAGCCCTTTGCGGACAAGGCCCTTTACAACCGTAGGGAGCAGTTTAGTCGCAACGACCTTGCCTGCATGCGCCACAAGGGATGCTGTCTTGGAGACTGTATCGCGGAGTTGTTCGTCTATGCAGCCAGCAAAAGAGACTAACACATCGCCAGTGTAATCTGTTTCCCACGCATTGAAGTAAACCGCTTTGTAACCTTGATCTTCTAAGTCCTTTTTCCAATTTTTTATAAAAAAAGTCTTCCCTGTCCCATAGGGCGCATTCAGCGATATAACAAAAGGCTGCTTGATGCTTCCAATAACAGGAGTCAAATAGTCAGCAATTCTTTTCGCCTGAAGGCGATCCCCTGACCAAGCCTTATCAACACATTCACATTGCGCTGACTTGATGAGCTGCGACATGGAATCCTCGCATTATTAAAAAACATCACTATCGCACATAAAAGTTGTCAAAATGACGCCCATGCGCGGTATCATACCGCGCAGGCGTACAACTGGATTCACAACCGAAGTGCAACAGTAGAGGAGAGAATACCTCGCCTGAGTTTTTTAAGCCAAGCCATTCTCTTAGGGCATTACTATGGCGGTAGGTAAGCGCTAAAAAATCATGGAGCATCCTGAGACGCCCTGAAAAGGGAAACTGGTGGACCTGATCGGGATCGAACCGACGACCTCATCATTGCGAACGATGCGCTCTCCCAGCTGAGCTACAGGCCCATCCTCTGGACGGAGGCCTTTTATGAAAGCCCGCGCCGTTCCTGTCAAGTTGCGTTTATGGAGCGGCTTGGAGGCCACGGAGCAGGCCGGGACAGCCAGCCAAGTAACCAACAATTGATTCCAGTATCGGAACAATATGTAACACGTAAAACACATAATGATGTAAAGACGAGCCAAAAGCTTAATTTTGATTCAGTTTGGTAAATTTCTTCTTAACCTAAAATAATCGCATGTGATACATACCAGATCACGAGGGGCGAATCGGAAGCCCTGTCAGCAGGCTCATCAAATCCAAGTCTTTACACGCTTTCGTTCTTGAAAGCAGTTCCCGCAGAGGCGCTTGCCGTGTTGCAATTCCCATCATGGGCAAGAGTGAAGAAGCGGGAGCGCAAAGAGAAGCTCGATAGTCAGGGGTGTCAACCATCCGTGCTAGTCAGAATCGATCATAACGGCCTGATCGCGCCGGGCGCGCCAACGCAAGTTGCGATAGAGGAGATCATGGCACTTGTGCCCGCCAGCAACGACGATCCCGGCGCAGCGACCTGGGGCCGCAATCGCAAGATCATCGAATGGCTCGACCGCTTGGCCGAGCCGGGGGCATCACGCGACGCCGCCACCGAAGCTGCGGCGGCCTTGCGGGCGACTTTGGCCCAGTCCATCGAACCCGGCTTGCTGGAACCGGATTTGCCGCTCAAACCCTCAGAAACCCTGATCCCCACGATGCCGCAACGGCTTGAGGACAGTATGGCGCAAGACATGCGCCTTGCCTCTCCGCCCGCCGACGATTTGCCGCAACAGGACGATTGGCAAAGTATCTTCACGCTTTGCGGCTATGGCGCGAAGGAATTCGCGTCGGCGCAGGCTGATTTACCGCTGACGGCGGCTGAAATCGATCACTTTCTGCGCAATCACCGGAACACAGAAAATTATGTCAGCCGCGATTTCCTGATTTCGCGTTCGGACCTGCCTTCGCCGCTCGCGGAGCTGTATGGACTATACCTGCATCGCGCGCGCGTGGATGCCGAAGCGGCGCTCTTCGTCGCGCAGGCGACGGGATCGACGCGCGTCGCGCGAATCATGTCCGACCTGCTGGCCATCGGCGGCTTTTCGAACGGCCTTGAATACATCAGCCACGCGGGCGTGACCTATTCAGTCCCCGCCGCGCTGGATACCTCCGCCGTGATAGACGCGGCGAACGACGAAGCCGCGCATCGCATGGCGCTGGACGCCGCCCACCCCACTCATTTGCTCAAGCTGACGCCCGACGATATTGCAGGCCTCGCAGCCGATCTTGCGGACCGCCATACGCTCGCGCCATGCGATTTTCTCGATAAAGCCAACCTGCTGGCTGAAGCGCGTCAGGATGTCGCAAGGCTGCCCGTCAGCCAGCGCTTCGCCACGGCCCTGATCGAGCGCGATCTTCCCCAACGCCTCGATTGGGTCGCCCGCATAGGCCGTGCCTATAACCGCCTTCTGAAGGCATGGGTCGCGGGTCTGCCCGAAATCAAATCGCTGCGGACGTAACGGACCGCTGGTCCTCTGCGCGATTTTATGTTGACTGAGAGAACATCCAAGTGAATAAATACATTACAAAGCAAGATAGACTCCGTATGACTGGAACCCCGAAAAAGCAACAAGGGCCGTCAATCGCGAGGAGCCCCCTTTGGGCGACGACGCGATCCAGAGCTACAGAGACAAGTCTATCGACTCTGGATCGCCACGTCGTCTCCCGCTTTACAAGCGGGCAACTCCTCGCGATGACGCCCTTCTGCAAGGATTGTCTTTCATGAGCCACAACAAGCGCTTTGAGGGCCAGCCATTTTTTAGCTTTCCTGACATACGGAGAATATTTACCCAAGATCCCGTTTTCCAAAATTCTAATGCCGTATCGCCCCACTCACGCGGAGTACCCCCCCCCATGTCCCCCCCAATGCAACGTAAGCTTATTGCGGAATTCCTTGGCACATTCTGGCTCGTCTTCGGAGGATGTGGCAGCGCGGTTCTAGCGGCTGCTTTCCCCCAATTCGGCATTGGCTTCGCGGGAGTTTCGCTTGCCTTCGGGCTGACCGTGCTGACAGGCGCTTACGCTTTCGGCCCAGTTTCTGGCGGTCATTTTAATCCGGCGGTATCGTTGGGGCTTGCCGTAGCTGGGCGGTTTTCTTGGAAAGAGTTCATGCCCTATGTCGTTGCGCAAGTTATTGGGGCGATGGCCGCAGCGGGCGTGTTATACCTAATTGCATCAGGCAAAGCTGATTTCTCTCTCGCAGGCGGCTTCGCATCCAACGGGTATGGCGCGCATTCGCCCGGCGGTTATAGCTTGCTCGCAAGCTTCCTGATTGAAGTCGTCCTGACGGCCTTCTTCCTGCTGATTATTCTAGGCTCGACGGAAAAGCAGGCCCCCGCTGGATTCGCGCCAATCGCGATCGGCCTTGCTTTGACTCTCATTCACCTCATCTCTATCCCGGTCACCAACACGTCCGTAAACCCAGCGCGTTCGACCAGTCAGGCGCTATTTGCAGGAGGCGCGGCGCTGGAACAACTGTGGCTCTTCTGGGCCGCCCCACTTCTCGGCGGAGTGCTGGGGGCGCTGCTATACCGTTCCTTCGTCAGCAAAAAATAACCGTCGCAAGATCGACAGAACCACCATCTCCACAAACTATGCATAAATATCCATAAAGTGTTTGGGGGGAGGTTTATATTCTCATTGCATGTGAAGAGTTGGGGAAATGTCGCGGCAAAACAAGCGTCACACCCGCGCAGGCGGGTGCCCATCTCCTCATCTCAACGCAGGCGCTTCACTTGCATTATTGGCGCTTGTTCTCAACATCGGGTGATGGACACCCGCCGGAGCCTGTCCTCGCGGAGGCGGGGACGGGTGTGACGCTGCGCTATCGGAGGCTTTTTGCCAACTCTTGAACTGTTAGAGGTATTGCTGATGCGAATAGGAAGTAATGAACAAGCGCCAAGACAGATCGGTTTTTTTTATCGCTTTCTTCCCCCCCCGTGTAACCAGTAAACATGTCTTATGCCATTGCCGAATACGACGACTTGCGGATGACGAATGCGACCGACCAAAGCGCTGATCGAGCGGTTGCGCCGCTCGCGCCTGATGCTCCCTATGCGCAGAACCTGAACCCGTCGCAACGCGCGGCGATTGAGGCGTTGGACGGCCCCGTGCTGGTGCTCGCGGGCGCGGGCACGGGCAAGACGCGCGTACTGACGACGCGCCTTGTGCATCTTCTGGCGACCGGCAAAGCGGTCCCCGGCGAGATTCTCGCCGTGACCTTCACCAACAAGGCGGCGGCGGAAGTCAGGGAGCGCGTGGCCGCTATCCTTGGCCGCTCGGTCGAGGGCTGGTTTTTGGGCACGTTCCACTCGCTCGCGGCAAGGCTTTTGCGCCCTCACGCCGAACGGGTGGGATTGCGCCCCAACTTTGCAATATTGGGCGACGACGACCAGTTGCGTCTGGTCAAGCAACTGCTGCAGGCCGAAAACATCGACGAAAAGAAATCGCCGCCTCGCGCGGTCCTTGCCGTCATCGAACGCTGGAAAGATCGTGGCCTCTTGCCCGCCGACGTGAAGGGCGAAACGGGCGGCCAGCTTGCCAATGGCCGCCTGCCGCAGATCTACGCGCAGTATCAGGATCGGCTTGCGACGCTTAACGCCTGCGACTTCGGCGACCTTTTGCTGCACCAGCTGACCTTGTTGCGCAAGCATCCGGAAATCCTCGCAGAGATGCACGCGCGTTTCCGTTACATCCTCGTGGACGAATATCAGGACACCAACGTCGCGCAGTACCTGTGGCTGCGCTTGCTGGCGCAGGGCCATCGCAACATCTGCTGCGTGGGCGACGAGGACCAGTCGATCTACGGCTGGCGCGGCGCGGAAATCGGCAACATTCTGCGCTTCGAGGAGGATTTTCCCGGCGCGACCGTCGTGAGGCTGGAACAGAATTACCGCTCGACCGGACATATCCTCGGCGCGGCGGCGGCGCTCATCGCGAAGAATCAAATGCGTCTAGGCAAAACATTGTGGACCTCCGCCGACATGGGCGAAAAAGTGCAGGCGCAGACCCTCTGGGACGGCGAGGAAGAAGCGCGGTGGGTCGCGGACGAAGTCGAGGCGCTGCGCCGCCGAGGGCAATCCTTGCGCCAGATGGCCGTGATGGTGCGGGCGGGCTTCCAAACGCGTCAGTTCGAGGAGCGATTTATCGCGCTCGGCATCCCTTACCGCGTGCTCGTCGGCGCAAGATTCTATGAGCGCCAGGAAATCCGCGACGCGCTCGCCTACTTGCGCCTCATCGCCTCGCCCGACGACGATCTGGCGTTCGAGCGCATCGTCAATGTGCCCAAACGCGGCGTCGGTCCTTCCGCGTTGCAACTGATCCACAGCGCGTCGCGGGAGCGCGGCGTGCGCCTGATCGAAGCGACCGCGCAGCTTGCGGCGGAAGGCGCGCTCAAGTCCAAGCTCGGCGCGACGATGGCGGGTTTGGTCGCAGCCATCGAACGCTGGCGAGGTTTATTGCAAACCCTGCCGCATCATGAGGTTGCGCAGATCGCGCTCGACGAATCCGGCTATACCGGGATGTGGCAGGCGGATAAATCCCCCGAAGCGCCGGGCCGCCTCGACAATTTGAAGGAACTCGTCGGGGCGATGGCGGAGTTCGACACGTTGCCAGCGTTCTTGGAACATGTCAGCCTCGTGATGGAGGCGACCGATAAGGATGACGGCGAGCAAGTCAGCCTCATGACGCTCCACGGCGCGAAGGGGCTGGAATTCGACAACGTGTTCTTGCCGGGCTGGGAGGAAGAGATTTTTCCCTCGCGCCGCAGCCTCGAAGAAACCGGAGCCAAAGGGCTGGAGGAGGAACGCCGCCTCGCCTATGTCGGCCTGACGCGCGCCCGCGTCCGCGCCTATGTCAGCAACGTCGCGAACCGCCAGATGTACGGCTCGTGGCTTAACGCGCGGCCCTCGCGGTTTCTTGCTGAACTGCCGGAGGAACATGTGTCGCGCCAGTCAAGCCTCGGCTCCGGCCCCGGCCTGTTCGCGGCCTCCCGCGCGATGCGTGGGGCAGAGCCTTCTTACTCGTCCTCGCGCGCGACCCCGCCTTCCATCTTCCAGCAAATTCGCGCGGGCCAAGGAGGGCAGGGGGCTTTCGGACAGTCAAAAACGCCGCCTCAGATCGAGGGCAAAGCGCGGGTGATCGCGCCCGCGCCTCCCCGTTCAGCGCCTCAAGCTCCCCCCCACGAAAACGGATTCAATGTCGGCGACCGCGTCCGGCACGAAGCGCTCGGCCTTGGCACAGTCCGGCGCGTCGAAAACCGCAAGCTCGAAATCGCCTTCGACCGCGCAGGCGTTCGGAAAGTCATGGACGGCTTTGTGCGCAAGGCCGCTGGCGATGCGTGAAGGAAACTCCAAATCGCAAGCGCAGTCGCCTACCAAGATATTTGAGCGGGCAAAAGGAGATTGGAATCGCGTCGTTGCGCTCGCGATAGCAACCCTTGCGGCAGAAAAGTTACAATTACTTCGTCAATTTCACGGACTGCGCAGCGCCAGATCTCGCAGGACGCGCGGGACCAGAACGAACCTTTGGAGGCTCGCCGACGACCGTCTGCGCGTCGGCAACAGGCTGTTTAAGACCTAAGATTTTCGCGTCGCTGGTTAAATAATCCCGCATTTCAAGGACAAGGGATGTCCCGTGGAAAGGAAGTTTGGGGCTCTCAATCAAGAGCCGACGCAAGTCCTTCCGATTGACAGGAATCTCGAAATGCGTGAATCCATCAAATTTCAAAGCGCCGAGTTCGCTTAGCGTGGTTTGGCAAACCGCCAATGTCTCGGTCAACTCTCTCAATCTTGGATTATTGCGGTTGTACAATTTGAACCTGTCCCCAAAGGACTTTTGCGCGGCCTGAAGGCCTTTATTATGTAAGGCAACTTTCTGCATTAAACCAGATATTGAGATGTTTAAAGGATTGCGGAGCGCGCCTCGCGCGGCATTCCTGCGCAGGAATTTCAAGAATTTTTGCGAATAAGAATCCCCGGCGTCTGGCTGATGGCTCGTTTCGATTTCAAGCAGGCGTTGTTCGGAAACCTTTTGCGCCCGGAATCCAAGGCCTACGCGAAAACTTTGGAAACGACCAAGAGACCGGAACGTGTTCTCGCGGCGAAAAGTCGGGTTAATCTCTCCCGTATGGTTAAAAATGCCGGGATCAGCGACAGGAACGGAAACGCCGCCAAAGTTAGCCTTATGCGCCCACTGATCAAAAGGCCGACCGACAACTTTCATCGCCGCGCCGAAAAACCGAATATGCTGTTTGCGTTGCGACGCGACGGATTTCAAGATTTGGCCAATCGCGTTTTCGAAATCGCCCACGGTATAAAGAACGTGCTTCTGGTCTGGGTAAGGAATGGGGGAAGACATGGCGCGATCCACAAGAAATAAGTAAATGACAAATCAATTCTAAGCGACCTTAATTAATGAAGAACAAATAATAAGTATAGATACGGTAAAGAGAGGCAGGAAAGGGTGAATAAAAAGTAAACACCAAGACCCGCCAAGGGGGATATGGATAAACATCGACGCCGCCCTACGCATTAACCCATTGTTTCAGAACAAGATGAATTGTTGCGGCAAGCGTCATGCCCGTCTGCGTGGGCATGACGCTTGCCGCTTGTTTTCTCCACATTATCAATGGCTTTATCTGTAAGGTAATATGATAAACGTCTCAAAAGGGCTATCATCGCAAGGAAACGCAGCTGCTTAGGCGATCCAGAGTCCTGAGGAATGTCGCTTTTCACCCCGTATCGCTTCATCACCCCCCGCATTTCGACGGGAATTACCTCGCGATAACGGTCCATCCGCAATAGGCCCGTATTATGGCTGCGGGTGGGGTTGTAGCCTGCGCTCTCTCCATTGCTTATATTGCGCCATAGCAGAGGATAAGGAACTCTGTGATCTGGTGTTGCCAGCTCCGTGGCGGTGACCGTTGCCCCGATCTGTAGCGGAAGGTATTGAGTTGTGCATTCTTAAGTCATCAAATTCGCCTATCACGGCGCGTATCTTGGTTAGTGCCTGCGCTGCGTTGTCGCCCGAAACCCCGTGGTCCAGTAAATCAAGAAAATTTGTGCCATTTTTGATGGCTATTTTTGAATCCTCGGATAAGGCAAGAAACTGTAAATCCTCAATCAGCTCACTGCAAAGATTGATATCATTGCGGATCTCAAACATGCCCCGCATGTCGGAAACCTTGCTCTGAAGGAATGCGCGTCTGTTCAGATAAGATTGCGTAGCTTGAATGACCGCTTCATCATGTCGATCCCACTCTGAAAGATAGAAGGAGTAATCGGCTTTGAGCGGGTCTGAAAGAATATTGTCTACTAACCAGTGCTTCAGGCGCGTTTTGGTCCTGCTGAACAATGTTGGCCGCGATGGGGTGCTGGCTCTTAATGCAAGTTTTTGAACTTCTTCGATGTCAAGTGCTTCAAGATCGACGGGCTTTTTAGCGGTACGCGCAGGCAAGCGTGCTTTATTCAATTCATATTCCGAGAAGCGATCACGAGAAAGATCAAGACCAAGAAGACGACGCTCAAACCAAGTCACGCGATATCTTGCCATATCGCGTTTGACAAGCGGATCGGTAAAATCAAGGCGAGCTTTGGGAAGCAGGCTGCCGGATAAGTTGCCAAGTTGCTTGTAATCCTTACCAGCCCAATCCACATAATCCTTGCCGACAACGAAAAGGGCATGAGATAAAAACTCGCCCTTCTTGGCGAACTGGCCCTTGAGCGCCTTTTGCATCGACTTGATGTACGTAATCAAATGATTGGCATCAATCTCGACACAAAGACAATCGTTCAAATACATGGGTAATTGCAATGTCATATCCTCCATGATTATTAAATTTGTAAAATAAAAACAGATTTTAGCGCGCAAATACCGCGCAAGCAAATATATATAGGCGTCTCTTGTTAACCAATAATCGCGCCGTAAAACATCGTGAAAGCTTATTATTATAGCAATGTTGCGGTAGTTCTTGCTATGGAAGACGCATGTGAACAGCCTGAGGACTTGACATGAAGGGAAAAAGCCAAAACCGGGGATTAGGGGGCATCGCCTCGCGCAGACGCGACGCCGTGCGCGTTAAGGCGAAGTCTCAGCGCTCGGAATCCTCGCGCCAATGGCTATTAAGACAACTAAACGATCCCTACGTCGCTGCGGCAAAAGACGAAGGCTACCGTTCGCGCGCGGCGTTCAAGCTCCTGCAACTCGATGAAAAGTTCCACTTTCTGAAGAATGACATGCGCGTAGTCGATTTGGGCGCGGCCCCCGGCGGCTGGAGTCAGGTTGTCGCGCAAAAGCTCGCGGGGCGGGGCAAAATCATCGCGCTCGACCTGCTGCCGATCAAGCCGATCGAAGGCGCGGAATGCCTTGAAATGGACTTTCTGTCCGACGACGCTCCGGAACGGATCAAAGAATTGTTAAACGGCCCCGCCGATCTGGTCCTCAGCGATATGGCCCCCTCCACCACCGGCCACGCGCGCACAGACCATATCCGCATCATGACCTTGGCGGAGGCGGCGGCGCTGCTGGCGCATGACGTTCTGGCCCCCGGCGGGACTTTCGTCTGCAAGTTCTTCCTTGGCGGAGCGGAAAAGGAACTGCTTGATCGCTTGAAACAGGATTTCAAGACGGTCCGCCACGCCAAACCACCCGCAAGCCGCGCGGAATCTTCCGAAACCTACCTTGTTGCTCAGGGATTCCGTAGCAATAAAAAATAACTATACCTCTAGCACCCCAAGAGTTGGCAAAAAGCCCCCGATAGCGCAGCGTCACACCCGCGTAGGCGGGCGTCTATCTCCCGATGTTGAGAACAAGCACAAATATGCAAGGGAAGCGCCTGCGTCGAGATGTGGAGATGGGCACAACTATCACCAGAATAAAACAGTCAGGTTGATGCCGCCGAAGCGATCGAGGTGACCGACCTGTCCATCAAATTCTTTCGTGCGTTGTACAAGCGCGATGTCTATTCTGGCGGCATCCGACCAGAACAGCGATGCGCCTACCGTAAAATCGGCAACAAAAGGTTTTTTATTGACGCTTGGACTCGATTCAAAACTATTGCCATCAAGAAAGATATTGCGTGCAACAGCGCGGCCTTGAGCGCCTGCGAAAAGATACCAACCATGCGTTCCATCTAACTGCTGCGAGTCAAACCAATCGGTGCCTGATGGGCCCGGGCGAATGCGGCTGGAGCCGTAATCTACACCAAGGTTTTGCCCGAAGCGAACAAGGACGCCTCCTTCGCCATAAGTCATAATGTTACCTGCGCTAGCCCCTAGTTCTGGAATAATATCGACAGCTAGATTGCCATACAGAGGCTGCTGAAAGCGCCATTTCCGCTCATACGTAACGATCACTCCGGGCTCGTTATGTAATTGATTTTCCCAGCCCATTGAAGGCGTGACATTAATAAACTGATGAAAATCGTTTTGTGTGACACCTCCCAAGGCCCAGCGCCCCACCACGCCAGCCTGCACTTCAAAGTTTTCCAGCGTGTGGTGAGTTGGTTGAACGCTTTCTTGAAGTAAGCTCGCTCCGGTATAAAGCCAAGCGCCATAAGGACGGTCTTTCTTTGACGGGTTTACGCGCATGGTATTTTGCGGCGTGTAAAGATTTTGGCCGAACATAAGGCTGTATTTTCTTTTATGAGCTTCATTCGAGAAAACTGGCAAGATATTTCCAAGCCCTATAAAAGATTGATCCCAGAAACCATTCGGCGTAACGCGCCCTGACAAATAAGAAAGTCGCCCGCCTTGCGTGTAGTGGCGGTCATCATCCGAAACGTAATAGTCATTTTCGTTGATGAGCTTGAGGCGGCCATAGTTGTTCTCCTCCTCGCTTGCCGTCTTTCTCTCCGCAATCGGCGAGATTGTTTCTTGCTCTTTTGCCCGAGCTGGATCGTTGGCAAAGAAAAGAAGGCAAAAAACAAGGGCAAGAGAGACAACTGATTTATAGACAAACGACATGTGCGCCCTGTGATCATCCAGAGGTTTAACAAAAAAATGGTCGGCATTTTCCTGATCGCTCAGGAAAACACCGTAGGCTGTATTTGACAGTTCCAGAATAAAAAAACGATGCGCCGTCGTGGCCCGTGTATAAGAAACATATAAAGGCTTCGCGCTGCATAAAACGCCAACCGCATCCAAAGGCTGTTGAATCCACGTTGTTCGCGTTACGTTGCTTTATGTGATATCATAAATATCAGCCATGCGATGGGAGAGCATCTTTTAAAGGGATCAGAATGCAGAAAAACAAAAAAACAATTCTGATCGTAGATTCTGATTCTCAACTTCAAAAGATGATGTCCATTCTTTTGGAACCCGAAGACTATAAAATCATCGAGTGTTTAACAGGCAAACAAGCCTCGCGCCTATGCTTCACAACAAAACCTGATTTAGTTCTTCTTGCCCTCACGCTGCCAGATATGGAAGGGAGGGACGTTATCACTTCTCTTCGTGAATGGTCGCAAGCGCCCATTATTATCGTGACAGAACGCGCCGGAGACGATGACATTATCATGGCCTTAAACGCCGGAGCGAACGATTATGTGATTAGGCCTTTCAACGCCGATGTTTTAATGGCCAGAATTAATGTTGCCTTGCGATGTTCGGCGGTCAATGAAACCGGCGCGCCAGAAATCAAAAACGGCCCCTTGCGCATTGATCTCGTCAAGCACCAGGTTTTTCTTAATGACGAGTTACTTGGGTTCACGCCCAAAGAATATAGTTTACTTCGCTATTTTATTGTCAATCGAGGCAGGATGCTCACGCACAAAGAGATTTTGAAAGAGGTTTGGGGTCCAGCGCACGGCGACGACACGCAGTATTTGCGTGTTTTTATTGGGCAGATACGCGCAAAAATCGAAAAAAATTCTACCCTTCCAACCCTCATTACAACGGAACCGGGCGTTGGGTACAGAATGGAGTTAGCGGAAATTGCCGGAATTGTCGGGTCCTATACAGGTGTAGAACGCCGCGCGTAAATAATGCGCCCCCATTTTAACGAGGGCGCATTAAAAGCGCGAAGTGAAAGTAACTTTAAAATGTTATTGCTTGCGCGTCCACGCCTTAAGATCAACCATCCATTTGTCTAAAGTTTTGCTGGATTTTTGCAGCAACGTCGGGTCTTTCTTTGTAATTATGTCCTTCATGTCTTTTACTTCTTTACGCATTCCAGCAATGCCCTTTTGATGGGTCTTATAAGCATCGTCCTTTTGCATTTCGTCGAGAGCGTCGTCAGCATGGCCTAAAGCATAACGCGCGCCATCATAGTTTTGACCCCTTAGAAAGTTTTGAGCGATGCTGATATTGTCATGAGCTTTGTCGATTGGAACTGACACCTTATTTTCCACGCTTACGACGGCATCGGTGAGCTCCCCAAGTTTCGTTTGAGCCTCCACCAATTTGCCTTCTTTAACATAAGCCTCGGCTTCCGTAAGATATGTTTCGGCTTTGTCGTTGCTAAGGTCCAGCGTTAGCATAACAATCTCTGCGTCGCTTACGGCCAGACTATTTTTTGCCCATATTGGTCCATCGCTCACTTCCTTAATCTTCATGGGGCCGGCCTCTAACGGGAAATAATTATTCCTATGAACTGTGTCAAAAGTATAATTGACGCGGCCAGCTGTAACATTATGGACGCGCAGGCGTTCCGTCGTTGCGTTGGTAATCAGGACAACCATGTTGCGTGCCTGGCTGATGTGCTGCTGCGCTAATTCCGCATTTTTCATTGCCAGCGCAACGCGAGCATAGTTGACATGGGCCACAAAGTTCTGTGCGGCAACGCGGGAATCGGATACAGCCTCGCTGCTGATGGGCTCATTGGCTCTGACAACTGTATTTGTTGTAATAGTGTTTGCAGCAATTGCATAAGGCGCTTGCGCCAGCAAAAAGCCTGTGCCAAGTAGCGTTGTGATAAGAAGCGCGCGTTTTTTCATGGTTGATTTCCTTTGATATGCGTTGATCGGGTGTCATCGCCATAAACCAAGAACCGTCAGGTCAATTTGCGTCCCAACGGCCCTTCGTTTTATGCGCGTAAAGCGTTAGGCTATTTTGGTCGGCTTGCCCGCGTCCGAACATGAGGGGCAGTCTTTTTCAAACTCCTTGATGCGAAGTTCAACTGCTTCTTTAGCTAGCCCATATTTTTCCTTCATTTTACCGAAGAAGAGGTCTTGCTTGCCGTTATAAAGCATGATTTCGTCATCAGTCAGTTTGCCCCAGATTTTCTTAATCTCGCCTTTGAGCTGTTCAAACTTGCCGTCGATTTGGTCTTTATTCATAACAATCTCCTTTGTTAAAGTTTAGACATACGCTGCGAATGCAGACGTTGCGTGCGTCGCGACCCTTATAAGTTAAACAACTAGGCGCGACATATTTCGCCAAGCACTTCTCCGCAAAGCTTATGGTTAGTGTGTGATGCCAAATCGCCAAGGGTAACGATTCCGACCAACCTTTTGCTTGAATCAAGAACCGCTAATCTTCGAACCTTGTTTTCGCCCATATTTTTGGTAACAGCATCAGCCCCATCGGTGTCACGGCAATACAGAATCTCAGAGCTCATCACCTGTGCAGCCGTTGTGCCCGCAGGGTCATGTGATTTTGCTATGCATCTCAACACAAGGTCTCGGTCCGTAATTATTCCAACAATCCGATCATTGCTTGTCACAAGAACGCACCCGCAATCGCGTTTTTGCATCTTCTGAGCCACTATTGTTAATAGTGCGTTCGGAAGAACTGTTTCAACATTTCTACTCATAATGTCTTTGATTGTTTTTGGAACATATGTGATGCTTTTTTCCATTTCATCCTCTATTGACGTAACTTAGCGCGCAGTTCTTTCCTTCTATTAGTTTGTTCAATGGCGCATTAGGAAGCGATACGAAATGGCAGCCGCCATGTAAGGATGCTGTAAGGCATCGATCAAAAATCGATTTTCAAAATCCTTATGCAAAGAAAATGGCCTGCGCGATTTTCAACATCGCTTCATTATGTGGCGAAGCATAGATTAATCAGCGCTAGGGAGATGTTTAGCCGGATTGTTTTTAGCAGCTAGGATCGGGTCTTTCCGTAAAATAACCCCGTACAAAAGATTAACATCAAGGAGGCTTCAATGAACAAATTCCAAAATATTACGTTGTCCATCGCTGTAATTCTCTTATTAGTGGCCTGTGGCAGCAAGACAAGTGATCGCGCGCTGAGCGGAGCAGGTATCGGTGCCGGTGTCGGCGCAGTAAGTGGCGTACTTATGGGAAGCCCTGCAACAGGTGCAATTGTCGGCGGTGCCGTAGGAGCGGCGGCTGGTGGTTTGACCAAGCAAAGCGACATAGATTTGGGCGAGCCAATCTGGCGTTAATACAGTGAATTCAAATCCAAGGGGAACAATATGCTTAGATACATGATTGTCTTTTTTCTTCTTGCTGTTGGGGCCTCCTTTTTCGGGTTTGGCGGCCTAGCAGCTGATTTTGCGGGAATAGCTAGGATTCTAGCTGCGATATTCATTATTCTTTTCATAGCGACTTTGGTCTACCAGATCATTACGGGGCGCAGAGGAAACTTGCCGCCCTTATAACAATTTATGTATGCTCCGCATGATTGGAAAGCCGAAAAATGACTGGCCCTTCAAGCGCTTCTTGTGGCTTATGAAAGACAATCCTTGCGGATGGGCCGTCATCGCGAGGAGCCACCCGCAAGGACCGTCATTGCGAGCCCCCTCTTGGGGGCGACCTGTCCGCC
This sequence comes from Bdellovibrionales bacterium, assembly GCA_040275305.1. Classification (GTDB taxonomy): domain Bacteria; phylum Pseudomonadota; class Alphaproteobacteria; order UBA9219; family UBA9219; genus JBEOJY01. Next base: position 23,585 of record JBEOJY010000032.1, on the reverse strand, counting down.
ATAGTTGCGTAGCAACCGGCGGAAGCAATCCAGAATCCCACAGGACACCCCCACCGACTCTGGATCGCGTCGTCGCCTGCGGCTCGTCGCGATGACCGCCCTTGTTGCTTTTCGGGGTTCCAATCATACGGGCTATACCAAGGCATCGCCGGGCGCGCCCACGAAAGCAATTACAAAAAACATAGTCCTTGACTGCTAGCCTTTGACAGTTCATGGATTTATCCCCATAGACTTTGGAGTTCTGGACATGGCTGAAGACGAAAAACTCAAGGTAATCGTGACAGGAGCCTCTAGCGGAATCGGCAGGGCTGCTGCGGAACTGTTCTTAAAAAACGGTCACCACGTGGCGCTTGTTGCGAGACGTCAAAAAAACCTAGTGAACATCGTTGAGTGGAGCAAAGCCCACACGGGCCGTGCTTTCCCAATTGTTGCGGACCTCTCCAGCAAGGAAGGGCGTGAGCTGGCGATCGCCGAGGCCGTTAAATCGCTGGGGCAAGTGGATGTGCTTGTGAATAGCGCTGGCATTATCCGGTCAGGAAAACTTGCGGATACCAGTCTAGAATCATGGAACGAAATGCTCGAAATAAATCTAACCAGCGTGTTCGACATGATGAGACTCTGCCTGCCTCATTTGGAAAAATCAAAGGGCAATGTTGTAAATATTTCCAGCGTCACTGGTTTGAGGTCGTTTCCAGGCATACTAAGTTACAGCGTAGCCAAGGCGGGCATCGATCAACTTACACGATGCGCCGCGTTGGAGTGGGCTCCACTTGGTATTCGCGTCAATGCCGTCAATCCAGGAGTCGTTGTCACGGAACTTCATCGGACCGGCGGCATGAGCGAGGATGCTTACACGGCGTTTCTCGAACACTGTAAGTTGACACACCCCCTTGGTCGAGCGGGAGAAGCGTCAGAAGTCGCGGAAGCAATTTATTTTCTGTCTTCTAAAAGGTCGGCGTGGACAACAGGCGTAACGCTCAGCCTTGACGGAGGAAGGGCTTTAACATGTGCAAGATAATGGAGAAAGAATATGAGTGTTGGCGCATTGCAACTTAAAAGGCTATTGGCCGGAATCCGGCAAGAAGAAAAGAGATCGGACGATACATTACACCTGACAGCTTATGAAAATCGTCTATCAAAGCTCGCCCAATCTGCATTGTCGAGCAACCTGTCATTTCGTCAACACGAGGGCACGCTCGAAGAACACGATGCGACAGAAGTATTGATTCACGGGTCCTTTATGTTGATGGGGCTTCCCGGTGTCTATGCGCTTGAGCGCGAAGCCCGTGACGCGACGCAACACATGTTTCATGCGGCCACCAGCGATTTCCGCCCCACCTCTGGCCTGCATGCAATGTTGTGCACCCTGCTGGCGGCGACCAAACCGGGTGACGTTGTTTATTCCATTGACCCGGTGAACGGGGGGCATTTTGCCTCCCGTCATGTGCTGACGCTCATGGGACGAAAATCCATGTATATCCCGTGGTCGAACACGGAACTGACTATTGATATGGACGCCTTTGCAAAAGCTGTGAAGTTGTGCCCACCGCAAGCTGTATTCTTCGAATACGGCACGCCGCTGTTTAACCTTCCTGTGCAAGCCGTCCGAAGTCTTGTCGGTGAAGAACCCATGCTAATTTATGACGCCTCGCATACGCTCGGCCTAATTGCCGGAGGACTGTTTCAAGATCCGTTGCGAGAGGGCTGCAATATTCTTCAGGGCAACATGCATAAAACTTTCCCTGGCCCACAAAAAGGCATGATTCATTATAGAGACAAAGAGGAAGGGACGAGGCTTTCAGAAGTAATAACGGCTGGTCTGGTTTCCAACCAACACGCGCATCATTCAATTGCGGCCTACATCACCGCCTTAGAAATGCGCGAATACGCCAAGCCTTATGCGCGACAAATTGTGCGCAACGCGCAAGCTCTGGCGGCCAATCTTGCCGCGTATGGATTTGATCTTGTTTCACGCAACGGAGAATATACAACATCGCATCAGGTTGTCATGCGCGGTGAGGACATGGATGACAAATGCCGCCGCCTGTTTGCCTCCGGAATGAGCGCGAATGCTCGCTATGCTTACGGTCAGAGAGTCGTGCGTTTCGGCGTTCAAGAGGTAACGCGCAGAGGCATGAAAGAACCGGAAATGGAACGCATCGCCGCGCTTATTAAGAACATTATCCTCGATAACGCTCCAATTGAGCTTATAAGGAAAGAGGTGCTCTGTCTAAATCAGAGCTATAAAAATATCGAATATTCCTTCGACAGGGAATTCGGGTTAGATCAGGCTTGATTTGAAGTTCAAACTTGTCCAAACATCGGGGGCGACGGGGCGGGGTGCAGGGCTGTTGCGCTAAACCATGTGGAAAGAAACTGCCCGGTTGAGATTCGGAACGCCCCCTGTCTTTTGTGTCTGGATAATCTGCGTAATCTAAAAGGACCGCATCATGGGAAAAATAACCGCACGTCTTGAAGCCTTGGGTTACGTGCTGCCGCAACCCGCGCCCGCAATCGCCGCCTATGTGCCGTTTGTGGTGCAAAACAACCTCGTCTATATCTCCGGCCAGCTGCCGATGGAGCAAGGCAAAGTCGCCGTGACGGGGCATCTCGGCGCGGAAATCGACATCGCGACCGGCCAACGTGCCGCGAAAATCTGCGCCCTAAATCTTTTGGCGCAGCTTCAGGCGGCGTGCAACGGCGATTTGGAGCGCGTCACGCGCTGCGTCAGGCTCGGAGGCTTCGTCGCCTCAGCCTCCGGTTTCCATGACCAGCCCAAGGTGATGAACGGCGCGTCGGAAGTGATAGAACAAATCTTTAGCGACAAAGGCCGCCACGCCCGCAGCTCGGTCGGCGTCAACGAACTCCCCGTCAACGCCGCCGTCGAGGTCGAAGGCCTGTTCGCGATAGCTTAACAAGAGCTAAAACCTGAACGGATTGAAATCGGTCTTGCGATCATAATAGTCTTCGCTCTCGAAACGCTTGAGCCACCGCACCAGCGGCAGGCTAACGGGTAGGGCGAAGACTTCCCACAACGTCTTGATCAACCACTCGGACACCATCATCGCGCCCCAGACCTCAAGCGGGAAAAAGCCCACGAAAGCGACCGGAAAGAAAATCAACGAATCGACCATCTCGCCGAGCGCTGTGGACGCGATGAAACGCGCCGCCATGCGCTTGCCGCCCGTCCTCACCTTGGCCTTGGCGAGGATGTAGGAATTGCAAAATTCGCCTGCGAAATAAGCGAGAATGGAAGCAAGAACCACGCGCGGCATATTGCCGAACGCTTTTTCGAATGCCGCCTGATCGTTCCAAACCGAAGCGCCGGGAATGACAAGCGCGAGCTGGATAAGCGCCACCACCATAATTTGCGCCGCAAGCCCGGACCAGATCACGCGACGCGAAATCTTGTACCCATATACCTCCGTCAGCATATCGTTGAACAGGTACGTCATCGGGAACATCAGAACGCCGCAGGAAAGCGTCAATGGCCCCACCTCGAACACCTTGCTCGCCAGAATGTTGGAAACGATCAAAGTCGCCGTGAACAGCGCTGTGATGAGGGGAAGTAGCCGATGATGGGGCGCAAACATTTCTGAGAACCTCGGATCTGTGTCAAACCAAATAATTTCGTAACCTAAGCCGCAGTATGATGACAGACAAAGCAAGAAAAACATAAAAGTCAGAGTCATTGCGAGGAGTTACCCGCCGAAGGCGGAAACGACGCGGCAATCCAGAGTCCCGTAGAACGTCGCTTCCGTCTCTGGATCGCGTCGCTGCGCTCGCGATGACGGTCCTTTCTGCAACGTTTGTCTTCATAAATACACAAAAGCGCTTCGACGATGAAGTATATTTCCTATCAGACCGCTAATGCCTCAGCTCGGCATCTTGCGTTGCGGGGTGCGAAGCCATGGTCAGCAAAGCCGTCAGAAGCTTCGCGCGTTCCACCATATCGGGAGCCTCCAGAAGGGCTTGCTTTTCGCTGGTGGCCAGCGGACAAATCATGGCGAGCGACGTGATCAGGGAATCGTCCGAAGCCTCTTGAATGGTGTTCCAGTCGGCTTCCATACCCCCATGCCGCTTGAAATAGTCGCGCAGCACGTCAAGTAAATGATCGCGCTCGTCGGGTTCCATAATCGCGCCGCTGGGGAGTTGCCCAAGATCGGATAGGTAGTTTTTCCATATAGGGCGCGCGATGCGGCACGGCCCCTGCGGCGGCAATTCCTCGCCAATCAGGAATCGGCAAATGCCCACAAGCGAGAAGACATAGCGACCGTCATCTTCTTCGTTGAACGAAACGACCTTCCCGGCGCAGCCGACCTTATAAAGCGGCGGCGGAGCTTGTTCCCGAACCTGATCGTTATCCCCAATCATGGGCTGCACAAGTCCTACAAGCCGACCCGGTTGCCCCAGAACCTCGTCAATCAGATCTTTATGCCTGTCCTCGGTAACGGCCAGAGGCAGACGAGCTTCGGGCAGCAAAATGACTCCGGACAAAGGCAAGAGCAATAACGTATCCGGCAAAGCGGACGGCGCGACCGCGCTGGCTGATAATAATGTATTCATTAGGAAAACATAATGGAAGAAAGGCGCTTGCGTGTTGAAATCGTGAGCGGATCGGTTGGCCCAAACGCTTCGAACAGCTTGACAAGCTGCTTGCGTGCCGCCTCCTCGTTCCAAGCGCGGTTCTTGCGCACGATTTCAAGAAGATGATCGACCGTCTCTTCCCGCCGCCCGGCCGCGTAGAGCGCCATGGCGAGGTCAAAACGAACTTGCGGGTCGGAAGTGTTCTCCGCCAACTTGGTTTCCAGCTCGCCGATAGCCCCGGCGCCTTGCGCAGCCTGTTCCGCAAGCTCGATGGCCGCGCGCGCCGCCGCCATGGCTTTGTCTTTTGCGACTTCAGGCGGCGCGGACTCCAGCAGCTTTCGAGCCTGCGCGACCTTGCCCTGCGCAGCCAGCGCGCGCAAAACGCCAGCCCACGCGCTGGGATGAACCGGATCGGCCTGAACGATATGCTCGAAAAGTTCCTGCGCCGCCTCGGCATCGCCAAGCGCAAGGTATTCGTTCGCCTGCTTAAGCGCGGCTTCGATCTGCGCGGCCTCGTCGCCCGCCTCTCCGCCCAAAGCGCCGCCAACCGCCTTCACGATCCTGTCCAGCCATGATTTGATTTGCGATTCTGGCAACGCGCCCGCGAAACCATCCACGGGACGTCCTTGCGCAAAGGCGAACACGGAAGGAACCGACTGCACGCCCATCTGCTGGGCAATTTCCTGATTGCGGTCGATATCAATCTTGGCCAGCCGTACGGCGCCTTTGTAGGAGCGCACGACCTTCTCCAGCGCAGGCCCCAACTGCTTGCACGGCCCGCACCAAGTGGCCCAGAAATCGACCACGACGACCTGCCGCTTCGAAGCCTCGATCACCTCGGCCATAAAGTTCGAAAGACTAACGTCACGCACAACCTCCCCCCCGGAAGCCGAACCTGCGGGAGAGCGTGCCGGCGGCGTCGCGCCGGAAGAGAGGGATAGGTCAAGTGGCATGCAAGGCTCATACCCTCGCGGGCGTTAAAAGTTATAATAGAGGGAATGTAGGGGCTGCGCCGCAAATAACAAGTCCTATTGCAAGCCATAAATAGATGCGCCGCGCGACGATATAGCCGGAAAAACATCCTCCCCGCTGCGCAAAACATGAGAAATAAGATAAAATATAGCCAATAAATCCATGAACCATATAAGCAATTATCGCCAATAATTTCACAAAAAAGAAACGCCAACATAGGGGCTTGAAAATCCCGCCAAGACCTGTATGATCCCCTCCAACCTGTTAACGGGGACTCTCCAAAGTATCCCGACAGGATGATTGTCGAAATGGATGCGGGTGTAGCTCAGCGGTAGAGCACGACCTTGCCAAGGTCGGGGTCGCGAGTTCGATCCTCGTCGCCCGCTCCACCCTCGCCAAAGCACAGATTCAAGATTTTGCGTAACTCCTAAGCTTGTATAGGTCAAGCAATTCGTTGACAGGAATTGGCGTGATCGGCAGGTGGAAGACCAGCAAGGGCTTGGTGAGGGCGGAGCTGGTTGTAGTAAAGGAGATAAGCGAAAAGCTCATCCTTGAAGCCCTGAAGGGAAGCGAAGTGAGTGCCGTCAATCAAGTCTTCGTTCAGCGTGCGCCAGAAGCGTTCGACTTTGCCGTTGGTCTGCGGACGATAAGGCTTTGTATAGAGATGTTTGATGCCCATCTCGACCAGCAGTCGCTCGAACGGATGTCCTGCCTTTTGGGATGAGCCACGCGGCCCGAACTCGGGACCATTATCCGTGAGCGCCTCGGCGAACTTGATGGCATAACGATTGTTGATCTCGTTCAAGCACTTGATGGTGGCAAACAATGCCGACAGCGCCGTCGCGTCAGTCATCACTTCTGCCCAAGCGATGCGCGTGGCGTCGTCAATCAAGGCCAGCAGGTAATAGCGGCGGGAGTCGTCGGCGATCATATCCTTGCCCAGATGGCAACAATCGATATGGGCCAAGGCCCCGGCTTTTTCGCGGACATAGCGCTTCTTTTCTTCCTGCATAGGCGGAGAAATCCTGTTTTGGCCGTGCCGTTTGAACACCTGATAAATGGTGCTGGGAGCCGGAGTTCGTTCTTTAAGCATCGGCTTGAGGATCGAATGGATTTCATAGCGGTTGCAACCTTTTTTGCGCTCGGCCAGCACAAGGTCTTCGATCTCCTGCGGGCAACGGCGCGTTTTGTATTTGGGACCGCGTTTGCCGGGCAGTAACGCCGCTTCCGCGCTTCCGGAAGCGCGGAAGCGGTTGTAGCACTTCAAAAATGTCTGCGCGCATGTTCCGTGCGCAGCATAGAACGCTTTCGCTGTGCGATATTGGGGATGTTCTTTGCGTTTGACCTGCTCGTAATCAATGATCAGGTATTGATACTTCTGGATGTAATTGCGTTTGAGCGTGTCGTCTTTGTCGTTTCGCCGCATGTTCTCCTCGCTGGCAGGGGGACTCCCTATTCTGTTAGCGAATTGTCTAACTTATACAATTGCGAGGAGCCTTCTTCAGGCGACGAAGCAATCCAGAGCCACAGAGGGCGACGCTTGCGATTCTGGATTGCTTCGTCGCTTCGCTCCTCGCAATGACGGTTATTTCCGCAATGGTTGTCTTCGTGAAGCCAATGAAGAGCTTTGGAATTACCCATGCCGTAATTCAATCAATGAGGCGGTAGGCTACCATAGTTCTCGACTACCCCAAACTTTGCTTCGCCGCTTGTCGTGCGCTGGGCGGCGTACCTTTTTGCACGAATAGCCGGATTATGCTGGGCAATCACAGTGGCCGCATTCTGCAAACGCTTTGTGATATCAGCTTCTGGAGCAGGCTCTTCGTTCACCACAGGAAACTTATCGGTGCGTGAATACCTATTACCCTTTGTGCCAACAAAGGTAATCTGAATGTGATCACCTTTAACTTTCGCGCAACCAACGCGTAGCCCAACCTCGCTGGCGGCGTCAAAAAATTCGTCCCCGTAACCCGCCTGCCGGATAACCTGCTGAGGCGTTGGTTTTTCTGGTTTCCTGCTAATATCACCCGCTGCTATAGCTTGAACTTTCCACGCCTTCATAAGACCCTCACGCCCAACATATTTCACAATAAACGATCATTCTGGTCTTTCATAGGATGATGGCCAGAGTCCAGAGCCATAATATTTTCATTGCGGCATGGTGGTTGCTTGGGGGAAGTCCGATGCGTATACTCCCTTCCACGTCACCCAGAGGAAACAAGATTGCCACTCCCAACGCCGCCGTTTTATACATGAATGGTTTCAGGAAAGCCCCGGTCAATGAGCATCAGTGAACTCGCGCAAGTCAAGTCAGGCAAGATTGGTCGGAATGTAACGATCCATCCCTTCGCCGTGATCGCGGAGGACGTTGTGATAGGAGACAATGTTGTCATCCATCCACATGTCGTCATTGCCGATGGCGTTGTCATAGGCGAGAATGTCGAAATTTTCCCGGGCGCTTTCATCGGCAAAGAACCCAAGGGAGCCGGAGCGACCGCCCGCCAGCTCCAATTCGACAAGCGAGTATCCATCGGCCCGAATTGCAGCATCGGTCCCGGCTCTGTGATCTATTACGATGTCACCATCGGCAACAATACGCTGGTCGGCGATAACGCCTCCATCCGCGAAAAAGTCGCCATCGGAAGCTATTGCGTCATCGGGCGCTGCGTGACCGTCAACTACGACACAACGATCGGCAATCGCACCAAAGTCATGGATTCTGCCAACATCACCGGCAACGCCATCGTCGGCGACGACGTGTTCGTGGGCATGTTGGTGGGAACCAGCAATGACAACGCGATGGGGTTGAACGGCTTCGATCCGGGGCGCATATGTGGTCCGCGCATCCGCGATAAAGCTATGATCGGCACAGGCGCGACGCTTCTTCCCGGGGTGGAAATCGGTGAACGCGCCATCGTCGCCGCCGGAGCCGTGGTCACAAAGAATGTCGCATCCGCGACGGTCGTGGCGGGCGTGCCCGCGCGTGAGATTCGCAAGGTCTGAAAAGGGGAGCCATGCGTATTTCGAACTGCAAAATGATCCCCGTTCAGAAAATCACCGATCCGCGCGGCGACATTGGCGTAATTGAAGGTGAACGCCAAATTCCCTTTGCGATCAACCGGATCTATTATTCCTACAACACGCCGCAAGGCATTGCGCGTGGAGGGCATGCGCACAAAAAACTGCAACAACTCATGATCGCCATGGCCGGAAGCTTCGACATTATGATCGACGACGGCAACGCGCAAAAAACCTATACGCTATCCCAGCCGTGCCAAGGCCTCTATATCTGCCCCATGATCTGGCGCGAGCTTACGAATTTCTCTCCCGATGCGATCTGCATGGTTCTGGCCTCGGAATATTACGACGAGGACGACTATTTCCGCGATTACAAGCAGTTCCTCGAAGCGAAGAAGGCGCTCGCAATCCCATGAACGTGCCCTTTCTGGACTTGCGAGCGGCCTATCTCGATCTGCGTACGGAACTGGACGCTGCCTACGCGCGCGTCATGGATTCCGGCTGGTACATTATGGGCGAGGAGCTGGAGGGGTTCGAAGCGGAATTCGCGGCCTTCAGCGGCGTTAAGCACTGTATAGGCGTCGGAAACGGCCTTGAGGCGCTCTATCTGATACTCTCGGCGCTCAAGGTCGGCGCAGGCGACGAAGTAATTGTCCCCGCGCAAACCTTTGTCGCGACATGGCTCGCGGTCTCCATGTGTGGCGCGACCCCCGTGCCGGTGGAGTGCGACCCCGCGACCTATAACCTCGATACCGCGAAAATTGAAGCCGCCATCACGCCGCGTACCAGAGCCATTATGCCCGTCCATCTCTATGGCCAGGCCGCAGATATGGACCCGATCAACGAAGTGGCCGCCCGCCATGGTCTGTCGGTCGTGGAGGACGCCGCCCAATCGCACGGCGCGCGCTATAAGGGCAGGGCATGCGGCAGCCTAAGCCTCGCCGCCGGAACCAGCTTCTATCCCGGCAAGAATCTCGGCGCGTTCGGCGATGGCGGAGCCGTGTTGACCAGCGATGACGCCTTGGCCGATACCGTGCGAACGCTGCGTAACTACGGCTCGAAGGTAAAATATCACCACCTGCTTCAGGGCCGGAACTCCCGGCTGGATGAATTGCAGGCGGCCATGCTGCGAGTCAAGCTGCGCAAGTTGCAAGAATGGAATGATCGCCGTCGCCATGTGGCGGATCGTTACCTAAAAGAAATGCGCGGATGCGAAATGATCCTACCTCATGTGCCTGACTGGGCCGAACCAGTCTGGCATCTTTTTGTCATTCGCGCGAAAGATCGTGACAGGCTTCAAAAGGACTTGGCGGCAAGCGGCGTTCAAACGCTGATCCACTACCCCACCTTCCCGCACGAGCAGCCATGCTACAAAGAATTATTACTATCCAATAAGTTTCCGGAAACATCTAAGATAGCGCATGAGCTTCTGAGCCTGCCTATATCTCCCCATATGACCGAAATTCAGATCGACGCCGTCATAGAATCCGTCAAACGCGCAACGCTCAAATCTGCGGCATGAGCATGCAAGCCACGGCAAAACTCGTTTCGGTTGTTATTCCGGCCTACAACCACGAACGCTTTGTCGCGCAGGGACTAAACGGCATCCTGAACGAGCAATACCCCAACAAGGAAATCATCGTCATCGACGACGGCTCGCGCGATGGCACACTCAAAGTCATCGAGCAATGGGCCGAAGCGCACAAGCAGGAAATTCCGGTAACAATACGATCGCGTCAGAATAAAGGCATTTCGGCAACGTTGAACGACGGGATTAGCCTTGCGCGTGGGGATTACATCCTGCCAATTGCAAGCGACGATTACCTGTTGCCGGGCGGCATCTGCGAGCGCGTAACCTATCTCGAAAATCATCCCGAACTGCAAGCTGTGATTGGCGATTGCCAGATGGTCGATGACGAAGGCAAACTGTTATACCAAAGCTGCCTGCGCGACTACCGCCACGCCGATCCGCGCGACTATGCGACCCCGGAACGAGTCGCGGCCAGCATAGCGAAACGATGGATTCTGCCAGGTCCCGGCCTAATGGCTCGGCGCGGTTTGTATGCCAAAATTGGGGGCTACGACGAGGAGCGCAAGGTCGAGGACTGGGATTTCTATCTGCGCATGGCCGCGCGCAAAACGCTGGGTTTTATTGATTATCCTGTGGCAGCGTACAGGTTCCATGCCTCGAACACCTGCCGGAGCGTCTTCTCCCAAAGGCTGGTGCTGAATGAGCTCAGCCGCAGCGGATTCAGGCGCGCGCGGCTATTCACGGGAAGGCTACGCCTGATAGTCATTGCCAAGGCAATCTTCTATGGGATAAAAGCCTTTACACTTTGGCTGCGGTCCCCCGCAGCATGATAGACAAGGCAACCGTATACCATGGCCCCACGCGCACCACGAGTCGTAGCCTTTTTCCATACCTATATGCCGGACGGAAAACTGGACACCTATATGGAAGGGCTGGTTGCTGGATTCTTGGGTTGCGGCGTCGAACTTCACATCATTAAGGCAAACGATCTGGTCCCCTCGCTCGGAGCGAATAATTACAGCATCTGCATCGACGAAAAGAAGCTGGTGGCACATATCCATGCGCTGGAACCGGATTTTATCTTCACGACCAACCGCGCGGGCATCGGCAGGATGCTGATCGACAATCCCGGTTGCCCCATCCTGACTTGGCTTGTCGACAACACCCCCTTCATGCATCACGGCGGCACCGCTGCGGATTTATATGGCAAGCACGACTATGTGTTGACGGCGGTGACGAACAATGTCCGCTTGATCGAGCGAGATTACCCGAACATTTTGCCGGGCCGCATCTTCTTTATGCCGTTTGCGACATCTCCGGAAGAGTTCCAGAATGCGCCTGCCTGTGAAAAAGACATCCCGATCTCGTTCATCGGAACTTATTTCTATTCATATATGCTGAAGGATATCTGCGCGCGCCTGAAGGGAGACAGGGAAAACTATAATCGGCTAATAGACCTAATCGCGGTGTTCGAGAAGTCGTACGAAGCCGTCGCGGAGATTGAGGTAGAGAAACGGGAATTAGGACCGATACTAAGAAAAATGGGACTCACCGCGCTGGAGTTCAAAAACATCATCTCGAACGCTGTTTCGCTAAACCGCAGGCTGAGGGTTCTGGATGCAGTGGCTGATCTTGGCCTAAAGCTGTATGGCACTGATAACTGGACCGAAGTGTATCAGTCATCGCTTCCCACCTTGCGCGCCTTCCAAATCCACGATGCGATCGACACACGGGAAAAACTTGTGAACGTCTATCAGCGTTCGAAAATTGCCATCAACGTGTCGCATCAGCAAGCGATAGGCGGCCTACCCTACAGAATCTACGACCTGATGGCCTCCAGCGCCATGCTGCTCGCAGACGAAGAATCTCGGACGGACCTTGAATATCTGTTTGGCAAAGACTGCCCCATCCCGTTATATCGCGACCCTGCGCATGCGCGGGAACTCGCGGCCTATTACCTCGCGCATGAGGACGAGCGCAAAGCCGTCGTCGAAAAATGCAACAGACTCGTGGCCAAAGGCTTCGGATTCTCCGACCGCGTGCGAACGATGTTTGAGACGATCGGCAAACCGTTGCCTTTCCCCCAGACAAGAATGCAGCAAGTGCAAGCCGTAAAGCCCGAATCATTCAAAATAAAACAGGAGGAACAGGCACCTGTTCAGGAACCTCAGCCCCAAACGCCACCCCCACCTCCGGAAAGCCAAGGCACGCTAACGGAAGTCGCCCACAGCATCTACGCGGGCAAATTTCGCCCCTTGCATTACATATACATCCACACGCCGCGACGCATCCGCGCGCCAATCGGGCGCTTTCTCAGGGAGTGTCTGCCGCCGTCCCTATACAAAACCCTCATTCTCTGGTTGTAATCATCGGCCTTTCGAACGCCCAAGCGCCTCGACGAGCGGAGGAAAAGCTCCGCGCAGTCCGTCGCAAAAGCCCAGGAAAGCGGCCTGAATCTTCTCAAACCTCTGGGCTTCGAACAACAGAATCTTGACGGTCTCGAACACGGACACCAGCGCGTCATAACCGACATAGGCGGGAAACTGCCGCGCATACCGTTTCCAGATATCGACCCTGTTCCGCATGATCGTATAGCGCCGCAGGACCGAGTGATTGCTGGCCACGAAAGCGACCCCCGCCACGCGGTGCGTGGTCTTCGCGCCAAGCCTGTGCCGCAAACACGCCTCGCGTGCCATCAGCAAGCGCCAGCCATGGCGCCGTAGCCGCAAACAGTACTCAATATCAATGCCGTCGATAAAGTAAGCTTCGCGCATCATGCCGCACGCGGCAAGCGCCTCGGAACGAATGAGGCTTCCCGAAGCGATAGCCGTCAGCGCCGTGTCAATCCATGGAGAATTCCCGAAACGAACGCGGCGGATGTCGAAAGCCCCGCGCGAGACGATGACTTTGCTCTCCAGACCCGAACGCTCGTCCACCACGCGCGGCGCCAAAAGGCCAACGCGCGCGGCCTCAGGATAGCTCGCAAGCGCCGCGAACATAGCCGCGATCATGCCGGAAGTTATCTTGCTGTCGTCATCCAGCAACATGACCCATTCCGCGCCTAGCTCTAACGCCCTGCGGATGCCAATGTTTTGCGCTTTGGCTAGCCCCAGATTGCCGCCATTGCGGATAAGTTCATAATTCGAAAGACGGGAACCCAGAGAATCCAAAATAGCAGCGGCATGCGCCACCGTGCTGTTATCAACGATAATCAACCGCTCGACTTCCGCAGCATGCTCCGCCGCGCGCGCAGGAAACCCGTCATCGGGGTTATAGGTGACGACAACGGCAATGACGCGAGGCAAGGCGATCCCTCCACTTGTAACGAAAGCTCCAGTATACGCCGCTCCGGCGCTATGTTAAGCAATCTGTGCACAGAGGAAGAATCTATGACGCAAGACTCGCCGATTGTCATTCTGGGCGGCAACAGCCAGAGCGGAATCAGCCTGTTGCGCTGCGTTTCGCAGTCCGGAAAAACAGGGCAGGCAATCTCGCGCCGGGCGTTAGCCGTGCCGGAGGGATTTACCGCGCTCAAACTTGACCTGAACGATCCGGGCGACTGGCGCGCGCCACAGGGATCCATCATCCTAAGCCTTCTGCCGATCTGGATTTTGTCGCCGATCTTGCCGCGTCTGACCGAAGCGAAAGCCGTGATAGCCACCAGTTCCACCAGCCGCTTCAGCAAAACGAACAGCGGCGACGCGCATGAACGCGAACTGGCCGACAAGCTCGCGACCGCCGAATCCGCGTTGCAAGGCTGGGCCGAAAGCCTCGGCGTGGCATGGACGATCCTGCGCCCGACCCTTGTTTATGACGGCGTAAGCGACCGCAATGTCACGCGCATGGCGCGGTTTATCAAACGCTGGCGCTTTCTGCCCATCGCGCGGCCATCCAACGGCCTGCGCCAACCGATCCATGCCGACGACGTGGCCCAAGCCGTGTTCAAAGCCATCGACAACCCCAAGGCCGCGAATAGGGCGTTCAACATCTCTGGGAAGGAAATCCTGACCTACCGCGCAATGGCCGAACGCATCTTCGCCGCGCTGGAGATCAAGCCGCGCTTCCTGTTTGTGCCCATGCCATGGGTGAAAAATGCGTTTAAAATCGCCTCATGCCTCGGCGTCGTGAAAGGAAACGGCGTGGGCGCGGCCATGTTCCAGCGCATGAATGAAAATCTGGTTTTCGAAACGGAATCCGGCCTCGCCGCGCTCGACTACCGCCCCCGCCCGTTTCAGCCAAATTTTAGCAACTTCCAAAGATTAGAGGAGAAGGATCAAGCCACAACATGATTGAAGACTTAAGCAGGAAAACGTAGTGGCAATCGCGAGGAGCTTCCTCCAAGGACTGTCATTGCGAGTCCCCTCTTGGGGGCGAAGCAATCCAGAATGCCACAAGAATCGCCACGTCGCCATCAGTAAGGCTCCTCGCGATGACGGACCCTGTTGCAATGTTTTTCTTGATGATCCAAAACAAGCGCTTGCAACGATGACAGGACTTGCTAAGTGTACAAACAAGCATAAACTGTATGCTAACAAAATAAATAAAGCAGAAAGCGGATCATGCGATTTTGCTTACCAAAAATGGCGCGTTTCAGGCAAGTTGCGCGGGAGAGTTCCTGACCGACCATTTACGGGCAGAGCGGGAACGGCTTGGCGGGGAAGCGTTCGGCAAAATTTGCGTATGGATCAGCCCCTATTACAGGACGCGACAAACAGCCTATTTTGTCCTCAGAGAGTTGGGAACAACGTTTAGTCACAATCCTGAAACCGGCATTCTGAGCTATAAGGAAGACCCCTCCTTAATTAATTGAACAGATAGCTGGATTATTTGATGGCTATCATAAAGAAGCTTTTCGAGAAGTGCATCCTACGGCAGCCGATGATTATAAGAAACACGTAGATTTCAAAGGCCGCAGCTACGCGATCTTGCCCAATGGCGAAAGTCGCCTCAATGTCGCAGAGCGCCTGAAACCATTATTCAGAACGATGTTGGAGGATTATCAGCGGAAACAAATACGTCATGTCATCATAGTTTCTCACGGCGTAACGCTGCGCGTAGGAATCATGGCTTGGATGCGCTACCCACTCGAATGGCTGGATGCGGAAGCAAACTCAGGGAATTGCTGGATTAGGCAAATTCAGGGAACGAGAAAAACCGGGTATAAAGACAACGGAAATATTTTTGGCAATGGCGCGCCACTAAACGACCCCACAGCGACGCAGCGAGAGCTTCAAGGCTCAAAAGATATCTATATGCTAAAACCCCATCGACCCGGTGTTATCACGCCCCCCGGCGTAAAGTTGGTTGATCCCTTTGAGTATAACTGAGTGCCAAAAGAATCATGACCGTTTAGCTCCGGCGACGGCTGCTTTCCAAAACGCATCGTCTTCATAAACCGTGGCGTCATCGACGCCCGCAAGAAGAAAAGCCTCGCGGCGCTCGACGCATGTGCCACAGCGCCCGCAATGGTTCGCTCCCCCCTTATAACACGACCATGTCTCGTCGAACGGAACGCCCAAACGCGCGCCCTCGGTCACAATCTCCGCTTTCGTGGCGTGTAGGAACGGCGTGAGCAGGGCAATCTTCGCGACATCCTCCAGCGCCGCGTCCTGCATCCGCGCAAAAGCCTCGACAAAAGCCGGACGGCAATCTGGATAGATGAAATGGTCGCCGCCATGAAACGCCGCGCCCACGGCCTCGGCTTTTTTCGCGACCGCGACGCCGTAAGCGATCGTCAGCAAAATCGCGTTGCGATTGGGAACGATGGTGATCGCCATCGTGTCTTCTGCATAATGGCCGTCCGGCACGGCAATATCGTCCGTAAGCGCAGAACCGCCGAGCTGCGCCCCGATGCTGCGGATATCTAAAATCGTGTGCGAAACGCCAAGCCTCTTCGCGCAGGCCGCCGCGCACATAAGCTCCTTCTTGTGTCGCTGCCCGTAATCAAAAGAGAGCAGCGCCGCAAGCTCGTGCCGCGCCGCGACCTGATGGGCCAGCGTAACGGAGTCAAGCCCGCCGGAGCACACAACAAGGGTATTCATGAGAAAATAACTCCAAAGGCGTCATAATTAACCATGACTATGCGAAAAACAGCCGGAAATCACAACGCAAAACAACAAACATGTCGCTAAGTGGCCCGCATCCCGCTATGCACAAGCCATGAAAAACGATGGAAATTTCGAGATATTTCTTGCGACCGCGCCGGGGCTGGAATCCGCGCTGGCCGACGAAGTGCGCGCCAAAGGATTCAAACAGCCTAAAGCAATTCCCGGCGGAGTGATCACCAAAGGCGGCTGGCCCGAAGTCTGGCGCGCGAATTTGTGGATTCGCGGGGCAGGGCGCGTGCTGGCGCGTCTGGATTCCTTCCACGTCACGCAGCTGTCTCAACTCGACAGCCGTTCGCGCCGCGTGCCGTGGAGCGACGTGCTACGTCCGGACATGCCGTTCCGTGTCGAAGCCACCTGCGTGAAGTCGCGAATTTATCATTCCGGCGCGGCGGAGCAGCGCATCGAAACCGCGATTCAAAAGACCTTGGGAGCGCCGCACGATCCGGACGCCGAGATTACCGTCATGGCGCGTATCGAGCGCGATCTATGTACCATCAGCGTCGATACGTCGGGCGAATCCCTGCACAAACGTGGGTACAAGGAAGCCGTCAATCAGGCGCCCATGCGAGAAACCATGGCGTCGCTCTTCCTGCGGCAATGCGGCTTCGATGGAACGGAACCCGTCGTCGATCCGATGTGCGGCTCCGGCACATTCGTCATCGAGGCTGCGGAAATCGCGGCGCGGTTGAATCCCGGACGCTCCCGCCGCTTTGCGTTCGAGAACTTCGCGAACTTCGATGCCGAAGCTTGGAAAACCATGCGCGAGGTGAAAAGCCAGCGCGAGCCGCAGGCCCGCTTCTACGGCAGCGACAGGGATGCCGGAGCCGTGGCTATGAGCCGCGCGAATGCGGAACGCGCGGGCGTCTCAGAATACACGGAGTTTCGGCAAGGTCCGATCAGCGAAGCGGCGGCTCCGGAAGGCCCGCCCGGCCTCGTGATCGTCAACCCGCCCTATGGCGCGCGTCTGGGCGACAAGGATAAGCTACTCCCCCTCTATCAGGCGCTGGGCCAAACCTTGCGGGAACGCTTCAAAGGCTGGCGCGTCGGCCTTATCGCCAGCGAACCCGCGCTCGCCCACGCGACGAAACTACCGTTCCTGCCCACCTCGGCCCCCGTCCAGCACGGCGGCCTCCGCGTGACGCTGTACAGGACTGACGGCTAAAGCTGCGACGCAATAATTTGATAATTCCCACAAAAAGCGCTTAACGCTATTCATCAATCATAGTAAGATTTTCCCACCTCCCCTGTGGAGCGGGAAGCGTGAGTGAGGAAATAGCCCCCAACCCAAGACCGCGTCACGCAGCAAGCGCCGACCTCGTTCCATCCAGCGCGATAAGCGCCTTTTTGACGCCCCTGCTCACTTGCAAGAGGTACGGGATCTGCGCGGGGTTCAGCGCAAGATTGCGCAGCGCGGCGAGGATATTGACCGAACCATCGTCGGCGATGGAGGCCATAACGACCGTCGGAACTTCATGGTCTGAGGCGTCGCAGATGGCACGTAAAACCGCAAACGGAATCTTGGCCTCCGAAGCGACTTCCGCCATGCACTGGCTTTCCATATCGACGATGTCGCATGCCATGGTTTGATGCAACATGCGTTTCTCCTTTGTCGTAGCGACCAGCGTTTCTGATCCCCAAACGCGGCACCGTCTTGCTTGGTTCCCTAATCGGGAGGCAATAGCGTCGGCCCATTCGGAATCCCCTTCAAAACTGCCTTTTTCCGAGCAAATGAAATGCCCGACGGCGATGGAGGCGATGCCCATATGCGGCGCAAGTCCGCCGGCAATGCCGAAACTGACCATGCGCGTCGCGCCGTCGCGGATCATTTGCGCGGCGAGTTGCCTTGCCAGCGCCGGGCGCGCCCCAGCGCAGGCGACCAAAGCTTTGTGCACGCGCCGGGCGATTTTAGCCTCGGACTCAAGTCCGCACAGAATTCCTAACGTCAAGTCAAAATCCTCCAGTAAATCCGAATTAGCGCAGCTTTAACCTCAAGGAAACCTGCGCGCGGGCGGCGCTCTGGCAAACGTCTGAAATAAACTTGTCGTCGAAAGCCAGATTTTCATCTGCGGCATAAACAGTCTTCCAAGGTTGCTCCCACCCCTTCACCTCGATTCGCAAAACGCCAAGAGTGCTTGGATTCTCGGCGAAGATATCGACAATGCGGCGACATGTGCGAGGTGGCACGATGGTTTCGACCCGCATCATCTGATCGGGGATTGTCACGGCGAACAGCATCCCGTCCCACGGGTTGTCGAGAGCGAAGACGCCTTCGACTTCACGCGCCTCAGGCAATCTTTGTACGCGATGAAGCGCGGCCAAAAGATCTTCATGACCATTATTGCCAAGATAGGGGTAGGACAGGGCAAGTTCGCGCGACAAGCTAACGACTTGGACAATCTGCCCGACGCCGTGCGACAGCCGCACTTTTTCCTGCGTGGACCAGATCGCGATCCAAAGCCCCAAAACGGCCATGCCGATGGCAATGCCGGAAATCGACAAAACTCCCATGCGTTCGAGGAAATGAAAAAAGCCACCCTTTGAAGGCGCTTCGGCAAACAAGCTTGATCTCTTGCGAACGAATAATCTGCCAAACAATGAAAAGCCGGTAATTGCCATAGTGTTTGTAACTCCAAAAAGTCATGCAAGGCGAAGGAGGACATTTCAAAAAAAGCATCTTCCAAGCTGTTCTTAGCGCTTATGAAGACAAATGTCGCAAAAAGGACCATGATAGCGAAGACGCTGGCCGCAACGCTTTCCTAACCCTGTCATAAACCGCGCTGCGGCTTGTTTTCCCCTTTCTTGGGAGTTTTTTGTTTCAAGTCAGGTCACATGCCGAAAGCGACTTGACGCGCGTTGCCGCGCATCAGATTGCGATAACGCGCGAGCGCCCACAAGGGGAAGTAAGCCTTGTAACCATGATAGCGAAGATAAAACACGCGCGGAAATCCGACCGCCGTGTAATACTCCTCGCGCCAACGGCCTTTGTCGTTCGCGCTGTCGAGCAGATAACGAACGCCGCGCGCGACCGCCGGATTCTCGACTTCGCCCGCCGCCATAAGTCCAAGCAAGGCCCAAGCCGTCTGGGAAGGCGTGCTGACCGGACATTCTCCCTTGGGCTTGCCCTTCCAGTAGCTCGCGCCGTCCTCGCCCCACCCTCCATCCTCTTTCTGGTGGGCAAGCAGCCAATCTACGGCGCGGCGCACTGCCGGATGGCGGGAATCAAGCCCGGCCGCGTTCAGCGCGCACAAGCTGGACCAAGTGCCGTAGATGTAGTTAGTTCCCCAACGCCCGAACCAACGGCCTTCCGGTTCCTGCTCGCGCAACAAATAATCAATGCCGCGTTTGACGATATCAGGGTCGCGGTTCTGAGCCGCGTGAGACGTTGCGTTCTCATCCTTATGCGTCAATTGACTTAAAAAACTAACGCACCTCGCGCTGACATCTGCGGTCGGCGGATCAAGCAACGCGCCATGATCGGCGAAGGGAATGTAGTTCAGATAATAATATTCGTTGTCCGCGTCGAAGGCGCCCCACCCTCCGTTTTTGGAAATCATGCCCTCGACCCACTCGGCGGCGCGCAAAATGGAATCGCTATAAGTGGCGTGATCCACGCGATCTAGCGCCATCGCGACCACCGCCGTATCGTCAACATCGGGGTAGTGGGCGTTGTTGTACTGGAACGCCCACCCGCCCGGCCTGACGTCCGGACGCATCGTCGCCCAGTCGCCCTTAAGATCAAGGATCTGCTTATCGACAAGCCAGCGGCAAGCCTTCTTGACGGGTTCGCCTGTCACCCCCGCATCCAGAAGAGCGTGCAGCGCGAGCGCTGTGTCCCACACCGGGGAAAGACAAGGCTGGCAGTAGGCGCGTTGCGAAAGATCCACCACCAGTTTATCGACGGAAGCGCGCGCGAGGGCAGCCGCAGGGTGGCTTGAGGGATAACCAAGCGTGTCGAACATCATGACGGTATTGGCCATCGCAGGATAAATGCCGCCAACGCCGTCATCGCCGTTCAAACGCTCCCGCACCCATGCGACGGCAAGATCTACGGATTTCTGCCGCAATTTTTTTGGAAAATAAGGCTCCGCGACGCGCAACGCGGCATCCAGACAGCGAAATCCCACGGCAATCACGCGACCCGAAAAAGTCTCGGCCTTGTTGCTGTGCCAGTTGCGCACTTGCTCCGGCGGCGTCACGAACAGCTCGTCGACGCGAATGCCGCGCGGATTCCGCGCCATCGGCTTTTTTGCCATCAGCACCAGAAGCGGGACGATCACCGTCCGCGACCAGTAAGAAATTTTGCTGAGGTGAAATGGAAACCACCGGGGCAGAAGCATAATCTCGACGGGCATGACCGGAACCGCTCGCCATGGCACGGCCCCGAACAGAGCAAGCTGAATGCGCGTGAACACATTGCTCTTCTCCGCGCCGCCGTGTTTGATGATGGCCGCGCGCGCGCGGATCATATGCAGGTCGTTGATATCGTCGCCTACGCATTTAAGAGCGAAATAAGCCTTGACGCTCGCGCTCATGTCGAACGCGCCGCGATGAAACAAAGGCCACCCGCCATGCTCTTCCTGGATCGAGCGCAGATATACCGCCATGCGCTCATGCAAAGGCTGCTTCACGGTGTCGAGAAAATGATCCAAGAGAATGTATTCCGCCGGGATCGTCGCATCGGCCTCAAGCTCGTAGACCCAATGCCCGTCGGGCTTCTGCTGCGCCAGCAAATCCTCGGCGCTCTTGCTTAAAACGCGCTCCAGCGCGTCCGGGTTCACCCCGGCGACGGAAGCGGCGACGGTGGAATGGGAAAAAAGCGAAGCCATGACGAAGTGACGCTATCTCTGCGCAGGGTAGGACAAGCGATTAAGAAACGCAGAATGCTGGAAAATCTCGCGCAAGGCAAGGGGCTTGCGGCCCGGAACGCAGCCAAGAAAAAGCAAGGGAAAGTTGGCGTGTCAAGACTTGCGTAAGCTTATGGCGCGATGGTTAACGCAAGTATAAGACCCACCGGAGAGATAGAAAAAGGCGCGTATTTGTGATAATAATAAGTAAGCGCCAAGACGCAGCGTAACTAAAGAAAAGGTGGGCAAGCGTAAAAGCAAGCGTCATCGCGAGGAGACTTCTTCAGGCGACGAAGCGATCCAGAGTCGCTAAAACAGCCTTTGACGACTCTGGATTGCAGCGTCGCCTCCCGCCTTCGGCGGGAAGCTCCTCGCAATGACACCCTTTTTGAAATGGTTGTCTCTGTATAACGAATGAACAGCTTTGGGACTACAATAGAATAACACACCGCTTCACAGAGTTGTATTGGAGCCAAACTTTTTTAGGGGATCATAATGTTATTGTTCGGAAAAAAGTCGCAGACAATCGTTGCTATGGTCCTGAGCGCCGCCCTGACGACCGCCGCGCATGCCGCCGGAACCGAGAGCCGGACATCCAAATTCCACCCGCCGCAAACCGCGCAAGAAAGGTGGCTCGATGCTGTCTTGCATAAGGCGGACGCATTGGAACCTGATCTAACCCCTTACATGGTGGGGAATCCAGAAGCGCCGCAGTCCGTGAAATCCTTCGTGACGCAAAATTTTACGCCCGAACTGATAAAAAACCTGACGCAAAAAGAGAAAGAGGAAATTCAAAAAAACTGTAATGGACAGAACCGCGCGGATGAAATTTGCGGAACCGACTACCTTCCCTGGGCTTGCGTGCAGGATATGTCCGAGAAGATTGAATATAAAACAATCAAGGGGTCGGACATAAATACTCATACGACAGTCATTGAAATGCGCTTGGAAAATGAACCGCGCCCCAAAGCTACCTACACCATCACGGGCAAGAAAATTGGCGGCATTCAGTGCCATTTCTGATGCCGTGAAAGCCGATTTGATCGTCAAATCCTCTAGATGCTTGCGCAGTGAAGTGAAGTGGTGGTGGTTGACTACTGCTGCGAATTGACTGAAACTTAAAACGCAATATAGGGGTCCTGCAACAGGTTCGGTCATGATAATGAACCAATATTCCGCCACAAATCAGCCTCGCGTCGCCTTTCTGACCCGCGTATGTCTCTATGCGCTAATGATCGGTGTCTGCGTAAGTCTGTGCGAACCATCACTCGCTTCAGGCAACGAAAAGTTGCAAAACAGGGGATGCTCCATGAACGCAATAGCTCAATCGCGCTGCGTTATTGAGGCTATACTGGTCGACCTCGGTAAAAGCTACAAACTTGACGGCGGCGGTATTTCAAGAATAGATCAAGATTCCACATGGGTTTATACTGTCTCGATCCCTCAGGAAGAGCGTGTGGACCTGATCACGTACACGGTGGAGATATCCCAACAGGGCACAGTTGCCATCAAAGACCGTAAAATGAGCGTAGAAAGCCAAGATCATACCCCCTGACATGCTGAGTCTGGAAAATCAGCAATTGTGAACTCCACCATCAGTCCGTAGTCGGCTATTTGAGTAGGCCCCTCAGGGCAATTGCATGAGTTAACGAGCGATGACGGAGTGAAGGAAGTCAGTATCCCAAGCGGCGAGATGGCGTTTAAGTTGAAGGCTTTGCTTGCCTTTTGAGGTTCTGAGGAGGTTGCTTGCGGCGCGCTTGATAGTGGAGAAGTTTGCGGGGGCGTTTTGGGCGCGTATGCGGCATTCGTCATCGCGGAAGGCCATATCCATGACCCAGCGCAAGCCGTTTTCAATACCCCAGTGATCGCGGATGAAGGACGCAAAATCAGCAGCGGGCGCTATAAATGAAGCGATGTAGTAACGCGTTTCGCTGCGCACGGCTCCTCCTGACGAGTCGCATTCAATCATGATGAGGGACTGAAGCTCAGGCCATTGATGCATTTTCTGAAGCGGCGCGACATCATCAAAAACGGTTATTTTCCGCGTCTCAAGACGTCCGTGGTCTTTGTCAACGCCCGCGAATTGATCGACTTTCTGCAAGGCGTAACCGTGAGCTTTCTGCTGCTGCAAAAGGCGCTCGACATCATCGCGCAACGTTCCCTGATTGCCTTTCAAGGCCAAAATGTAATTGGCTTTTTTGTCGATAATTTTTTGAGCGATCTCTCGCTGGCACCCCATCGCATCACTCGTGACGATCGCTCCCTCAAGCGTCAGCAAATCCATCAAGGCGGGTATGGCCGTGATTTCATTCGACTTCTCGGCAACTTTTGTTCGCCCCAAAACAAGCCTTTGCTCGGAACTCCACGCGGAGACCATATGGATATATCCCTGCGTGCCGCCTTGATCAAAAGCTCGTCGCAATGTCTTGCCATCAATGGCCACAACGCCTTTGAGCGCTTGTTGCAAACCCTGAACCCACTCAATAAAGCGCTGTTGAAACGCCTTTGCATCCAAGGCAGAAAAGA
>JBEOJY010000031.1:0-3625 GCA_040275305.1 Bdellovibrionales bacterium | reverse complement strand
CTGCGAGGCTTAATGCTTGTTCTTGGGATAGAAACCAGTTGCGACGATACGGCGGTCGGGATTGTCGACGGGGACCGAAGAATTCTGGCCAATCGCGTGGCGACGCAGCTTGAGGAACACAGGCCGTTCGGTGGCGTGGTGCCGGAGATTGCGGCGCGGTCGCATCTGGCGCATATGCGGGAGCTTGTGCGAGGCGCATTGGATGATGCGAAGCTGACTTTGGGAGAAATATCCGGCGTGGCGGCGACTTGCGGGCCGGGATTGATCGGCGGCGTGATGGTCGGCGCGATGATGGGCAAGGCGATGGCGGCGGCGCGGGGATTGCCTTTTGTCGCGGTGAATCATCTCGAAGCGCATGGACTGACGGCGCGTTTGACCCATGATGCCGTTTTTCCGTATTTGCTTTTGCTTGTTTCTGGCGGGCATTGCCAACTTCTGCTCGCGCGTGGCGTTGGCGACTTTCAGCGTCTTGGCACGACGATGGACGACGCGGTCGGAGAGTGTTTCGACAAGGGTGCCAAATTACTTGGACTCGGTTATCCCGGCGGGCCTGCGCTGGAACGCGCGGCGCTTCATGGCAATCCCAAGGCATTCGATTTGCCGCGCCCGTTGGTCGGTAGGGCTGGGTGCGATTTTTCTTTCTCTGGACTTAAGACAGCGGTTCGGCAGCTTGTCGAGGCGCAGCATGAGCCTTTGTCGGCGGCTTTTGTCGCCGATGCAGCCGCGAGCTTGCAGGCCGCCATCGTCGATATACTGGCTGATCGCGTTAGGCATGCGTTCGATCTTTTGCGGCGCGATGGGCAGGCGGTTACGGCCTTGGTGCTTGGCGGAGGCGTAGCGGCCAACAAACGTATTGGCGCGGCGATTCACGCCATCGCTACTGACGCGGGCGTTCCTTGTCTGGTTCCGCAGGCGGGCCTTTGCACCGATAACGGCGTGATGGTCGCGTGGGCTGGGCTGGAGCGCCTCAGGCTTGGGCTGACCGACGGGTACGATATAGCGGCGAGGCCTCGTTGGCCGTTGGAGGCTCTCAGGTTAGGTTCGTGATGAATAACGGCTGCTTCTTGTGCTTTTTCAACATGACGTTCAGGCTTAAGACATTCGCGTAGACGAGCTTTGCCAACGTGGCGATTATTAGCACGATCATCATCGGCGTTCGCATAAGCTGGCGGGCGGCATCCAGCAACCGGAACTTTTCCACGGCCTGTAGTAGATCATCGCATTTCACTCTTGCTTCGAAAATGGAGCGTCTTTCTTCGAGCGCCTTGCGTTCATCTGGCGTCATGGTCGCGCTATATTTTTTTAGAAGTTCGCGGCATCCTCTGACGATCATCGCATGTCCAGCTTCCGAGCGGGAGAATGGGGATATCTTGCGCGTCGTCGGCGAGATGCGGTGGACATACACATACATGGCGTCCGGCACTACCACGAGCTTAGCCTTGTGCAGCAGGAGTTCCGCTACGAAGATGAAGTCGAAGCCGAACCGATGGCTAACATTGTATTTGACCTTGTGTTTCCGCAGAAAGTCTCGACGCATCACGGGCTGGATGTAGCCGATGGAATGACGCCAAAGTGGATTGTCGCGCTTGAAATAGGTTTCCGTGTCAAGGACAAAAGGGCGATTGTTGGCGCAGAAACGCGTTTGCTCTACGATGGCTTTGCGCATGTGGTCGTAGATTTCAAGGTTGTCGCAAACAACGTCGGCATTGGTTTGACTGGCTGTGGCGAGCAGGGTTTCGAGCCGTTTGCTTTTCCACCAGTCGTCGCTGTCGAGTATTGCGATCCATTCGCCTTGAGCTTGTTCTATGCCAATATTGCTGGCGGCGGCGGCGCCTTGATTTTGCTCCATGCGCACAAGCCGAATCCGTGGGTCGCGCGCGGCTAGATTCTGAATAATTTCGGCGGTATTGTCTGTCGACCCATCGTCCACGATCAAAATTTCTATGTCCTTTTCCGACTGTTCCTGCGCCGAAGCGATGGCGCGCCTCACGGTTTGGGCTCCGTTCAGGACGGCGATGAGGACTGTCACAACAGGCATGATACTTCCGGAACTGGCATAATATTCCCTAATTTAGCCAAAGTTTTATAGATGTGGAGGTGACTTGTCTACGATAGGGTGGCCGATTGTTAAAGCCTGATTTTGTCGTTTTGTGTGCGGTAAAATGTAATACTCGTTTTTTCCTAGGAAATTGGCGGCCAGCGTGCGCGGGCGGAAGCATCTGGTGGTGGTTTGTTTTCTTTTTGCAATCTGTAGTTGAGACCGGTAAGAGGCCATGGCGGCTTGTTTTTGCGCGCTAATACCTGAAATTTCCAGTTTGTAAAGCTGACTGGCGTTGGGGTTGAGCAGGAAGTTCCAGGCTCCGGCGGGCCAGAACCAGACGGGGTATTCGACCCACAGGCCTTTCAGGTTACCTTTTTGGCGCAGGCGGGCGATGGATTCCGCTATGGCGCGGTGATCGGGGTGGTTTTCCTTGAGGTAGGGGGACATGACGATATGCGGGGAGAGTCTGGCTATTTGCTCTGACAGCTTCTCATCCAGCGCTTTGGCGCAGCTGGAAAGTTTGCCGTCCGGAAAATTCAGAAATGTGACCTGATGCGGCTTTAGACCAAGCTGCGATGTGGCGCAGAGGGCTTCTTGCTGCCGGATGACCGCCAGTTGCGAGGCGGCGATATTGTTGCCTTTCGAGCCTTGAGCGCCGTCTGAGACTATTACAATGCGGATTTCGCTGCCTTGCTGGCGCGCGCGCAAGATAAAGCCTCCGCAGCCGAGGGTTTCGTCGTCCGGGTGCGGCGCTATGATGAGGATTGGCGCGTGATTCAGCCATGGCGAGGCGTCGCGCGCATGGAGGCTCATCAGCAACTGCGTCGCCTTGACCAGCAGGCTGACGATGATATCTTTGGTGGCGTTCATGAGGTGTTGCAGGGGCATGGCCGGGATATAACTCATTGCAGGTTTGGTGTATACAAAACTGACTTTCTGCGCTTACTACCCCATGATTTTAGAATAAAGCATAACAGCGCCGAAAGCGTCATTGCGAGGAGCATTCTTCAGGCGACAAAGCAATCCAGAGTCGCAAGGGACTGCTCTTGCGATTCTGGGTTGCCACATCGCTTCCCGCCTTCGGCGGTCCACTCCTCGCAATGACGGCCTTTGCGGATTATGCGGTCTTTCAAGGGAAACTCTGTTTTATTGTACCCCTTTTTAAGTGTGTGGATACCCTCCCCGTAATGGGGAGGGCATCAGGTCTGCCTTGCATCGGGCGCTGGTTCGCGATAGCCAAAGGGTATGGAACAGAAATATCAGCATATCGGCGTGATCGGGGCGGGGGCCTGGGGAACGGCTTTGGCGGCTACGTTGGCCCGGGGCGGGCGGAACGTTACGCTGTGGTCACGTGAGCCCGATGTTGCGCGGCAGATCACGGAACGTCGCGAGAATGTTACGTATTTGAAGGGGATAGAGCTGCCTCTTGGGATTCAGGCCGTCAGCGGGCTTGAGGAGCTGTCGCGTTGCGAGGCTCTGGTGCTTGCCACTCCGGCACAGCATACGGAGGGGATTGCGCTGCAACTGGCGGATGGCAGGTTTCTGGCGGTGTCATGTCCGGTGATTCTGGCGGCCAAGGGCATT
>JBEOJY010000030.1:0-10737 GCA_040275305.1 Bdellovibrionales bacterium | reverse complement strand
TTGCCTAGCGAATCACTCAATCATTACCTCTTCCTTAACCCCTGTTAACTCATGCAATTGCCCTGGTAGGCCCCCTTGTCTTACGCCCCGTCTTAATCCATAGTTAATGTTCAGCCTCAAGACGACTTAAATCGACCGAGGCAAACAATTATAGAACGCGACAGGGGAATGCCATGCAAGTTTATTACGATAAAGACGCCGATCTTAAAATTATCCAAGGAAAGAAAGTCGCAGTTATCGGCTATGGAAGTCAGGGTCACGCGCACGCGCTCAACCTGCGCGACAGCGGCGTCAAAGACATTGTCATCGGTCTTCGTCCCGGCAGCGCGAGCGCGGACAAGGCGATGAAGATGCAATTCAAGGTGATGGCTCCGGCGGAAGCCGCCGCTTGGGCCGACGTGGTGATGATCCTCACGCCAGACGAGCTGCAAGGCGCATTATATCGCGACCACCTCGCGCCCAACCTGAAGAAGAACGCGGCGCTGTTTTTCGCGCACGGCCTTAATATCCATTTCAGCCTCATCGAGCCGCGCCCGGATCTCGACGTGATCATGGTCGCGCCCAAAGGCCCCGGCCACACCGTTCGTTCTGAATATCAAAAGGGCGGCGGTGTGCCGTGCCTTCTCGCCGTGCATCAAAACGGCTCCGGCAAGGCGAAGGAGTTGGGGCTTTCCTACACGGCGGGCATCGGCGGCGGCAAGGCCGGAATCATCGAGACGACCTTCCGCGCGGAATGCGAAACGGACCTTTTCGGCGAGCAGGTCGTGCTCTGCGGCGGTCTCTGCGAACTCATCAAGGGCGGCTTTGAAACGCTGGTCGAAGCCGGGTACGAGCCGGAAATGGCCTATTTCGAATGCTTGCACGAGGTCAAGCTTATCGTCGACCTGATCTATGAGGGCGGCCTTGCCAACATGCGCTACTCCATCTCCAACACGGCGGAATATGGCGATTACACGCGCGGCCCGCGCATCGTGACGGAAGAAACCCGCAAGGAAATGAAGCGCATTCTGGAAGACATCCAAAGCGGACGTTTCGTGCGCGACTGGATGCTGGAATGCCAAGCCGGACAGCCGAGCTTCAAGGCCCAGCGCCGCCGCAACGCCGAACACCCGATCGAGAAGGTCGGGGCCAAGCTCCGCGCCATGATGCCATGGATTGCCAAGAACAAGCTGGTGGACCGCAACGTAAACTGACGCTGTGTCTACAGTCATTCGCAATAATTTTCCGTATGGGGCAGGCGTCATTCCGCGCGAAGCTCCCGACCGGAGGTCGGGAAGCGGAGATACGGAATCCGATGTTTTGACAACTCTTTGAAACAACATGGGATTCCGCATAAATTTTCTTTCGCTTTGCTTCGCAAATTGAAGAGAAAATTTTGCGGAATGACGGTCCTTCTTTCGAGTTTTCATGAAAACAGAGTATGTATTATAAAGAAATTCTGGCCCGGCTCATTCCAATCCATGAGGCAAAGTGGAAGACTGGCGCTAGTATTCTGAAATTGAATCGAGCATGGCGACAGTGGGTAAGTATATTCAGGTGAAGAATTATGGTTGAATGTGCGGATAGTTGTAGCGCGAAGGGGGAAACGGATAACGCGACATCGCGCTCAGGCCAAGACGACAGGGCCTCGTGCAACGCCTCGCGGTTATCAGTTGAAAAACATTTTTTACGGATGTTGGGAGATACCAAACGCAACAGAGCCACAGTCAACAGAATTGCGGCCTATATCGCCAGCGACCTGCCGATACTTCTTACGGGAGAAACCGGGACAGGAAAAGAAGTCGTCACACGTGAAATCCACCGCCGCAGCCGACGCGCCGAAGGCCCATTGGTGGCCATAAACTGCGGGGCCTTGCCGTCAACCTTGGTCGAGGACGAGCTGTTCGGGCACGAAAAAGGGGCGTTCACGGGCGCGTTGACAAGGCATCGCGGGGCGTTGGAACGCGCCGATGGAGGCATACTCTTCTTGGACGAAGTCGCGGAACTATCGACTGAGGCGCAAAAAGCGCTCTTGCGCGTGCTAAGTAATCACGACTCCCATTCACGAGGATTTTGGCGCATAGGCGGAGAAAATACCGTGTCTCCCGACGTTCGTGTGATTGCCGCGACGCACCAAGACCTCGCGGCGGAGGTGCGCGCCGGACGGTTCCGTGAAGACCTGTTCCATCGTCTGAACGTGGCCAGAATTTGCTTGCCTCCATTACGCGAAAGGCCTGTCGAAACCTTGAACTATTTGTCTCGGCATTTTTTGGAACAAGAACAAGGGAAAGATTCCAGAATGCACAAACCAAAATTGACAAGAGAGGCGATGAGAAGTCTCGCAGGGCATAAATGGCCTGGAAATGTAAGAGAACTGGAGACAACAATCGCGCGGGCTTATGCGCTCGCGGCCTACGCGCAAAGCGATATTAATGAAGAATTCATCGAATTTGGCGAACCAATCTGGCCGGAACAACGGAACGACAACAACCCTGTGGAAAATAATCTTGGCGGCGAAACCAGACAAGAATTCCGCGACGCGAAAATCGAATTGTTCAACCCAGATGGAAGCGCTCGCAAATTAAAGGAATTATTGCGGGATATCTATGAATGCTCCTACAGACTATTTGGTAGTTATAATCAGGCGGCCATCGCCTTAGGCGTAAACCGCACCATGATAAGCCGGGTGGTTGAAAGCGGCGGGGAAGATTGCCCGCCGCCAAGAGCCTATAAGAGAAAGAATACAAACGATGGTCTCAAACTGTATTAGGATTCGCTTGTTAAGCCGCCGCCATTGACGAAACTGATAACTTTTCCGAAGATGACGGCAAGATTTCAGCCAAAACGAGGATCGAAAGCGCCATGACCGATGCCAGCCGCAAACCTTGGGACAAATCAAAACTCCCCTCGCGCCACGTCACGCAAGGGGCCGCGCACGCGCCGCATCGCTCCTACTACTACGCGATGGGCTTGACGGAAGAGGATATCGGCCTTCCCTTCGTTGGCGTCGCGACTTGCTGGAACGAAGCCGCGCCTTGCAATATCGCCTTGTCGCGTCAGGCGCAAGCGGCCAAGAAAGGCGTGCGCGAAGCGGGCGGAACGCCGCGCGAATTCACCACCATCACGGTGACGGACGGCATCGCCATGGGCCATGCGGGCATGAAATCCTCGCTGGTCAGCCGCGAAGTGATCGCGGATTCGGTCGAGCTGACCATGCGCGGCCATTGCTACGACGCGCTGGTCGGCATCGCGGGTTGCGATAAATCCCTGCCGGGTCTGATGATGGCGATGCTGCGTCTCGACGTGCCAAGCGTCTTCATGTATGGCGGCTCGATCCTCCCAGGAAAATTCCATGGCAAGGATGTGACGGTGCAGGACGTGTTCGAAGCGGTAGGCCAGCACGCGGCGGGCAACATGTCCGACAAAGACCTGCATGAGCTGGAAACTTGCGCCTGCCCTTCCGCCGGAGCCTGCGGCGGCCAGTTCACCGCCAACACCATGGCCTGCGTGTCGGAAGCCGTCGGCCTTGCGCTGCCGGGTTCCGCCGGAGCGCCCGCGCCCTATGAAAGCCGCGACGAATACGCGCTGGCGTCGGGGCGCGCGGTGATTGATCTGCTCAAGCTCAAAATCCGCCCGCGCCAGATCGTGACCAGAAAAGCCCTCGAAAACGCCGCGACGGTCGTGGCCGCGTCGGGCGGCTCGACCAACGCCGCGCTGCATCTGCCTGCGCTGGCGCACGAAGCGGGCTTTGAATTCGACTTGCACGAGGTCGCGGCCATCTTCAAGCGCACGCCGTACATCGCGGATCTGAAGCCCGCCGGAAAATACGTCGCCAAAGACCTGTTCGAGGCGGGCGGAGTCCCGCTGCTGATGAAAGCGCTGCTCGACGGAGGATTCCTGCATGGCGATTGCCTAACCGTGACCGGCAAGACCATTGCCGAAAACCTGCGCGGTGTTGTGTTCAACGCCAAACAAGACGTTGTGCGTCCGACCTCCGCGCCGCTGTCGCCCACGGGCGGTGTCGTGGGACTGCGGGGCAACCTCGCGCCGCAAGGCGCGATCGTGAAAGTCGCGGGCATGAAGGAGCTTCAGTTCCGTGGCCCCGCCCGCGTGTTCGAGTGCGAGGAAGACGCGTTCAAGGCGGTCGAACAACGCCAGTACAAGGAAGGCGACGTGCTCGTCATCCGCTACGAAGGCCCGCGCGGAGGCCCCGGCATGCGCGAAATGCTCGCGACGACCGCCGCCTTGTACGGACAGGGAACGGGCGGCAAGGTCGCGCTCATCACCGACGGAAGATTCTCCGGCGCGACGCGCGGCTTCTGCATCGGCCATGTCGGCCCCGAAGCGGCGGTCGGCGGCCCCATCGCGCTGGTGCGCGACGGCGACATGATCGCCATCGACGCGGATAAGGGCACGCTGACCGTGGAATTATCCGACGAAGAACTCGCCGCGCGGCGCAAGGCATGGACACCCCGCCAGCACGACTTCCAGTCCGGCGCATTGTGGAAATATGCCCAGCTCGTCGGCGACGCAGAAAAAGGCGCCACCACCCACCCCGGCGCCAAAGCGGAGACGCATATTTATGCGGAAAGCTGAAACATATAGTGCTAAGTAGGGAGAGGGCATATATGCCTAAAATCACCCCAATTCAGACAAAGTATCGTGGCTACAGATTTCGCAGCAGACTTGAAGCGCGTTGGGCTGTGTTTTTTGATGTTGCCCATATAAAATGGGAGTACGAACCACAGGGTTTTAGCATCAGAGGGAGTGGCGGCTATCTTCCAGACTTTTACCTCCCAGATCTAGACTGCTACTTCGAAGTTAAGGGTACAAATAAATACAACAAAGACAAGATGCAACAGTTTGCATTACTTATAAAAAAGCCGCTTGTTATTGCAGAGGGGCCTATTCCAGATCCCAATGATTTTGATTGTGATAGAAGTATTGGTTTGCAGTTTCTTCACCCATCTCTACCATCTGATTGGCCTGATGGCATAATAGATGACTTTGCTTATGGATACAAAGATATGTTCTTGCGCTGTGATGGTTGTGGTAAAATTGCAATCATGAATGAAGTCTATTGCACTATGAAAGATAACTGTTCATGTGGAGACAAGAGTGTGCGATGGATGCCGTTGTCTGACGCCCTTGAGGCCGCACGGTCCGCTCGCTTTGAGGATGAAAAGAGCCAAGTGC
Organism: Bdellovibrionales bacterium; assembly: GCA_040275305.1. Taxonomy (GTDB): domain Bacteria; phylum Pseudomonadota; class Alphaproteobacteria; order UBA9219; family UBA9219; genus JBEOJY01. The sequence goes on along the minus strand of JBEOJY010000030.1, from coordinate 5,562 downwards.
GTTAGCATATGCCAACCACTGCTTTATTGACGCCCGCTCCCCGCCTATGCCACCTTGCGCGGCATGCGCAAATCCCTCCGCCTGCACACGATTCTGAACAGCCTGACCTATCCCGCCTTCGCCGACTATCTCCGCGCCCACAAGGGCTGGGGCAGGGCGCTGGCGGCGTTCCTATTCGGAGCGTTCAGCGCGCTTGCTTACGCGCCGATTGAGTTCTTCCCGGCGCTGTGGATTTCCTTCCCTGCCTTGATTTTCCTACTGCAAGGCTGCGTGACCAAACGCGCGATATTCGCGACTGCTTGGACTTACGCCTTCGGAACTTTCGTAGCAGGACTGTACTGGATCGCATGGGCGATGCTTGTGGACATCAAGGCTTACTGGTGGGCTGTGCCATTGGCTGTTGCGGGATTGCCGGCCTTCTTCGCGCTCACCTATGGTCTGTTATGCATTTTGGCCAAAACCTTCTGGCCCGGCCTTCGCGGCGTCGGCGGAGCGCTGACCGTCGCGCTTGCATGGTTCCTTGCCGACTACGCGCGCGGCCACATGTTAACCGGTTTCCCATGGAATCTCGAAGGCTACGCATGGACGAACACGCTGCCAATCTTGCAATCCGTCAGCCTGTTCGGCATCTACGCTCTGACCTTCCTGACGCTGATCGCCGCCTGCCTTCCCGCTAGCCTCGCCGAAACAAACCAAAAATCGCGCCGCGTCGCGCAAATCGCCAACGTCGCCGCGCTCGCCGCGCTCGCGGGACTGGGGATTTGGGGGGCCTACCGCCTGTCGCAGGCATCCCTCGCCTATGTTCCCGATGCGCGCTTGCGCCTTGTGCAGCCGAACATCGCCCAATCCCTGAAGTGGAACCGCGACACCGTCGAGGAAAATTTTGAACGTCTCTTGCAACTTTCCTCCGCGCCTGCCGCCAAGCCCATTACGCATATCATCTGGCCGGAAACCGCCTCGACCTTCTACCTCGCCGAAGACGCCCCGCGCCGCCGCCTCGTCGCCTCTCGTTTGGCCCCCGCCGCGCTGCTAACAGGCGTCATCCGCCGCGAGCCGGACGGGCAGGGTGGTCGACGCTTTACGAATGCGCTGGTTGCGGTCGGCCCTGACGCGAAGCTCGAAGCCGCCTACGATAAATACCACCTCGTGCCATTCGGCGAGTACATCCCCCTACGCCAGTATGTGCCGTTGAAAGCCATTGCCTCTCTAGGGATGGATTTCTCGTCCGGAGCAGGCCATCAAACCCTGCGCATAGACGGTCTGCCGCCTTTCAGCCCCCTGATCTGCTACGAAGTTATCTTCTCAGGAGAAGTCCTGAACCGCGATGATCGTCCCGCACTGTTGGTTAACGTCACGAACGATGGATGGTACGGCCATACTTCCGGCCCATACCAGCATTTCGCCATCGCGCGAACCCGCGCGGTCGAGGAAGGCTTGCCGCTTATTCGTGCCGCAAACACAGGTATTTCCGGCATTGTGGACCCCTACGGGCGCGTGACGGCGAGGTTGGGTCTGGGGATCGAAGGTACCCTTGATGCCGACCTGCCGAAAGCGCTAACCGCCCCCCCCTATGCTCATCGGGGTGACTTTGGCCTCTGGATAGGGGTCATCGGTCTCTTGGCCGGGCTGGCGCTTGGCCACGTCAAATGCAAAAAGCCAAAAAATGTCTGAAAGTAATATCGGGGTGTGTATTGCTTGCCCATAGGGCAGGAATGTTTTATTTCATAACCGTAGACCGAAACAAGACAATCGGCGCCCAATGGCTGTGATCACGAACACCATAGGATGAAATTGTAAACAAGCAGTTGCCATTTGCGGGTAATAACCCAAAGACAAAAGCAAGCTGCATCAAATATTATATTGAATACAAGGATGTTACGCCATGACGACAATCGAATGCGCCGCGCGCAAACCAGAAAAGGACGAAGGCCCCAATCCGGTAGATATCCATGTTGGGTCTCGCTTGCGTTTTCGCCGCAACCTCGTCGGCATGAGTCAGGAACAGCTTGGCCGCGCGACGGGGCTGACGTTTCAGCAAATTCAGAAATACGAGCGCGGCGCCAATCGCATGGGCGCCAGCCGTCTCTTCCAGATCGCGAGAATACTGGACGTGCCGGTTTCATGGTTCTTTGACGAAATGAGCCAAGGCGTTGCGGAGTTGCCAAGACTGCGCGGCTTTGCAGACGGCGGACAAAAGCCTTTGGCGGGAATTCCTCAAGCGCGTCAGGAATCGGCGCAAGCCATAAGCCCGCAGGCGCAAAGCTCGACGGACGCCGATCTGCTTCAGCGCCGCGAAACTCTGGAGCTAATTCGCGCCTACTACCGCATCACGGACGCCAACCAGCGCCGCAAGGTCTTCGACCTCATCAAGTCGATGTCCGAGAAGAAAGAGTAAATCTAAACTGCCTTGCGCATGAACCGATTGATTCTGTCCAAATAGTTTTATCCGCAAGCAAGATGCCGACAAGGCGAGTGTGACGCCGCGCTGTGGGGCATGATTTTGCCAACGCTTCACTTGCGATCGGCATATCAATTTTGCATCTGTAGGCTAACGCAGCGCGATGCTGCGCCCTAACTATGCCCAATGAAATCAATGACCAAGACTTCCCCATATGACGCGGACAATATCCGCGTCTCGTGCTTTCCAAATGCCGAAAAATTCGCCGAAGAGCATCAAGCCAGAATTGCAATCAGCCTGCTTGATGTCCGCATGCGCGCCCCAAATTTCGCAAACGTTCCAAGCCTGCGTCAGCAGCATGCCTTTTATTTCCGCGATCAGGAAAGCGTGGAGCCGGAGGGCCTGCGCGAAGCCGTAGAAAACATGATCCAGATCGCGGGGCAGGAACGTCAAAGGGGAAAAGCAAGTCGCTTCCTCGTCCACTGTCACGGCGGCGTAAGCCGCAGCACGGCGGCAGCCTATATCTCCTCGCCGCGTTGCGTCCCGAACTCGATGCGGAACGGAACTTTGCGGATTTGTTGAAGATCACCCGCAAACCGTGGCCTAATCGCCTCATGGTAGAAATAGCCGATGAACTACTTAAGAAGTTTCTTGACAGGGAGCCCACGTTGTTGTGTCCTCTCGACCGATACAGGGAACAGCATCCGCATCGGTTAGACGCCTATCGCATTGTCAACGAAAAGCGTGGCATTGTGTCAGCAGGCAATAGACGATAACCGCGAGGATGGAGTGCCGCTGACGCATGGTGAGCAAATATGCGGATTTCGGCAAGTTAAAGCCCAAAGCCTCGCCCCGGGGCTTTTGCAAGAAGTGATGCCGATGCCCGTTCGTGCGCGTTCGTCTAATTGGAGCTATGTGACCGCAGTATCGTTGCGAGTCGTTGCCCAACGCTTTTCGTTCCTGATCTTCATGATTGTCGCTCTGGCGATGCTGGCCGCAGGACGTGCGCAGCCTGTGCTGATTAAGGAAGCGCGCGCGCGCGCGATCGACATTATGGCGCCTGTGCTGGACGCGCTCGACCGCCCGATGACTGCCGCGCAGGGCGCGCTGTCCGAGGTGCGCAGCTACGTTGCGGTGCGACAGGAAAATGTGCGCCTCTCCAAGGATAATACACAGCTCAAGGATTGGCAAAACGCGGTAGCCATGCTGCAAAAGGAAAACCGCGAACTGCGCGCCATGCTGAATTTCAAGACCGAACCGGGGCTTGCTTATATTTCCGCGCGCGTCATTGCCGACACTGGCGGGCCGTTCACGCGCGGACTGATCGTGACAGCGGGCGCGCTAGACGGCGTACGTGAAGGCATGGCGGCCATGACCGGCGACGGACTCGTCGGGCGCGTCGTGGAAGTCGGGGATTGGTCTTCGCGTGTGCTGTTGATGACCGACCTGAACTCGCGCATTCCTGTCACAGTGGCGGACACGGGCGACCGCGCGATCTTGGCCGGAGATAATTCGCACGCGCCTAAACTTTTTTATCTGCCACAGGATGCCGCGCCAGCCGTAGGCGCGCGCGTGCTAACCTCCGGACATGGCGGCATATTTCCTCCTAACCTTCCCGTCGGCATCGTGACGGAGTCATCGCGCGGTAACGTTACCGTAGCGCCCGCAGCCGAGTTTGGCCGCATAGACTACCTCCGCCTCGTCGATTTCGGACTCAAGGGGGGAGCCAATAACGCCATCGCGTCAAAGGTCGAAAAGAACGACAAGCTCGAAGCTATACGCGCGAAAGGCAGGCCTTAAAAGCCAACCCCTTCGTAATTGACCAACCGTTCCTCAGGATTGCGTGGGAAGTCATCGCAGTCAGGTCTTCATTGTGAGCATCGAAACGACATAGCGATACAGAGCCGCTGCCCCCCGTGGCTCCGATTTGCCGCGTCGTATCCCACGCCTTTGGCGGGCTCCTCTCCTCGCAATGCAGGCCTTACCTGTATGTTCCTCTGGGAGTTGCGATCTGAAACAATTCAGCCCCGACATTAACCAAGAATCAGATCTTAATTTCGTGTTGTCACCTAAACGCAGTACCCGCTTCTGGAAACTATTACCGCCATAGGAAATCAGTAGTAAACTGCAACTGAAAGGTAGAAGAATACACAATTGTAATGCAATCGTTACCCGCAAGGCCTAACTGAGTAAACTCTGGCGGAGATTTTAAAGGGAGTATACATGTCTGGCACAAATGGCTGTGAAACGGATACATTCTCCAAATATTGGGCTTCCCCCGAGAGTGATGAGATTATTAAACGACGATACCCGCAACACCGCGCAAGCATAAAAAGCATAATCATAACCGCAGTGCTTGAAGGCGTGCTCGCAATCTGCAAGGCCGCCACATACCCTGTCGCTATAATAGACAAAATAAAATTACCGGCTGCAATTTTCTGTTTCGCTCAAATAGCGCTGAGTGAATCGCCAGCATCGCTCCAAATCCTAGAGAATGATCCAAGAATTGTGACATCATACAGCATAATCATGCCGTCAAGAGCGCCAGCGCCAACGCCACCCAAACTTCCAGGAATAAGAAACGTCATCTTGCTCCCACCTCATGAAGAAACAAGGAACGCAACAAACCACTATCCTACGCTCATTTTGTCTTGAGGTTTCCTATCGCTGTATCGTCGCTTGCTCATACATACAATTTTACGGAAAACTTATAAAAAATTAACCATAACGATCTATGTAATCTATCCAGTAGTTGCAAGATAGAGAAGATGAGATCAAAGAATTGACAAAGTCCTCGAACAAGAAAAGCAATCGTAAAGCCGAGGCTTTATCACTGTCTGAGATCAAAGGGAGAAAAATGCCAAGCCATCTAAAAATACTAACGGCCGCATTAATCCTCCTTGTAACCGGGGCGATGACTTGTGCAGCTTCGAACACGGCGACTCTGGCGGCAGAACAGCGGGAAAGCACGGATGGATCGATGGTGATCGCAAGCAAAAGCGCTGCAAAAGAAGTGCAGCTTGTGACAACGCGTGTGCGGATTCCCGATGAAATCACGAGAATGGTATCAAAAAATTTCTCCTCAGACTACGAGATCAGCCAATGGGTGTTAGAGCCTGTTCATGATCTTTTAACGTGGAATTGATTCAAGGAGTCCTCACAGA
>JBEOJY010000029.1:0-3510 GCA_040275305.1 Bdellovibrionales bacterium | reverse complement strand
AAGTCGGAAAGCGAAATGCTCCGCACGCCGAACTTTGGCCGCAAGAGCCTCAACGAGATCAAGGATGTTCTGCAGCGCATGGGCTTAAACCTTGGCATGCAGATTCCGAACTGGCCGCCAGAAAACATCGAAGATTTGGCCAAGCGTCTGGAAGAGCCGTTTTAAGTCGCTCAAGGTTTTAATTAAGATACAACGCCAGCAGGTGCTGACGTTTAATAGAACTTCGATGCTGTGATGTGAATTTTCAGGTCGAAGTCAATGTAATCGGTTCCTGCAAGAATGCCCTCGAAAAATCGGCGGCAAAGCACAGGGGCCAAGCCAAAGGGAGAAACGACCATGCGTCACGGTAAAGCGCACCGCAAACTGGGGGTAACCACCAGCCACCGCAAGGCGATGCTGGCCAACATGGCCGTAGCCTTGATCGAGAATGAGCAGATCAAGACCACGCTCCCCAAGGCAAAGGAATTGCGCGCTGTTGTGGATCAACTGATCACGCTTGGCAAGAAGGGCGGTCTGGCCAATCGCCGCCGCGCCATCTCTGTCCTACGCGACGAAACCAGCGCGAAAAAAGTCTTCGATACGCTTGCCGCGCGCTACGCGAAGCGGGCAGGGGGCTATACGCGCGTGATGAAGGCCGGATTCCGCTACGGCGACGCTGCGGATATGGCGATCATCGAACTCGTGGACCGCGACGTGAATGCCAAAGGCGCGAAAGATATCGCCAGAATGGCCGCAAAGGCCAAAGAACCAGCGGACGCTGAAGAAAAAGCCTAACACGCAAAAGCAAAGCGAGAACCAATCAAAAGCCCTGCAACGATTTTTCGTTGCGGGGCTTTTTTGCGCGACTAAATACGCCTGGACCACGCTACCCTACACATTACCCATTGTTAGATAAGAAAACTTATCTTAGCCGAAAGCGTCATTCCGGCGAAAGCCGGAATCCAGCTTGCGAGCGGCAGCGAGAGGAATAAATCGAATTCACGGCCTACGATTGTGGCGCGTTTGAGACTCTTTCGCGCCGCAGACTCGGCGCAGCTGGCTTCCGGCTTTCGCCGGAATGACGCTGGCGGCTTATTTGTCCTGCGATATCAATGCGCCTCTCTGTAGGGTAGCATGGGCCTGGACTTAATGTGTCTTGATGCTTCCGCCCAGCCTTCCCCATATGATATAAACAATCCTATATCCTGCATAGCCACTGCCCCCCCATGATACGAAAGATACCGCCATGCTCCGCCCCCCCTGCACGATGATAATGGTTGGTCTCATTCTGTGCCTGAGCGCTTGCGTCTCAGGTCGACCCCCGGTTGAAACGACGACCGACGGCAATGGTCGCGCGACCTACATCGAAAGCGACAGCGAGCAGTGTAAACGTTCGTGCAACGACGATAATTCGCGCTGCATGGATACGCGCTCGGCCAACAGCAATCCCGTCGCGGGCGCCCCGTCCGATATGTTCGGAGCCAGTTCCCAATGCCGCGCAGCGCTGAAATCATGCCTTTCCGGATGCAAGGGCCGCTGACTTTCTTCCGGCGCTCAAAAAACTGCCATAATTGCGCAGCATGACAGGGCATGGCGATCCAGTGTCGGTGAAATAACGGGGGGCATATGAACCTAGTGCGTTGGATATATTGCGCGGCTCTGTTGGTCATGCTCTGCGCCATCCCCCCGGCCTATGCAACGCCGCAGCCCCAAGAGCCCTCGCGAGTGTTGCCGCAATCCCGCGCCGAAATGACGCTAACCTTCGCGCCGCTCGCCAAGCGCGTAACGCCCGCCGTTGTCAACATCTACACGCTACACGCGGTGCGCGAGCCGATGTTCGTAATGCCTGACGACCCGATATTCCGACGCTTTTTCGAAGACATGATGCCGCGTGGCGGAACGCGCCAAAGGCTAGAAAATTCGCTGGGTTCAGGTGTGCTGGTGCGACCGGACGGCCTGATCGTCACAAGCAACCACGTCATCAAGGGCGCGGACCAAATCCGGGTCGTGTTGTCGGACCGCCGCGAGTTTGACGCCAACGTCGTCTCGGTTGACGAGCGCTCCGACCTCGCCATTCTGCGCATCGACGCGAAAGGGGACAAGCTTCCGCATCTGGAATTGAAGGATTCCGACGAAGCGCAAATCGGCGACCTCGTGCTGGCCGTTGGCAATCCGTTCGGCGTAGGCCAGACCGTGACAAGCGGCATTATATCGGCGATTACGCGCCAGTCTGTGGGGGCTGGCGATTTCGACTATTTCATTCAAACGGACGCCGCGATCAATCCGGGGAATTCCGGCGGCGCTCTGGTAACGATGGATGGCAAACTGGTCGGCATTAACGTCTCGATATACTCGCCGACGGGCGGCAACCTTGGCATAGGCTTTGCGGTTCCGTCCAACATGGTGCGAGTCGTGCTCGACTCCGTGGAGCAGGGCCGGAAAAGCATCGTGCGCCCATGGATCGGAATCGACGGTCAGGAAGTGACGCAGGATATCGCGCAGTCCCTCGGCATGTCTAAACCGGAAGGCATGCTGGTGTCCAAAGTGAACAAGACCAGCCCCGCCTTCAAGTCCGGGCTGCGTCCAGGAGATGTGATTGTTTCGCTGAACGGTCGCGAAGTGGAGGATATCGAATCCTTTCGCTACAGGCTCGCGACTCTTCCGGTCGGAGCAGCGGTAGAGTTCGGCATACTACGTCAGGGCCAGCGACAAAGCGTCAAGACTCAGCTCATCGCGCCGCCCGAAGATCCCCCGCGCGACATAACGAAAATCAGCGGCCTAAACCCGCTTGCAGGCGCGACTGTGCTAAACCTGTCTCCTGCAGTAAGCGAAGAAATGGGCATCCATGATGTGGAACGTGGCGTGATGGTGCGGCAGGTTGATCCGGGAACTCCCGCCCAGTCAGTGATGGTAAGGCCCGGCGACGTCGTCCTCGGCCTTAACGGAAAAAAAGTCGAAACCGTCAAGGAACTCGTTTCCCTCCTGAACATTAAGCGCCCACGCTTCTGGCAACTCGACTTGCTAAGAAAAGGAACCCAACTGACGATCCGCGTCGGGGGATAAAATAGTGCGCTTCAACAGTCGTCATAGTTTGACGCAAGGCAGGCGCAATTCCCTCCCCGCAAGGGCGAGGGAATCAAATCGCGCTGTCTTCCTGAATATTTCCAATTCTTGAGTTGTAATACCTATCGCACTTGAAGAGTATGGATAACATCTCGGCGAGCGCAACGTAAAGCCCCTCGCCCTCCACAGGAGGGAGAGGGGTTTGGGGTGAGGGTGGAGTCTGGATTCAAGCGATAGACTCGCCCCCTCACCCCAACCCTCTCCCCCTCACGGGGGCGAGGGAATCAAATCGCGCTGTCTTCCTGAATATTTCCAACTCTTGAGTTGTTATACCTATCGCACTTGAAGAGTATGGATAACATCTCGGCGAGCGCAACGTAAAGCCCCTCGCCCTCCACAGGAGGGAGAGGGGTTTGGGGTGAGGGTGGAGTCTGGATTCAAGCGATAGACTCGCCCCCTCACCCCAAC
>JBEOJY010000028.1:0-4029 GCA_040275305.1 Bdellovibrionales bacterium | reverse complement strand
CCATCGTCGGCAACTGCAACATCAAGATCTTCGGCCGCATCGAGGACCCAACCGACACCAAGAACTTCATCGAAAGCCACAGCGGCACGTTCTATACGCTCGAAACCGGCGGCATGTCGGTCAAACAGGAAACGCTCGCCAACACATTCATGTCGAACGCCTATTACGACGATTTCAAGACCGGAAAAGTCGAAAAACGAACAAAGCTCGCTTACGACCACTTGCGCGACATGCGCGAAGGGGATGTGCACCTGATCTTCAGCAACCTGCTTGCGAAAGCCCGCGTCTTCTACGTGTCGCCGGGCAAGGTGAAAGCGCTGCGCGTGCACCGCTTCCTGCCGGTCCCCGGCACGACCTCCTCCACCAACCTGCGCGACCGCGCCCTAAACGAGCTGACCGCCCGCCTCAAGGACCCCGTCTGGACCGCGTCCGCCGCCGCCTCGGACCCCGCGCCCACCGCCGAAATGAACGCCCTGATCCAACACCTCGCGCTCGGCCAGTCGCTCCTCGAAAGCGGCGCCCTCGCCGTCGCCTCCCTCTCCGCCGTCGCCCCCTCAAAGGCCACAGCGGCGGCCGCCGCCGCCGTCGCCGACGAAGACAGAAACGCCGACAGGGATGCCGCCCCGGTCTCCGCCGCAACCACGCAAAAAGCCTCGACGGCTTCCGGCGCCGTCACCCTCGACAAAGACGCCGAAATCGTCCTTCCTGACCTGTCATCGGGCCATCTCGCCCAAACGACCGCCGCGCCCCTCTACGAAGGCGATCAATACGCCCTTCAAGACGTCGAAACGCCCCCCGGCCATTCCTCCGCCTCAGGCGCCAGAAACCCGCCTGTCCCCGCCTCAGAAGCCGACTTCGCCCTCTTCGCCTCCTTGGACGACGAGCTCGAAACCGTCGGCGGCGTCATGGATGTCAGACTCCCGGACAACGTCACCGCTCTCCTCGAACAGTCCGCCAATAAGCTCAATAAGGGCCTAGGCAACCCAGAAAAACCTTAACGGCCTAGCGCTTTGGGAGCTTATCAAGACAAGCGTTGAGGATAGGACCGTCAATCGCGACGAGCCGCTTACAGATAAGCCTTTCTCCACTGGAATCAACGATGCCATGCGCAGGGTCGTGTGCGCCATGACCTCTTCCACCAAATCACGCAAACCATGACGGTATTGACAGTCCGCATACGCGCAAAAAAAGGGGGCCTGTTAAGGCTCCCCCATAATCTTGCGTGCTCTCACAACTGATCACTATTTAGCTTCTCAGCCTGAAAGTCCAGATCAATGTATTAGTAGTCCTTGTCGCGCCTGTTTGCTTCTGGCAAGCAGAAGCCGCAGCTGACGCTTTCACAGGAAAATCTGGACTGCCGGAAGACGAACCAATAGTTGTGTTTTCAACTTTCATATTAACCAAACCAGAATCACGCCCTGTCCCCGTAGTGCTGGTGGCAAGAGTAATACAGGCATTCTGTGGAACATACTCCATGATTACGTCGAATTGCGAAGAATCCCCACTATTTGCTTGAACAATAAGGTTACCTCCCCATGGATTCTTCGCGACCTTGCCCGATGCGCCGCCGCCAGCCGCATCCTCTACCGTCGAATCGGATGGAAAAACCCCGGCGCTGATATAGGTATCGTTAGTCGCTGAGGTATCCAATGCCGACTGCGTAGCATACATCGCGCGGATATTCTGGGCGACCGTTAAGATCTCCTGCTGCGCGCGCGAAGAGCGCATATTGTTATAGACCGCCGAAGCCGCCGCCCAGATCGCTCCAAGGATCAAACCAATGATACCAAGCACGATGGCGATTTCAGTTAAAGTAAAGCCGCGACGCGCATGCGGCGCGCTGTTCATGCAACTGCGTAACGTCATTAGATCTCTCCCATGGAGTTGAACAAAACCTTATCGAGGTGAATTATCGCAATGCGCCGATTAACAAATCGTAAAAAAGAGGTGCGCCCACGAAACAATCCCCGACGCAAACAGAAGCGAGGAAAATCCTACGCTCTGGCTTTCCCTATCTGATCATGATACCCAAAGAATCGTGTCTAGTCTATTGTATCATCTGTATCATCACCCGCTCGACCCGCAATCGCGCCGCGTCCGCCTGACGCTGGCGGAAAAGGGGGTGTCGTGCCATCTCGCGAGCGAAAAACCGTGGGACCCAAGCGCGGCGCTTCTGGCGCTGAACCCGGCCGGAGAGCTGCCGGTTCTAATTATCGAGCGCAAAAACGAGAAACTATGCCTCGCGGATGCCCAGTCTATTTGCGAATATCTCGACGAAACGCTCGAAACGCCAGGATTATTAGGAGCAAGCTCGGAAGAACGGGCAGAAACGCGCCGCCTCATCGCGTGGTTTGACCTAAAATTCCATCGCGAAGTCACAACGCTCTTACTCGGCGAAAAAGCGATCAAGCGGCTGATGGGCGCAGGCGAACCCGACAGCCTGATGATCCGCGCCGGATATCACAACATCCACGGGCACCTTGATTATATCGGCTGGCTGATCGAACGCCGCAACTGGCTTGCCGGAGAAGAACTGACCCTTGCGGATCTCGCCGCAGGAGCGCAATTATCTGTATTGGATTATCTTGGCGATGTCCCGTGGAATACGCATCCCGTGGCCAAAGACTGGTACGCCCGACTAAAATCGCGCCCCAGCTTCCGCAGCCTTCTGGGCGATAGGTTGACCGGATTCCCGCCGCCGAAACATTACGCGGATTTGGATTTCTAGTTTTCGAATAGCCTGAGAGCCTCAACATGATCGCACGCCTCTCCGAACCGCTTACCGCTGCCTTGCTGATCGCGCTAGCCTGCCTGATAACGCTTGGCTTCGCGCTGACGATGCAGTTCGTTTTCAACCACCCTCCTTGCGAACTATGCCTCTGGCAGCGCGTTCCCTATATCGTCGCGGAAGGCCTCGCGATGGCATCGGCGATCCTGTCGATCCTCGCCAACGGCAAAAAAACGAGCGAAACCGGCCGCAAACGAAAATACTGCATAGTCGGCCAATTGCTGAAACTCTGCGCCATCACCTTCTTGATAGGCATGGTTCTGGCCATCTATCACAGCGGCATCGAACGACACCTGTGGCAAAGCGCGACAAGCTGCTCCCTGCCTCCTTTGACTTCGCATGGAAACCCCGCCGACCTGCGCGATCTACTTCTCGCCAGACCCGTCGTGCGCTGCGATGAAATTGGCTGGTCGATAGCTGGATTAACGATGGCCAATATCAATATCCCGTTTTCGCTGGCACTCGCCGCCTTCGCGTGGCGCGCAGCAGCAGGCCCCCGGAACAAGAGCAGAACATGAGAAACGCGCCCAAAGCAAAATGGCTTCCCGGCGAACGAGTCCAACAAAGCAGGAAAATCGAAAAAATCCTGAGAGTCGATCACGCCGGAGAATTCGGCGCGCGCCGCATCTATGCGGGCCAACTAGCGGTGCTAGGCCATTCACCGCAGGCCCCCGTCATCCTCGACATGGCCAAACAGGAAAACGAACATTTCGCCGCCTTCGACAAAGCCATGAAAGATTACGCAATCCGACCGACCGCCCTGATGCCCCTGTGGAATATACTGGGCTACGCCCTCGGCGCCGCCACCGCTGCGCTCGGACCTCAGGCCGCCATGGCTTGCACAGTCGCCGTGGAAGAAACCATCGTCGCGCATTATTCGCATCAGCTGGAAGCTCTAGGCCATCAGGATCCCGCCCTGCGTAAGTTGATCATGAAATGCAGGGACGATGAAGACGAGCACAGGAAAATTGGCCTTAAATATGGAGCGCAGGCAACCCCGGCCTACTCGCTTTTGCGCGCAGCCATACAATCAGCCTCGCGCCTCGCCATCGCCCTGTCGGAAAAAATATAGCGCCAAAACAAACGTTCTAAGAACCTGTTCATGATCTCGCGGCAACACAGGATTTTCAACGATTTTCGAGAACCGGAGCGCAGCGTATTTAACATACGTAAGCGCCGACCTTTAGCCCCCGCGATCAACTCTGTTCTTATTGGGCAAAAGGAAGGTTTTGCAGGGGGCT
>JBEOJY010000027.1:0-3286 GCA_040275305.1 Bdellovibrionales bacterium | reverse complement strand
GACATACAAAAGATGCGTCCGGATATCGTTGTTCGTGAACCAGATCTCTTGGCCGCAATCGGGGTTATCTTTGTCCGTTGTGTTGCCGAGATAGAGAATTCCTTCGGCTTTGCCGGGCGCGTCGGATCCGGGCGGGGGGTTTCTGGGGTCCGGAATGCCCGCATGTTTCGGCATCTTGAAGGGAAGGTAGAATGTGCGCTTGAAGGCCCAGTGAAAGTACCACCAACCCGTGAGCGCGATGAAGTCGATGTAGCCGCCGAAACTTTTGTCGAGAAAGAGGATGATACCTGCGTAGAGGATGGCCATGATGGCCATCGGGTGTGGCTTTTCCATGAACTCGGCGATGCGCTGGGTCGCCGGTCGCACGTCACGCACCAGACTGCGGTACGGTATGTTATATTTTGGTAGTGGAATAGGCACGCTGACACCCTGTCACTTGCCCGCTTTGGGTTTTTCACCGGATCGGGTTTTATGGCCTGTTCCGAATGTTATCGCAGGTTCGAGCGAAAGTCTCTGCTTTTATTGCGAAAATTCGGTTAAGAAGGGTCAAAATTCAGGGGAAGCGTGTCGCCGGGGGGGCGGATCATCCTGAATTTTTATTTTTTCGTTGTATGGCAAAGCTTTAGACTGTTTTCTTCTCTTCCCCTTCAACCAACAGCTTGCGCGAGATTTTACCGACGAGGGTTTTCGGTAATGGTTCAGTTTTGAATTCGAATGATTTGGGAATTTCAATGGCTGAAAGGCGATCTTTTAGAAATAGCCTTAACTCATCGGCGGTCAGGCTTTGACCTTCGCGCAGCTTGATCCAAGCCTTGACGGTTTGTCCGCGATATTTGTCCGGAACCCCCGCGACGGCGCATTCCTCGATGGAGGGGTGTTGGTAGAGCGCTTCTTCGACGAGGCGAGGGTAGATTTTGAAGCCGCTGGCCGCGATCATGTCCTTGATGCGGTCGACGATGAAGGTATAGCCGTCCGGGTCGAGATAGGCGACATCTCCGGTATGTAGGCGGAGGCCGTCCGGAGTTTGCTCCAGCACGTCCGCCGTTTCCTGCGGCTGGTTCCAGTAGGCAGCCATGACTTGAGGGCCGCGAACGCAGAGTTCGCCGCGTTCTCCTTGCGGCACTAAGGTTTTTCTGTCTTCGAGGCTGACGATCTCCACGAAGGTTCCGGGGACAGGTAGGCCTATCGAGCCCGTCTTGTTTTCGCCTTCCATCGGATTGCAGTGCGTGACGGCTGACGTTTCCGAAAGGCCGTAACCTTCAACCAGAATGCAGCCAGTGAGTTTTTCAAAGTCGCGTTTGACTTCGGCAGGAAGTGGGGCGCCGCCCGATACGCAGAATTTGAGCGAGCGCAGATTGAATTTCGCCAAATCGCGGTAGTGGTTGATGGCGGTGAAGATGGTTGGGACGGCGGGGAAGATAGTGGGGCGTTCGCGGTCGATGGCGCGCACGGTTTGACCCAGCGCGAATTGCGGCAGCATGATAAGCTTGCCGCCGATTAGCAGTGTGATGTTCAACACGGCGGTCATGCCGAAGACGTGGAAGAACGGGATCACGGCGAGCATGCGTTCTTCCCCCAGTACGATGCAGGGGAAGCTGAGCAGGGACTGGCGCGCGTTGGCGTGGAGATTGGCGTGCGTCAGCATCGCGCCTTTGGGGATTCCGGTGGTGCCGCCGGTATATTGCAGCACGGCGAGGTCGCGTTGCGGGTCGATGGCGGCGGGAGAGAAGTCTCCGTTGTTATTTAGGAGTTTGCCGATCTTCACGATCCGGGGGTCGGGCGGGATTTTGGCGATTTCCGCGCGTTTGACGAAGGGGTAGAGCAGCGCGAGGCGCAGCGGAAGCATGTCTGCAATCGGCGCGACGATGATATGTTTTAGCCCGGTTTTCTCGAACATCGGGGGAAGCTTGTCGAATATGGCGGGCGTGTCGATGGTGACCATCGCAATGGCGCCGGAGTCCTTGATCTGGCGTTCGACTTCGCGTTCGGCATAGAGCGGGTTGAAGTTGACGACCACCGCGCCGATTTTTAGCGCGGCGTAGTACATGATGGGGTAGGCGGGGGTGTTCGGCAGGAACATGCCGATGCGGTCGCCCTTTTTGATTCCCAGATTTTGCAATCCCTTGGCTGCGCGCGCGACCAGTTTGGCTAGCGTTTTATAGGTCGTCGTTTTTCCCATGAAGTCGAAGGCGGGGTTGTCGGGCCATTGGCGCGCGGAATCGTCGAGGATTTCGTAGAGCGGGCGCGCATCCAGCGGCGCGGACCAGTCGACGGAGGGGGGGTATTTCTTGGCCCAAGGCAGATGCGGGGGGGTGGTCATGGGCTGGCTCTTTCATATTTTGTTTATGGGGTGCTGTAGATGCCGCCACAGATCACAGTTTTTTTATGGGTTTCGCAATAGGCCTGTTTGGGGAAAACGCGCCGCGTGAAGGGGTCCAGAAACTTATAGCTTTGCCAGAAGGCCGATTTGGTTTTGGCG
Source organism: Bdellovibrionales bacterium (assembly GCA_040275305.1). Lineage (GTDB taxonomy): Bacteria > Pseudomonadota > Alphaproteobacteria > UBA9219 > UBA9219 > JBEOJY01. Next base: position 807 of record JBEOJY010000027.1, on the reverse strand, counting down.
ATTTCGAGACGTTCCTTGATGAGGGCTTTGCTGTCGATGTCCTTGAAATCAAGAAGATTTTTTCCGACCGGAACGGAGCGCGAGCCGCTGGCAAGACAGTTGCCTTCCATATCTATGACAACTAGATAAAGGTCGCGGTCGAAGAAATCTCCCTCGAATTCGCTGATTTCCTGATAGGCTTTTTTCGCACCTATTTCTTTGATCGTCGCAATGGCTTTTTTTACCATCGTTTGCGCCTCTTCCTTGGTCGCGCGGTCGGCAGCCTGCGCAGGATGAGAAACCGTGGCTGCGGCGACTATGGCCAGCAGGAACAGCGTTGCCGGGATGGGCGGAAAAGGCATGGCGCCTCCTTGAAACTGCCGGGGAAACTGTCGGGACTTGGCGGAGCAATGCGCAACCACGGAAGATTCGCGATTGCTTGCGACTTGCCCGAAGCTTCGCCATACGGGGCGCGGCTGTCAAGATGGCGATTCCCGTTTACGCGAAGCCGCTTCATAAAGAATATTCCCATTAGACCGAAAATTCCTATTGACATTGGGTTTTATCCTGTAGTATTGACAATCCCACGGCGACTTGCGTTCAGAGAAAAGAAAATTAAAAACCAGCGTATCTCCCAAACAGGACATAGAATCGGCGAGGGGCAATGCTGAAGCAAGGCCGTCATCGCGAGGAGTCGGCTTGCCGCGTCGTAGCCCGGAGGGCGAAGACGGGAGGCGACGTGGCGATCCAGAGCAACGCAGGACAGCGCCCGTGACTCTGGATTGCTTCCGCCGTCGTTGCTACGCAACTATGGCGGACAGGTCGCCC
>JBEOJY010000026.1:0-3955 GCA_040275305.1 Bdellovibrionales bacterium | reverse complement strand
TCTGTGAGGACTCCTTGAATCAATTCCACGTTAAAAGATCATGAACAGGCTCTAAGACTCTCCAAACAAAACTCCCCGCAAGAACGAGGGAATCAGGCCGCCTGCTTTGAAAAGCTTTCCGCTTATTCATATCGTAGTGAAAGCTGCAGTTAGCCTACAGCTAAAATGTGACTTGACCACAAAAGAAGCCAAACAAAGCGCAAAATCTTAACGGACACTTATCGCTGGATGGCCCTATCAAGCAACTGATTGCCATCTTCGCGATCTTCTGAACCAAAGAACGGATCCGAGAGAACGGATGGTATCTGCTGATTGCGATAATCAACTTGTGGTCCATGCGACATTGAGGGACTCTTCTGATGCGCTTGCTCATCCGAAGCGCCAGTATGCGCCGATTCTTCCTGACCCTGACCACGAGCCGTAGCAGCAACGCTTTGCCCGCCTTCATAGTACCCTGTCGGAGTATCGGGCTGCTGGTTGAAGGGCGGTGACGGAGGCCTTTGCTTCTGTTCCAAAGCAGTCGCCTCGTTAATCGCCTCAATAATTCTAAAGTAATGCTCTGCATGCTGAAGAAAGTTTTCAGCAGAAATGCGATCGCCACTGCCCTGCGCATCGCGCGCAAGCGCTAAGTATTTTTCGTTGACTTGCCAAGCGTTGCCACGAACGCGCACTTCGATGCAGTTGCTGTCGAAGGTCTGATGACGCAAAGAAGCAGCCGAGCGAGGTCTATTACCTGCGTTCATGGTCGCGTTGCTCGTGTTGCCAGAATTGTTGGCATTGTGTTGACCGTGCTGCCCACCGCCATTGTGACGGTTGCGCGATCTTCTCCCATTGGGACCTTGTCTCATGGAATGATCCTGTACTCTTGTATTGTTGCCATTGTGCCGTTAGCGCTCTATTCGCACCTAAGAGATAATAAATAACCCGGCGCGATACACTGAAGCAAGTATACTTGCCATTTACGAAGCCCGGCAACTTAGCTTCTAGTTTCGTATCATACATATGCGAAACGAGATCAAAAAAATCACAACCGCAAGCAACCACATCCTAATCAGACGAGCGAAGGCGAACAACAGTTTTTTTACCGAAGCTAAACAAAGAAAATTTTCTAACTCGCCACGCAGGGACGCTTGACAAATCGATTGCAGACAATGAGACGCATAAATACGGAACATAAACAACTGCTGCCTCATTGTTGCCACAGCTCCAAGACAGAGTTATGACGAGACGCGCGAAGCAATTAGGCAACACCAATTCAAAAAACTCGGATGGAGCACATGAGCCACAACTTTCACCCAACCATAATACGCGAATACGACATCCGTGGAGTCGTCGGCAGAACGTTGTTCATTGATGATGCGGAAGCGCTTGGTCGTGTGTTCGGCACCATGGTCCTACGCGCGGGCGGAAAAAAGATAATGGTGGGATATGACGGACGCACGCACTCCCCGGATATCGAACAAGCCTTGATTAAAGGGCTGGTTTCAACTGGAATGGAAGTCGTGCGTATCGGATTAGGCCCGACGCCGATGCTCTATTTTTCGGTGCACCATGCAAACGCATGCGCAGGCATTATGATCACGGGCTCACACAACCCGCCAGACCAGAACGGCTTTAAGATGCTGATCTCCAGGCAATTGAAAGGCGGGGGACCAGTCTATGGCGCGGCGATCAAGAAACTAGCCGAGATGGCGGCGAACAAAGATACCGTGAAGGGAGTCGGCGTCGTCCAGACGATGGATGTGCGTGAAGCCTATGCGCAAAGACTATTACAAGATTTCAAGACTGGCCGCGCCTTGAATGTCGTCTGGGACTGCGGGAATGGGGCTGCCGGAGAAATTGTGCAGAAGATTGTCAAAAAGCTGCCGGGTAAGCACACGCTTCTCTATCCGGAAATTGATGGACGCTTTCCCAATCATCACCCCGACCCCACTGAACCCGAAAATCTGCATGATCTGCAAAAGGCCGTAAAGGAAACAAAAGCGGATCTCGGCATCGCATTCGACGGAGACGCGGACAGGATTGGAGCGATCGACAGTCAGGGGCGCATCGTAGCGGGCGATCAGTTGCTTGCGATCTACGCCATGGAAGTCCTTAAGACAAGGCCCGGCGCAGCGATCATCGCCGATGTCAAGGCGTCGCAGGCCTTGTTCGATAAGGTTGCGGCATGCGGTGGCACGCCGATCATGTGGAAGACCGGACATTCTCTTGTCAAAGCGAAGATGAGCGAAACCAACTCGCCCTTGGCTGGTGAGATGAGCGGACATATCTTTTTCGCTGACACCTACTACGGCTACGACGACGCGATCTATGCCGCGCTAAGGCTACTCTCGATCGTCGGCGCGGATGGCGTATCGCTGGATAGCCTGCGCGACAGCTTGCCGCAAACGGTATGCACGCCAGAACTGCGCTTTCCTATCGACGAATCTCGCAAGTTTGCCGTGGTTGACGAAGTCAAGAACAGGCTGACGGCGGCAGGAGCCAAAGTCTGTGACATAGATGGCGTTCGCGTAACGACCGCTGACGGCTGGTGGTTGCTTCGCGCCTCAAACACGCAAGCCGTTCTTGTTGCGAGAGCGGAATCATTAAGCGACGCAGGCCTTGCGCAGCTTAAGAAACAATTAGCATCGGAATTATCGGCATCTGGGCTGGCCTTGCCGGAAGTTAAATCCGGCGGATAAGGCGAAAATCCGAGCAAAATTTTATGCAACAAGTTGATTCTTCACCCATTTTTAACTCAAGAGGGGCAGATTGAATGAACGCAAGGACAACAAATTGCAAAAAATTCGTGCAGGGGCTTTCGGATCAACACCTATCTAGCCAATAAACTAGGAGTAACGACCGTGCGTCATGCTTATTATGAGACAATATTCCTGATCGAGCGCGTGCATCGCCACTTCCTTGAAATCATCAAGGCCGACCTTGATCGCAAGGGCATTCAGGATATCAATAACGTTCAGGCCCTGATCCTCTACAATGTCGGCACCGATGAAATGACCGTCGGCGAACTGACGGCGCGCGGCTATTATTTGGGATCGAACGTGTCCTACAACGTCAAGAAAATGGTTGAGAACAATTATTTGACGCAGGAACGTTCTCCGCATGACAGACGATCGGTTCGCGTAAAATTATCGGATAAAGGGCTTGCGCTGCACAAGAACATCGGCGAGCACCTAGAGAAACACATCGGCTTATTGGCAAGCGCGGGCATTACGCCGGAGGAACTCGGCAAGTCGGACGATGTCTTGCGCAAGCTGGAGCGATTCTGGACAGGCATGATAAATTACGGGACGCAAGGGCAATAATTACGGCTTAGAAGCGTCACAAATATCAAGCGAAGTATGCGGGTTGCGCGATCTTGCGCCGTTCGACTACAATTCCAAACCTTCACCTGTCAGATCATATCAATGCGAGCATGATGCGCGGACAACGTAAGCTATCCGCAAGTCTAGCCCCAACTTGAAAACCTGCCCATGAACGAATTTCTGCAACGAGCCGTAGCGCGACATCAAGAAGGCAACCTCGAAGAAGCCGAACGGCTCTACAGGGACGCTCTTAACGCCGATCAAGACCACGCCGACGCAAAGGCTTTACTGGCTTTGGTTCTAGGAGCAAGGAACCGCCACGAAGAAGCGATAAACTACGTCAGGCAAGCCGTTGGGCAAGACCCCAGCTCCTCGCTCCTGCATTTTCATTGCGGTACCGTGCTGATGAACGCGGGTAAGCTCGCTGATGCAATGATATCGTTTCAAAGAGCAATCAAGCTGAAACCAGATTTTGTTTTGGCTATGTATAATTTGGCCAACGCCCAACGCGCAGCTGGAGGGTGGACTGGCGCAATCGAGTCCTATCAGGCCGCCATACGTATGAAACCAGATTATGCGGAAGCCTATAATAATCTGGCGCTTTGCTATGTGCACGAAAGAAATTTCGACGAAGCGCTCCGGCACGCGCA
>JBEOJY010000025.1:0-45613 GCA_040275305.1 Bdellovibrionales bacterium | reverse complement strand
CTGCGCAACTATGGCGGACAGGTCGTCGCCTGAAGAAGGCTCCTCGCAATGACGCCCTTATGGTGGTTCCGATATAAATTGGAAAGTGTATCAGGCCTGTCCGGCGACTTCGATCATGGAAGCCGCGACGGCTTCGCCCGGCTTCTTGCCGCCCCAGATGACGAACTGGAAGGCTGGGTAGAATCTCTCGCATTCGGTCAGGGCGATTTCGACGAGGTCTTCGAGGATTTCGACCTTCGGCATACGGTCGCCGCGCGTGAGCACCGTGTAACGGAACAAAGGCGAGCCTTGCTGCATCTCCAGATCGAAGTGGCCGAGCCACAGGCGACTGTTGAGCATCATCAGAAGCTCGTACACTTCCGCGCGTTTGGCGTCGGGAACCTTCATGTCGAACTGGCAAGAAAACTGGAGCGCCCCGATCTCGCGCTGCCAGACGAAGAACATGCGGTAGTGGCACCAGCGCCCGGCAAGCTCCGCGATGAGTTCGTCGTCGTTGGCGCGCTCGAACATCCATTCGTTCGCGGTCACGATATCTTCAAGGATATCGAGCGGGTTAGAGGCTAGGTCGTGGTCATGCGCAAGCGAGAAGGACATTTCGACCCCCAAAAACAAACAACTCCTTTGCGTTACAGAAAGACGCGATGCACGGCAAGTCTTCGCTGCTCGCCTCTTTTATCTTGCAAGCATGCGTGATGTTTGAGTCACATAAGCGCAAGCGAAACGAATATTCAGGCAGTCTTACGGCAAACAAATATTCAACGGGTAGTATGGATTTTTCTAGATAATACTGTATCAAGCCTTTGTCGATGCGCGTTTGTTTTTCTTAACAGAAGATGAACGTATTGTTTTTCCGTTAGTCTTTTGTTTACCTGTGGCGGCTTGCGCTTTTTCCTTGCCCTTGCGATTCGCGGCTATTCCCAGACGCGATTCGATCACGCTTAACCGCTCGTTGAGGTCTTCCTGCATGTCGCGGGCTTTCGCGATCATCTCCCTCGCCGCTTCGAACTCTTCACGACTGACGATGTTGAGGCGATGCGCGAGCGTTTCCATGCGCTCGCGGGCCTGCGCGCCCCACTCGTGACGCGCGCCGAACGCGGCCCCCAGAAGATTGCCCCCCATCGTCATCAGGTCTTCGATCAGTTTAGGTTCATCGCGAGAAATCGGCATAGTCGTGTCCTTCTACCCTCAAGCAAGCCGGTGGAGATTTGCATACTCTGTATCCGTGAAAAACTGAAAAGCATTTCAAGGGCCGTCATGTGTGGAGCATCGCGACGAAGCAATTCAGAGTCGTCAAGGACTGCTCTTGCTGCTCTGGATTGCCGCGTCGTTTCCCGCCTTCGGCGGGCCACTCCTCGCAATGACGCCCTTTCCGCTTTTTCGGGTTTTTACGGACGCAGGGTATACTACTATAAAGAAGCTGCTATAACACGCGGCGGCGCAAGATGCACTAGGCGCAGAGGATGTTTTTCATGTCTGGACTGGTTTTTCCTTCCTTCGATCCTGTCGCTTTGTCGATCGGCCCCCTTTCGATCCGGTGGTACGCTTTGGCTTATCTGGCCGGATTTTTGCTCGGCTGGGTCCATTGCAGGGCGTTAGCGAAGCGCAATCCGGCTGGGCCTGCGCCGCAGCTGTTCGACGATTACCTGACATGGGCTGTCATTGGGACCATCCTTGGCGGTCGGCTGGGGTATGTTCTGTTCTACAATTTCGATATGTATCTGGACGATCCGCTGGACGCTCTTAGACTCTGGCATGGCGGGATGTCTTTTCACGGCGGGATGCTGGGCGTGATTTTGTCCGCGTTCCTTTTCGCGCGAAAAAGAAAGATTCCGTTTTTATCTTTGACCGACGTGTTGGCCTGCGCAACTCCCATCGGGCTTGGATTCGGGCGCGTGGCGAATTTCATCAATGGCGAGTTGTTCGGTCGCGTCGTTACAGACGATTTTCCGTTGGCAATGGCGTTTCCGCATGGCGGCCCCCTGCCCCGCCATCCGAGCCAGCTTTATGAGGCCGGGCTTGAAGGATTAGTCTTGTTCCTTATATTGTTCGCTTTGTCGCGCAGTCGCGCGATCCGGGAGCGATCCGGGGCGCTTTCGGGAGCCTTTCTGTCGTTGTACGGCGTGTTTCGATTTTCGATCGAGTTCTTCCGAGAGCCGGATAGGCAGCTTGGGTTTCTTTATGCTGGGGCGACGATGGGGCAGTTGTTGTGCCTGCCGATGATGGCGTTCGGATTATTTCTGATCGTTCGCGCGATGCGTCGCGGGGCGCAGAAAGAGGCGCTGCATGCCTGAAGACGCTCTTACAGCCCTCATCCGCGATTTAATTGCGACGCGCGGGCCGTTGAGCGTCGCCGACTATATGGAGCTTGCGCTTCAGCATCCTGATTACGGCTATTACCGCCACGGCGATCCGTTGGGCCGCGCGGGGGACTTCATCACCGCGCCGGAAATCAGCCAGATGTTCGGCGAGATGATCGGCGTGTGGTGCGCGGAGGTTTGGCGCGGCATGGGGGCGCCCAAGGCTTTCGCGCTGGTGGAGTTGGGGCCGGGACGCGGGACGCTGATGCGCGACGCGCTGCGGGCGACGCTCAAGGTCAAGGGCTTTCACGACGCGATGGATCTTGTTCTGCTTGAAAGCAGTGCGACATTGCGCGAGGCGCAGAATCGGGCGCTGGCCGAACATGCGCCGCGCCATGTGGACAGTCTTGCGGATTGTCCGCCTGTGCCGACGATCTTCATCGCGAACGAATTTTTCGACGCGCTGCCGATCCGCCAATTCGAGAAGGGGTTTCAGGGATGGTGCGAAAGGTTGGTTGGCACAGCGAAAAGTCAAGAGTTCATTGGCAAGGACAATCAACAAGGGAATGGGATGCCCGCCTGCGCGGGCATGACAGGATTTCGGCACGACATGCCCATGGGGCCTGACGTCACACCCGCGAAGGCGGGTGTCCCATTTTCTTATGCTCATCACAAGCAAGATGCAGATAGCTTCCTGTTTATGCTTTCGGCGCCAGATCCGGCTTATGCCTTGCTGATCCCGGAGGATAGGCGCGACGCCAAGCCCGGCGCTGTCTATGAGGTTTCCTTTGCCGCGTTGCGGATCATGCGCGATCTAGCGCAGCATCTTGCGCGGCACGGCGGCGCGGCGCTGACGCTTGATTATGGCGCGATGGAACCGGCGGGCGTTTCAACCTTGCAGGCGATATCGCGTCATCAACGCGCCAATGTGCTTGGTTCGCCCGGTTCGGTCGATCTTACGGCGCATGTGGATTTCGGCATGTTGGCCGTTGTCTCTCGGAAAGAGGGATTGGCCGCGCATGGCGCCATGGCGCAAGGCGAGTTTTTGGAAGCGATGGGGATCAGGCTCCGCGCCGCGCAACTCAAGCAACGCGCCACGCCGGATCAGGCCAAGGAGATTGACGCAGCCCTGCTCCGCTTGACGGATTCTTCTCAGATGGGAACCTTGTTCAAGGCGATGGCCGTATCGCCGCAAGATTTACGGGACCTTCCGGGGTTCGGAAGATGACGAAGCGCGATGACTAGAAATATCCGGCTCATTGCGCTGCATAATTTCCTTGTGTTCTTCAGGCCGCAATGGGCCTTTCTGGCGATCTATTGCGCGCAAGTTACGGGCAGCTACACAATAGGCATGGCGGCGATGGCGACGCATAGAATCGTCGGCGCCATTGCGGATATTCCGACGGGCATTTTATCGGACAAGATTGGAAGAAAATACACGCTTGTTCTGGGGTCTGCGCTTTTGTTGCTTGCGACAAGCTGCTTTGCGTTTGCGACGGGCGCGATAGAGATGTTTGCCGGAGCGATCCTGATCGGCCTTGCCGAGTCGATGTTCAGCGGTAACAACGATGCGCTGCTGTACGAAGATCTTCAGGAACATCAGAAGACAGCCATGCTGACGCGCCATCAGAGTCACAGCGACAGCCTTGTTCAGCTTGGCCTTGGGTTGTCGGCTTTGCTTTCTACGCTCTTTGTGCAGGATGGCTTGAAACTTGTTTTCGCAATCGGAATCTTTCCCCATGCGCTGGCGCTGCTCACCAGCCTGTTCTTCGCCAACAAACGACTGCCGAAAGAGCATCACCCGCATGGCCGATGGCAGAATTTCAAGGAATCCTTGCGCTATGTCCTGCGCAACAAACGCTTGTCGTTGCTTATGGCTGGCAACGCGCTTGGCTCCGGCGCGGCGGAGGCGCATTTCGCGTTCATCACGGTTTTCATTCAACAACTCTGGCCAACATGGGGACTAGGCTTTTATCGCGCCGCGCATCATTTGATGGCTTTTTCCGGATTCCTGTTCGTTCATCGCCTGTTGTCACGTATCAAGCCTATCTTGGCGGTTATCTCTATTCGCATCTATGTGCCGGTTTCCTGCTCGCTTGCTTTGCTGTTTGCCAACGCGCTTTCTCCGTTGTTCTACTTATCGAACGGACTGACTTACGGAACCACGTCCGTTGGCGTGAAGTCGCTTATGCAGCAAGAGTTCACAGACAAACAACGGGCAACGCTTGGTTCGGTCGCATCGTTCGCCACCAAGTTCGTCTATGGCGCTACCAACATGGTTATGGGGATTCTGGCCGATCATTTCGGCATTCGCGTGGCGGCGGCGTTCGCGATTGGGCTGGGGGTTTTGTCGTTGCCTGTGTATCTCAAGGTCTTTAGGAAATATCTGTAGAGGGTTTGCCAACGCGAGAAGGAAGCGAGCCAAAGAAAAGCCCCTGAGAGCGCGAGGCTTTCAGGGGCTGTAGCTAGCTTATGTCTGAAACCAGCTTCTAAACGGCTGCGGCGGTTTCTTTCTTCTTTCTCATGAAACCAGCGCCGCCAAGTCCCGCGAGGCCCATGGCGAGCAAGGGCAAGGCCGCAGGCAGGGGCACGCTTGATAGCTGAACAGCAGCGCGACCGCCGCCGAAGGGCGACAGCGTCGCAAACCCTGAGATGTCGTATGTTCCGGGGCCAAGCAGGAAGCTCGCATGGCTGAACAACGCGCTGGCAAAGGCCGCGTCGTAATTGGCTCCGAGGTCAGATCCATTGGTTGGAACCGATGTGTTGCCCAAGAAAGCGGCGAAGTTGTATACGGAGAATTGATCGCCGGAGTTAAAGGCATCCGTTACTTTAAGGTAGGCGGGAGCCGACAGCGTGAAGGTGAAGTTGTCCGACCAAGATGACCCCTGCCCGCCGAAGGTGAAGTCATGCCATAGGTTATCGACTCCGATCGCGATTGAGGCGGCTTGCGCTTGCGGGGCCATCGCTAATATCGCTATGGCTGCCGTCACGGCACCGAGCAGGCTGCGGAATTTTTTGGTCATCTTTCGTCTCCATCTTGAGTGAGATTGAATATAACCAATCAGCATTTTGATTGATTCCCGTCAACCCGCGTCAAACAAGTTTCTTACAATCCTCTGGCGCGTTGCCATTATACGCCTGCGACGGTCATGTTCTCGATGCGCAAGGTTGGCACATTGACGCCACGTGTGAATTCCAGATCGTTGGCTGCGAAAAGATTTGCGAACATGTCACGCAGGTTGCTTGCGATGGTCATTTCATTGACGGGAAACGCAATCTCGCCGTTCTCGATCCAAAATCCGGCAGCGGCGCAGCTGTAGTCGCCCGTGACGATGCTGATACCTGAGCCCATCAGATCCGTGACATACAGTCCCTGTTTGATATCGCGCATAAGCTCTTGCGGCGTGAGTTTTCCGGCTTCCAGATAGAGGTTGCTGGGAGACGGCGAAGGCGTTCCGCCCGGCGCGCGCGCGGCATGGCCGGTGCTTTGCGCGATGCCCAGTTGACGCGCGGAACGCAGGTCGAGCAACCATGTTTTCAAAACGCCCCTTTCCACGATCTCGCGGCGCATCGGCGCTATGCCTTCGGCATCGAACGGGCATGAGCGCAATCCGCGCGGCATGAAGGGATCGTCGATGATCGTGATGGATTCCGGAAATATCGCGGCGGCAAGGCTGTCTTTCAGGAAGGTCGTGCCGCGCGCGACCAAGGCTCCAGAAATCGCGCTGGACAATGTTCTTAGCAAGGATGACCCTATTCTTGGATCAAAGACCACGGGCGCCTGACAGGTCGGCATTTTGCGCGCGCCGAGCCTGCGCACCGAACGTTCCCCCGCTTTGCGTCCTATGTCGATTGGCGACGGAAGATCGGACGCATAGATTCGCGATTCATGCTCGTAGTCACGCTCCATGCCGGTGCCTGTTCCGGCGATCACTGAGACGCTGAGCGTCGTGCCCGTCCCTTCGTTCGATCCCGAAAAGCCATTGCTCGCGGCGAGCCACGATCTTGATCTTCCGTAGCCCGCGCCCGCGCCTTCCGAGTTGGTCACGCCTTTCACGGCCAAGGCCGCTTCCTCCATCGCGTGAGCCGTTTCAATCAACTTCTCTATCGATGGCTCTGGCGCGTCGTCGGCAAGATCCAGTTCCGGCCATGTTTGCGAGATTTGCTCAGGCGAAGCGAGGCCGCAAAACGGATCTTCTGGCGCGGCCATGGCCATCGCGACGGCGCGTTCAACCAGTTCATCCAGCGCCTTCGGGCTACGATCCGAGGTCGAGACCATCGCTTGCCGCTTGCCGACGAACACGCGCAAGTCGAGGTCGCCCGACTCTGAACGTTCGGTCGTTTCGACGCGGCCCTTGCGGACATCGACCGAGACGGATGAGGCGTCCACCAGAATGGCGTCGGCAGATTCGGCTCCTTTCCGTTTGGCCTTGGCGATGAGGTCTTGCAACAGGTCGAGCGAGGATGGCATTTGTGGGAGTCCTAAAAAAAACGACGGTAGGATTTTGTTTTATACTCATAACAGTTCAAGAGTTGGGAACATTTTCGCCGATGGCGCGGCATAAGGCACCTCGCCCTCCACAGGAGGGAGAGGGGTTTAGGGTGAGGGTGCTGGATTCAAGCGACTAGATCTCCCCCTCACCCCAGCCCTCTCCCCCTCGCGGGGGCGAGGGGGTCGTGCCTTGCTTGCGGCGATGCCACGCCAAATCTTCAAGCGTTAAGATTACATATCACAATATAAACTTCGACAGGTCGACGTTGCTGGCGAAGTCGGCGAGGCGTTCGCGGACATAGGCGGCGTCTATCGTGACGGTCGAGTTAGGTTTGTCGCTGGCTTCAAAACTGATGTCCTCCAGAAGCTTTTCCAACAGCGTGTGCAGACGGCGCGCGCCGATATTCTCGACGCCGCTGTTGACCTCTGCCGCGAGCTTGGCAAGCTCGTCGATGGAGTCCGGCGTGAATTCGAGCGTGACTTCCTCGGTTCCCAGAAGCGCTTTGTATTGCCGCACAAGGCTCGCTTCCGGCTCGGTTAATATGCGGCGGAAATCGTCCTTGGTAAGCGGCTTCAGCTCTACGCGGATCGGCAGGCGGCCTTGCAGCTCAGGCAGCAAGTCCGAAGGTTTGGAAAGATGGAACGCGCCGGACGCGATGAAGAGAATATGGTCCGTTTTCACCGCGCCATATTTGGTCGAGACGGTGGTGCCTTCGATGAGCGGAAGCAAATCGCGCTGCACGCCTTCGCGGCTCACATCGCCGCCGCCACGGAAATTCTCGGAGCGCGACGCGATTTTGTCGATTTCGTCAAGGAAAACGATGCCGTTTTGCTCGACGGCTTCGAGAGCTTCGTCGACGACTTTATCCTGATCAAGCAATTTGTCGGCTTCTTCCTCGCGCAGAATTTCCCGCGCCTCCGGAACCGCGCATTTACGCGTGTGCGTGCGGTTGCCGCCGAGCGCCTTGCCAATCATGTCGCCGACATTCATCATGCCTAATTGCGCGCCGGGCATGCCGGGAATGTCGAACATCGGCATGGCAGAGCCTGAACCGTTATCCTGCACCTCGATTTCGACTTCACGGTCGTTCAGTTCGCCTTCTTTCAGCATATGGCGGAATTTCGTGCGCGTTTCCGGAGTCGCGCTTTCGCCGACCAGCGCGTTGAGCAACCTTTCCTCTGCGGCGGCTTCCGCCTTCTGCGCGACTTCCTTGCGCATCCGCTCGCGCGTCATCTTGACGGAGGCGTCGGCGAGGTCGCGGATAATCTGCTCCACGTCGCGCCCGACATAGCCCACTTCCGTGAACTTGGTCGCTTCGCATTTGTAGAACGGCGCTTGCGCGAGCTTGGCGAGACGCCGGGCAATTTCGGTTTTTCCCACGCCAGTAGGACCGATCATCAGGATGTTCTTGGGCAGCACTTCCTCGCGCAGATCGTCGGACAATTGCTGACGACGCCAACGGTTGCGCAACGCAATAGCGACGGCGCGTTTGGCGTCGGCCTGTCCGATGATGTGGCGGTCCAGCTCGGCGACGATTTCGCGGGGGGAAAGTTGGGTCATCTGCATATGCCTTTCTGACAATATTCTTCTGCGCAATCAGGTTAGTTCAATCGATTCCAGCGTGACATTCGTGTTCGTGAACACGCAGATTCCGGCGGCAATGGAGAGCGCTTTGCGCGCGATGGCTTCGGCATCCATGTCCTCGCGGTCGATCAGCGCGCGCGCAGCGGAGAGCGCGTAATGACCGCCGGAGCCGATGCCAATGATCCCGTCTTCGGGTTCGAGCACATCGCCCGTGCCGGACAGAATAAGGCTGGTGGAACGGTCGGCCACGGCCATCATGGCTTCCAGTCTGCGCAGATAGCGGTCGGTGCGCCAGTCCTTGGCCATTTCGACGCAAGCCCGCATGAGCTGGCCCGGATGTTTTTCAAGTTTGCCTTCCAGACGTTCGAACAACGCGAAGGCATCGGCGGTCGCGCCCGCGAAACCCGCGATCACATCGGTTCCCGATCCAGTTTTAAGCCTGCGCACCTTGCGGGCGTTGCCCTTGACGATGGTGTTGCCCATCGAGACTTGCCCGTCGCCCGCCACGACTACCTTGCCGCCCTTGCGGATCGCGATGATCGTCGTGCCGTGCCATGACACTATGCCTGAAGCCTGAGATTCATAGCCAGAAGACATCCTGCATCGCTCCTTTGCGTCATTTTCCCCGCCTGAGGGCAAGGTTAAACGCTAATATGGGGTCGAATGCACAAGATGCAAGGGGGTAATTGCGTATGCAGGACAGAGGTAACCCCCAAGCCCGACATCGAATTGACGAAAGCAATGCTGAAGGAAGGGGGCGTCATGTGTGGTCCCTTCTTGGGGTCGAAGCAACCTAGAGTCGCAAGGACAGCCCTTGTGTGACTCTGGATCGCCACGTCGCCTGAAGAAGGCTCCTCGCGATGACGGCCCTTTCCTGAAGGTTTGTCTGCTCATGCCAGAAAGACAGCTTAGCAGTTACGGACAGAACGCTTTTTACACCCGCGCGTTCGGCATCAATGCGGCGCGGCGGGAGCGTACGTCGCCTAGAATGGCTTCGAGGCCATCAAGCTCGCTGAGCGCCGCCTTGGCCTGTTGCCAGTTTTCGCCGCGCAGCGCGTGCATAAGGCCCACGATTCCGTGTTCCAGCGCCTGTCCGGCCTTCTGCGCCACGCGGTCACACGCGCAAGGCTCGGCGGCGTTTTCCAATTCCTGTCGCAATTCCGAGACAAACGGATTGGCTTGCACCGCCATCTGATTCGCTTCGCTCGCGTGCAGGTTGAGCCAATAGCGCCCGCGCCGCAGCGGTTCACGCAAAGCCTCGTAGGCCTCGCGCAAGGCTTCGAGCTGCTTCGCGGCATGTCCGCGTTCGCCTAGGCCACGGATGAGAAACCTCTGGGGATCCAGCGTGCGCGAGAGCGCAGCGTATTGCTTTTCCAGATGCTCCAGATCAATGTCAATGCGACGTTCGATGCCAAGGCGCGCGAAGTGGTCGATATCGCGCACTGGCTGGATGGTTCCGCAATGATGGCAAAACAACGCGCGATTAGACAGGGACTTCTGGCAGATCCAGCAATGCATCCCGTTGTTCGCCGCGTTGGTAAAATCACTGAGACCGATAACATTGAACATGAAGCTTCCTCGTCCTTCCGTCATGCGCCGTTAAGCCGCTTTGGACTTGTTGCGACCGCCTGCGCGAACATATATTTTCTGCCACGCCGCGACACAGCGCTCTATGTCAGACGCTTCCGTTTTCCATCCGAGAGAAACGCGCAGGCCAGATTTTGCGCGCGCTTCCGGCAAGCCCATCGCCAGCAGAACATGCGAAGGCTTGACCTTGCCGCTTGAACATGCGGCGCCCGCGCTGACCGCCACGCCTTCAAGATCCATCGCCATCACCTGCGTCTCGCCGACCATGCCTTCCGTGACTAGGCATGCGGTGTTGGCGACTCTGGGGGCGCTTTTCCCGATGATTTCCACATCCTCGCCGCCTATTTCCTGTAGCCGTTTTTCGAAGCGGTCGCGCAATTGCGCAAGACGCGGCATGTCGCGCAGATCGTCGGCGGCCAGCTGCGCCGCCGCGCCGAATCCCGCGATGCCCGGAACGTTTTCCGTGCCGGGACGCCGGTTCATTTCCTGTCCGCCTCCGCGCAGAAGCGGCGTAAAGCTCGCCAACACGCGCTCGCTCACGATCAAAGCGCCGACGCCTTGAGGTCCTCCGATCTTATGGGCCGAGAGCGAAAGGTAATCCGCGCCCAAAGAGTCAAAGTCAACGGGAAGTCGGCCAGCAGCTTGCACCGCGTCGGTGTGCGTGTAGTGGCCTTGCGCTCGCGCGATTTCGGCTATCCGCGCGACGGGCTGGATGATGCCCGTTTCATTGTTGACGAGCATCACCGAGACGAGCGACCGCGACGGCAGTCCCCGCATGATCGCTTTGGCTTGTTCCAGATCGATGATGCCCTGTTCGTTTGCGGGAATCCGGGGCGCTCCGGCCGCATTAGAAAGGATCGATTCGTGCTCGATGGACGATGTCGCAATGCGCGCGCCCTGCTGCACATTCCTGACGGCCAGATTGTTGGATTCGGTGCCGCCGCTGGTGAAGATCACTTGCGCCGACTTCACGCCCACGAGCGCCGCGACATTGGCGCGAGCGTCCTCGATATGGCGGCGCACGATGCGTCCAAAGCGGTGCACGGACGAGGCGTTGCCATAGCGCTCCATCGCCTCGGCAACGGCAGCGCGCACAGCGGGTTTCATCGGCGCCGTGGCGTTATAATCAAGGTAAATCATGGAAATATCCGTAACCCATTGATTTCTTTTGTTTCTCCACACATTATTTCGTCGAGAGTCCTGACACAAGGCTTTGAAATACTTGCTTGAAAGTGACTATGGGACATGTGCTAGTATGCTGTCGCTTTGCAAGTTTTGTTTTTCTCGTTTCGTTCCGCAATTCTTATGCGTTTATGTGGCGAGTCATATCAGATTCTTGCGGAAATTGCAGCATGAAAGAGCGACAGACAGGAATATCTATGCCCGAAGTACTTTTCGCAGGCCCAGCAGGGCGTCTTGAAGGCCGTTACAGTCCCGGCAAGTCGCCGCGCGCGCCGATTGCGATCGTTCTGCACCCTCACCCGCAGCATGGCGGGACGATGAATAATAAGGTGGTTTATCAACTCTATACCGCCTTCGCGGAGCGCGATTTTTCCACCTTGCGCTTTAACTTTCGTGGCGTTGGCCGTAGCCAGGGCAGCTATGACCGAGGCGACGGAGAGCTTAGCGACGCGGCGGCGGCGCTGGATTGGTTGCAGGGCATCAACCGCAACGCGCGTTCGGTTTGGGTGGCGGGATTTTCATTCGGCGCATGGATCAGCATGCAGCTTCTGATGCGCAGACCGGAGATCGAGTCGTTCATCTCGGTCGCGCCGCCCGCGAACATGCTGGATTTCAACTTCCTCGCGCCCTGCCCTACTTCTGGGCAGATTATCCATGGCGCGACGGATGAGATTGTGCCGGAGCCGTCGGTGGCCAAGCTTGTCGCCAAGCTGTCGAGCCAGCGCGGCGTGACGATTGATTATCGCGTGATTCCTGAGGCTGGGCACTTCTTTTCGCAGCAACTGGATCTCGTCTCGGACTATGCCGGAGAATATCTCGATCTCGCGCTGCATCAGAGCCCGGCGGCGATGGCGCTGGCGGGGTAAGTTTTTACCTGAACACCAGCCGTTTTGAGAACACGAAGTTAAACACCATGCCCGCCATAGTGCCGCCGAAGAGCGCCAGCACGGGATAGCTGTGCGCCAGAGGCAGGTTCATCACCATGAGGCTATAGGTTCCACGATTGAGCACGAAGCCGACCGCGCAGACGGCGAGGAACCTCGCCCACTGCGCTCCGGCGTGGCCCGCGTTGCGGTCCTTGAAGGTGAAGACGCGATTGCCGAGCCATGTAAAGGTGGCGGCGAAAGGGAACGAGAAGACGGCGCTGCCATAATGCCCAAGTTCCAGAATGTCGAGCGCGATATGAAAGAACCCGACATCGACAATGAATCCGAGGCCGCCGATGAGGCCAAACCTCAAAAACTGGATGGCCGTTTCCCGCATTTTCTCAGTCTGCATGGATGTTCGATTCCTTATTAATGCTTTGGGTCTAGATTAATGCTTTGGGGCTAGCAGTCTGCTGAAAAACTCATCAGAAAGGCGCAATAACCAAATGGGACACCCGCCTTCGCGGGTGTGACAACACTATCTGAAGAAAATTTTTCAATAGAAACAAGCGTCATGCCCGCGAAAGCGGGCATCCCATTTTCATTTTCTTTGAGCATGACCACCTCCAAAAACATTTTTCAGCAGACTGCTAGACTAAATCCTTCTCAAACTCTTCATGGGGCTTATCAAGACATACGTCGCGGAAAGGTCCGTCATCGCGAGGAGCGAAGCGACTACAACGAGTCTCGTTCTGAAACAACGCACGAACATGTAGGGCGATGTGGATTTGACTGTCAATTTTCACGCGCGATAGCCGCTTCCGGGCGTCGGCGTGTCGGGGGCCGGGATGTTGAGATAGCGCATGCGCTTCATTTCGCGTCTTCCGCGCGTGACGGTTTCCAGAATGAGGCCGCAAGAGAGGCTGAGAAAGCCCATGATCATGAGGCCGGTGGAAAGCACCGCCGTCGGCAGGCGCGGGACCATGCCGGTTTTGGCATATTCGATCAATACGGGCGTCATCAGCGCGATCGAGAAGACGGCGAGGGCGGACGCGATGAGGGAGAAGAACTGCATCGGTCGTTCTTCCTTGACCAGCACCATGATGGTCCAGAGGATGCGGAATCCGTCGCGGAAGGTGCTTAGTTTGCTGACAGATCCGACCGGACGATCCTTGTACGGCGTCGCGATTTCCGCCGTCGGCATGCGTAGTTCCAGCGCGTGGACGGTCAGCTCGGTTTCGGTTTCAAATCCTGCGGACAGCGCCGGAAAGCTTTTGACGTAGCGGCGCGACATAACGCGGTAGCCAGACAACATGTCGGTGAAGCGGTTGCCGAAGGTCCATGCCACCATGCTGGTCAGCAGCCAGTTGCCGAAGCGATGGCCGGGGCGGTAGGCTTTTTCGATATCCGTGACGCGCGCGCCGTTGACCATGTCGAGGGGGCCTTTGATCAGCGCCTCGACCATCTTCGGCGCTGATTCCGCGTCATAAGTCGCGTCACCATCGACCAGAACATAAATATCGGCTTCGATATCCGCGAACATGCGGCGCACGACGTTGCCTTTGCCCTGAAGCGGCTCGTTGCGCACAATAGCCCCTGCCTGACGCGCGACTTCCGCCGTCTTGTCACGCGAATTGTTGTCGTAGACATAGATCGACGCGCCGGGCAAGGCGCGGCGAAAATCTTCGACGACTTGGCCGATGGCGGTTTCCTCGTTATAGCAAGGCACCAACACCGCGATGCTTGTCATGGCTTGTTCCCTTATCGCTTAATTGTGACTCGTCGCACCGGGCAAAGGTGGAACTCGGCATTATCATACAGTTTGTCGATGACCTTGCGGCAGTCCTTCCACGATGCGGACAGCTTATAATAGCTCAACGCTTCTTGCGCCAGACCATGCTGATATGGGGGAATTAGAATCAGGTAGTCGCCTTTATGGCTTTCCACCGCTTTGTGGAGAATTTTGTTGATGCCTTTGTCTTGGTCTGGACTGGCGAAATTGCTTTGAATCCTCACGAACTTCGCGTCTTGCGGGAACTGCGTCACAAGATGGGAATATGGTTCGAACCCCGCCATCAGGATCATTGCCTTCCCGCTGTTTTCAATCGGCGGAATGTCCGCCTCCACAACGCGATCAAGCCACTCTTTGCGGTGGCGCCAATCGCCCGGCTGGATCGTCGCCGCGATCACGACGAGCAAAAACAACGCGATTTGGCTGCGTGTGCCGGTTTTTACGGGCAACATAGAGGTTGTCAGCGCAATCAACAGCGGAGCCAGCATCTCCAAAGGCACTGCGTAACGGTAGATCGAGAACATCACCAGCCAGACGGCATATGACAGCACAGCCAGCCAAAGCAGGAAGCGCATGGCATAAGGTTCGGCCATGTTGTCCGGCTTCGCCTTGCTGCGACCAAACGCAAGTCGCGCGCACACCGCAACCGGGAGCAGAATGTACAGAACGGGCAAACGCAGGTCGCGCCAGTCGATTTCTCCCGCGCGGCGCGGGTGGTCGATCAGGATGAAGGGAAACGCCAGATAGTCATAAATTTTGTTCGGCACGAATTGCGTATCGCGCGCGCTGGTCAGGGGGGCTAGCGGGGAACGGAAGATTTCATTAAAATACGGAAATAGTGGGCTGCCAAATTCTTTCTGAAGATGCAAGGCCCACGGCCCCAACGATATGGCGACCCCGATCAAGACGCCTAGTCCGAAGGCAGCGCTCGCCGTGACTCTTTTTGCGAAGGGGCCGCCCGCAAGGAAAATAGCCCCGCATAGTCCCACGCAAAACACTACAGAGGGGAGCTTCAACCCCATCATGATCCCGGCGGGAATACCACACAGCAAGGCTAACCCCAGCGCGCGCAGGGTAACGATAAATTGCGTTGTCTTTTTTGTCTGCTTACTGCTGTCATTCGCATGGCGCTCAATCGACTGGAACGCGGTCTGGCCAAGAAATTCTGGCGCGTACCGCAAGACCAATAGCGCAGACGCAAATATGCCGAGGCTTGTCACATTGTCGTAGAAGGTTGTTCCCAACAGCGCAATACCTCCGCCACCGAGCATACCGAGCATCGCCAGCGCGGCACAAATCCAGATTTTGTGTCGGGGGTTAGGAACGCGGAGGCTGGCATGGGCCAGCATGAATAGCGGGATGAAATTCAGGCCTTGCACGATCCCAAGCGCAAAAGCAGCCACTCTGGCGGGGACATGCGTCGCCAGAATGTAGTACGGAACGTCAAGCGCGGGGTTGTAGAACCATGGCGTTTGCGATGGCAGCCAATCAGCGCCAAATCGTCCGTTCAACAGCGCGTATGCGTTGTACCAATGGTAGTTGCGGAGATCCCAATTAGCGTCTTGTCCGAGCGCCACGGCTATCACGCCAAAAACAATCGGCATGATCAGCAGCAGCGTCAGGGCAAGACTGTATCCACGCTCGCCCTTTGTCGGCATAAAGGTCAGATGCGATCCGCTTAGCGAAGCCTTGCTTGCGAGCAATGATCCAACCTTTGGCATTCCCTATTCTACTGCGAAGGGGGATGACGGGTAGGAAGACGGGGAAGACAAAGCTGCTGCGCAATTCGTTCCGTAGGCTGCGACCGATCCGCTGGCCGGCACAGGGCATGGAGCTCCCTGATTCGCGACGGGTTGCTGTATTATCTGTGAAGACAGCACCGGGAACGATGCTTCCGGAAGCTGCGGGGCAGACACAGGGGCGACTGCGGGTTGTGGTTGTGATCCTGCCGAATATCTTGCGGTCGGGTACAGAGGTTCGCCGGGTTGCAGCTGAGGCGCAGGAGCCATATTTGGTCGCGCGCCAGAAGCTGGGCTGACGGTGGGATATAGCTGTTCTCCCTGTCTTGGCTGTGGCAGCGATGCCGTCATTGGAGGGATCGAGACGATCTGCGCCGCCGGCGATCCTCCCGCAGGCGCGGCTAGGTTATAGCCTGCTTGCGTCGGGGCAACAGCAGTCGGTTGCACATCGGCGGTTACCGATGGCGGCACCATTCTCGGAGCTATAGTCCTGACAGGTGGTTGAGTCATGACGTGTTGCTGCAGCATTGGCGGCTGTTTGCCCATATCGAGAACCTCCACAGGCTTGACGGCCATGTTTAGATTTTGTTCTTCGGCCGATGGGCTTAGTGGTTTGTTTTCAACCATAGGCGCAAGTTGCGGCGGTTCCGCAATTGGCTCTTGTTTTGGCCACGGCTGGCTTAGCGGGACTAGACCGACAGCGCGGGGTTCCGGCAAGGGTGTCGCGGGGAACGTCACGGTTCTTATTCTTCCCCCTGCGCCGACAACTGTCATCGTGCGAGACGGCGCGGGCGATGCCTCATCGCCAGATTCTTTTGCTTCCGGCGCTTGGGGTTCTGACAGGACTTGAGAAGTTGTTTTATCAGAATCCATTGGGGCGACACTCGTCGCAGTATTCGTAGCCATCGGCATTACGGGAAGCGCCGGAGGTTGCGTTGCCACGATTTTGGCCCTTAGAATTGGCTGTTGATCGTTCGGCGCGGCGGGATGCAAGGCGGGCTTAATTTGGCTGCCTTGAACAACCACAGTGGGAGGAAGATCACTGACATTCCCGGCTATGCTTTCCCGGTTTGGTGGCGCTAGCGCAACTGGCGCTTTTACGCTGTGCGGCACTCTCAAAGTCGTTGGGGCTTGGTCTGGCTGATAAACAGGCATTGCGCCATAGCCTCCTACGGCAGATGCCGTTTGCGCCGCATCATTTTTTGCTGGCGCAAAGGAGCTTGGCTGGCCCATGACCATTGTGGAGGCGCCCCCTTTGGAGATTACGCCTAGCGATTGCGCTTGATGGCTGCCAACATATATTGGCTTTTCGGCTTTGGCGGGTTGAAACGTTGGCCTCTGTTTGCTTGAGACAGCGTTTTTCATCTGCGTTTCGCCAGATTTGGGCGACGGTTCTATTTCCTCTGGTGGAATCGGCACATAGCTCGCTTCATATTGCATGGTTTGCATCGCCAATTGGTCTTGCTTGGGCGATGCGGCGGCTGGTGCCGTGGGGGCCATGTTGCCATTGGCGTTTATGGGCTGATATGGCAGGCCAGGCACGGGACTGGAGCGACCTCCTGTTGGGTAAGTTTGCATCACGTTTTGCTTGCCGATGCCTTCCGCAAGCTGCGCGGCTCCCGGAAGGATAAAGCTTGCTAGATGTTCGCGCATCGCCGCGCCCAGATTGGTATCGAGGTCTTTGTTCAGGCCATCAATTATGCGGTAATAGACTCCTAGTCGCTCATCGACTGTCGGCGCATCTGGCAAAGTTTCGTAGCGAACCGCCTGTGCCGTCGCCTGTTCGCGCACATTGTCAACGCCGGAGACATTCACCTCGATCTCGACATGTCCGATGTATTTCGTCGTCTGCGGGCGCGTAAACCAGTCGTCATCATGCGCGACGGACTGGGCTTTCAGGCTAGCGTCACGAATCACCACAATCGCTTCCCCGAACGTGCCTACGGGCACGACATTGGAAGCAGCCCATTTGCGCACCGAAGCCAGAATCATAGCCTTAAACTCTTTCGCTTCAGGCGTTGAATCAGCGGTGGGTAAGGCGGAGCGATCCACAACTGAAATAGTCGCCACGTCCAGTTTCAGGCGTGGCGTGAGCGCAAAGTTAGGCTTTACAAGAGGCGAAGGTGCCGAAGAGCAAGCCGTTACAAGCGCGAAGGAAAGTGCAAGAATTGCGAGGTATATTTTTTTCATGGTACGAGGTCTAAGGAGTGATCGTTGACTTGTAAAGATGCTTCAGGCAAGATTTTTTCGAGCGTGGCACGATATCCACTTTATGCTTCGTTTTGAACATGAACGCGCGACCCGGCACGCAGGTTCCGCTAACGAAACGTTTGTGTCAAGGTCAGGAGTTTGATGCTCCTTCGCAGGCATGAGGCTTGCGGTTACAACTAATCTTTCCCAAAACTTTGAGCAGTCTGCAGAAAAACTCATTTGGCAGGCACGTTAACCACATGGGATGCCCGCGCGGGTGTGACGGCGCTTGTTGAGGTGAATTTCTCAATAAAAAAAACAGCGTCATGCCCGTGAGGCGAGCATCCCATTTTCTTTATCTTTGAGCATGACCACCTCCAGAAACGTTTTTCAGTAGACTTCTAGCGCTTTCAGAACGGCATCGCCCATGCCTTGGGTGCTGACACGCGGCATACCGGGGGCGGCTATGTCGGCTGTCCTTACCCCGGCATCGAGCACATATTTTACTGCCTTTTCTATGCTTTCCGCTTCGGCGGTCCAGCCAAAAGAATAGCGCAGCATCATCGCAGCGCTTAGGATACTTGCCAATGGATTGGCTATGCCTTTTCCAGCGATATCGGGGGCTGAACCGTGAATGGGTTCATACATGGCCCGAAATCTCGCCCCTGCCCCTTCTTCGGTCTGAGCGTTCGCTTCGCCCAGCGATGCAGAAGGCAGCATGCCCAACGATCCCGTCAGCATTGAGGCCTCGTCCGAGAGCACGTCTCCGAACAAGTTGTCGGTCACGATCACATCAAATTGTTTGGGGTTGCGCAGCAGCTGCATCGCGCAATTGTCGGCATACATATGCGTTAGTTCGACATCCTTAAAGGATTCCGCGTGCAGTTTTGTCACTTCCTCGCGCCATAGCAGCCCCGATTCCATGACGTTGGCTTTTTCGCACGAACAGACCCGGTTCTGTCTTTGTCTGGCAAGCTCGAACGCTACGCGCGCGATGCGACGGATTTCCGTGGTCGTATAGACTTGCGTGTTGATTCCGCGCCTTTCCCCCGGCGCGATTTCTTCGATCCCGCGCGGCTCGCCGAAATAGACGCCGCCCGTCAGTTCGCGCACAATCATGATATCAAGGCCGCGCACCACTTCGGGCTTCAGCGTCGAAGCGTCGATCAACGCATCGAAAACCTGCGCCGGGCGCAAATTCGCAAACAGCCCCAGTTCCTTGCGTAGAGCCAGCAATCCGGCTTCTGGACGCTTGTCATAAGCGACGTTCGCCCATGCCGGTCCCCCAACGGCTCCGAGCAAGATCGCGTCCGCAGCTCGCGCTCGTTCAAGCGTCGCTGCGGCCAGCGGCGTTCCGTGGGCTTCGTAGGCCGCGCCGCCGACAAGATCCTGTTCCAAGACTATCGGCAAATTGCGCCTGCGTACGAACCATTCCAGAACCCGCGTCACTTCGGCCATAATTTCTGGGCCGATTCCATCGCCCGCCAAAACCATAATTTTTTTCATGTTTTCGCCGCCATTCTCCTGCGCGTTTCCCTTTGTTGATGTTTTCCCTTTTCGCCTCTTTATACAGCGCTTGTTGCGTTCGGTAAAAAAAACCGCAAAGCCGTTGTTTGAAGCGCGGATTCAACTAGCAGTCTGCTGCAAAAGGTTTCTGGAGGTGGTCATGCTCAAAGAAAAAAGAAAATGGGATGCTGCGGGCATGATGCTTGTTTTTATTGATAAATTCATCTCAACAAGCGCCGTCACACCCGCGAAGGCGTATCCCATTTGTTTTTTGTGCCTTCCTGATAGGTTTTTCAGCAGACTGCTAGAGAAGATATCATAGTAATAGCATGACAGATTTATGCCAATTCTTTTGATAAAAAGAAAATCCTTGGCGGACCCGACGCGATTCGAACGCGTGACCTCTGCCTTCGGAGGGCAGCACTCTATCCAGCTGAGCTACGGGTCCTAACTCTGGAACGCACACTCATAGCAAGAAAGGGCGCATATGCCAATCTTGCATTGTTGGGCCGGAGATAGCTAGAGAAAATCAGGAATTTCCGTTGATAGGCAGCAGCTTGGGGCCAAGATATTGGCCATGGAAGACCACGCTGTTCGCAGGTTCGGCCACATGAACGGGAAGCCCATGCGCCTTGAACACGGCGGACAGAGTCTTGGCAAGCGGCCATGTATCGAGCGCCACATAGTCGTCGTGCGCGGTCAGAACGTCAAAGACCTGTTCGCGGGGAAACGCCATGGAGGAAAACAGTTGCGGATCGCAGACCACGGATGGTCCCGCCGCAATGGAGGTCGGAGATGCCAAAGCATCGAGCGAACCGGAAGGCAGCCCCTTGCGCAGCGCAATCGCCCGTTCCACAAATGGCCGGAAGCGCAACCGCGTTGCGCCATGCGTCATCTCGATCGCCACGGCGAGCGGCGCGTGGCATCGGGAAAGCGCGGATTTCAGCGCCTGCAATTTATCCGGCATAAAATCGTATTGATAGTGCAAGACCTCGTCGACGAGATCGTGATGCTGCACCCTGACCAGCGTCGACGACATGGTGAACGGCGTGTACCAGCGCGGCAAGGAATCTTCCAGCATGCAGACATAGACAAATTCGACTTTGTAAGTCTGCTTGAGTTGAACGAGGTCCTCGACGAAAAGATCCGAAAGCGCTGGCGCAGGCAGGCGATCCAGCAGGACAATAGAGACTTCCGCATCATCGGCGCGCGAAACCTTGTAGGAGCGGGCAAGCTCGCGGCGTAATTCAAAACTCCTGCTCGTGCGGTCTGTAGCCTTCGAAGGCACGGTTCTGGCAAGCCCGTCCCAATCCTGAAGCGGAGTTCGAAAGGCGGCGGGAAACATGGTCTTTGCCGTCGGCAGATCAACATTATAACGAATGCGCACGACATCGTGCATCGCGGCGTCGCGTTGCCGAAGAAGCGCGGCCGCGTCTTCGTTTGGCGGAGCGTCAATCGACGAAATCCGCGAACGCCAGAACAAGGGAATATCCTGCGCGGTCTGACGCGCATACGCGCCTCCGGCTTTTGCGGCGGCCAGATCGCGGCACGACGGATCGAACACGGTATAGCCTTCCCGTTCAAGCGCCGCGTAATCGCGTCCGCCGACAGGATAAGTCGCGATGCGAATGTTGCGCTCGAAGAATCCGGTGGGAATATTCAGCGGGGCATAATCCGCGCAAGCGACCGAGATATGGGAATCTCCGTCAAAGTGGCGCACAAGCTCGCGGTTTGGAGCGACGCGTAGAAAAGTCTCGGCGCCAAGCCACCCCAGATCCTCGGTGCGCCTGACGCGAGTATCTTGCGGGATTTTTTGGCTGTCTTCGAAAAACCATTTGTGCATCAACTCCGGCGTGAGAATCTGAATGGAATCGCGCCGCTGGCTTGTGCCGACGATGTAGTGATGCGAGTTTAAGAGGATCTGACTTCTGTGCGAAATCTCGAAAAGCCAGTGGGAGTACGGAATGGAAATAAAAGGATTCTGCGAGCGGTGCTTCTGGGCGAACCCGACGCAAGCGTTAAGGCACTCCAGATCATAATCAATAAAGATATGGTCATGGTTGCCGGAATAATAAATCAGGCTGTCCGGATGCCTGGTTAAAGCGGGTCGCAACGCGGCTTGCCATTCGCCCAAAGTCAGCAATCGGTTAAATTCCAAAGATTGGTGCGGCACGGACGCGAAGGATTCGATAAAAGTCTGCTGAATTTTTTCGCGCGTTTCGGGGGTGTCATAACGCCCATCCAGCCCGCAATAAACATAAACCCCTTCCCACGGAATGACGGACATGCTCGCAAGGTAATAGCGAAAAATGTCGTCATTCAACGCATCGGGAAGCCTACCTCTGTCGTAGCGGGACATAGTGTCATCTGTAACAAAAACGCTGCAAAATAATATCATAGAAACATCCTGATGCGCTGAAGAAAAAATGGCCCGAAAGAGCGTGGAAGAAAGGCGCAGGTATAAGGGGAATTTGACGAGGAGAGAAAAAATTATACCGAACGCCATAAGCAAAGTATAGGGAGACAGCAAAAAATTGGTTACCCGCCCAAGCCTTAATTAAGGACCGATATTGCAAGGAACCCGCTTCAGCGACGGAAGCAACCCAAAGCCTTGCAGAACAAACGCCTCCAGCTTTAGGGGCGCCGCGTCGTGGATCTCCTCGCGAAGACGACACTTGCAGCAACGACTTCACCCTAGCTTCGCAATGGCACCACTTCGGCACACGGAACGGCAACCCCATAAACTCCAATGTCCGGTTCGCCACTGCGTCCGCCGCCGCAAGCAAGACGGAATCAGAGGAATGGACATAGCGCGATGTGATGCTGTGGCTTTTGTGTCCGACGAGCGCGACTATTGTCAGTTCGGAATAACCAAGGTCTGCGGCTCGAACATCACGGGCTTTGCACCATAGAGCGCGTCGCGGGGCACGTCGCCTTGAAATGGATCGCGCGCCTTACGCAAGTCGTCGCAGATTTCTTGACGCTTATTTTCCGGCCAGCGGCTTGGCATGCCGGAAATGGCGCGGTTTTGATTTGGCGCTGCTGCGGTCATAACGCTGTTGCGGGCCGTTTTGCTTTTTGGCTGCTGGGTCATTTGGATTCATCAGCCGATGGATCGCGTTCCATTTCTGACGATCAGATGGCGTGATGAAGCTGATGGCCTGCCCTGTCAATCCTGCGCGCGCGGTGCGTCCGATACGATGGATGAAATCCTCCGGGCATTGCGGCAGATCGTAATTGATCACCGTTTCGATATGCGGCACGTCGAGGCCTCGCGCGGCGATGTCGGTCGCCACGAGCACCTTGAACTTCTTGTCGCGGAACCCCTGAATGACCTTATCGCGGCGCGACTGTCTTAAATCGCCGTGGATGGCATCGGCGCTGTAGTTCTGCTTGACCAGACGATCCGCCAGCTTCTCGGTTCCATATTTGGTTTTGACGAATATGATGGTCGAGCCTTGAGCATCGGATAGCACCTTCAGCAGGTGGCCGTTCTTTTCCGAGTCCGATGTTTGGATCAGTTCCTGACGAATATTCGGCGCGGCGGCGATCGTTGAACCGACGCTGACGCGCTCAGGATTCCTGAGGTATTTTCCGGATAGCTTGACGATGCCTTGCGGCAACGTGGCAGAAAACAACAGAGTTTGCCTGTCTTTCGGAACGTGCGACAATATTTTGTCGATCTGAACGCCAAATCCCATGTCCAGCATGCGGTCGGTTTCGTCGAGCACCAGAAAGCGGACATTGCCAAGCTTGACGCTTCCGCGCTGTAAATGGTCGTTGATGCGTCCGGGCGTTCCGACGATCAGGCGCGGATGCGCTTGAAGCTGGCGGAATTGTTTGGGCATGGGTTCGCCGCCGATAAGAAGCGCCGTCTTGATGTTCGGAACCGGGATCAATTGCTGCAGCGCCGCCATGACCTGCGCCGCGAGTTCGCGCGTCGGCGTGAGCACCAGCGCGGACGCTTCGGGTTGTTCCATCAATTTGGCAATGAAGGGGATGCCAAACGCGCCAGTCTTCCCAGTGCCGGTTTGCGCGGAACCAAGAATGTCGCGTCCTTCCAGCGCAAAGGGGATGGCTTTTGCCTGAATCGGGGTCGGCTGATTGAATTGCATGCGGGCGAGCGACTGCAAGAGCTTTGGCGGCAAGCCAAAGCCATTAAAATCTGTTATCATGAAAGAATCTCCCTCGCTCTCCCGTCAGTATTGTTCCTGACGGGAGGCGGGATTTGTATGCAGGATGATTAGGCTAAGCGGCTTTAATCTATGGTCTTCAGATTCACTGCCGATGTCTTGCCTTTTTGCGTCGCGAGCTCATAGCTCACGCGCTGTCCGTCGCGCAGATCGCTTAAGCCTGCTTGTTGCAGCGCGCTGATATGCACGAACACATCCGAACCGCCATCATCAGGCTGAACAAATCCGTATCCCTTTTTGGCGTTAAACCACTTCACAGTACCGTTAGCCATTTATCTCTTCCTTAGTGTTTGTAGATACCACCCTCACAGCGAGGGCGGTTTTTGAGCGTAGCCAACCGTACGCAATCCGTACGCGCGGTTAAGAAACTCTTCGACAAACGCAGGAAAAAGGTGGCTTTTGTTAGCCATTAACTTATTAAGCATCCTCTAGGATGCCTGCCTGCCCTTATCGGGCTGGCCATAGCAGAAGCGAGAGTTATTTCTAAACTCAAATAGCCTTTTACATGTTTTTAATCGCGAAAGCAATCATAATTTTTTGCGCAAAATTTAACTCCTAGCTCAGACTGCCCTACAGTCGAGATACTGATCCTATGGCATATCCCAACCATCTGGTTATGCCTACCCACGCCTTCGTAAGGGCAGGCCTGACGCTGGCGGACAGAACTTTCTTGAACATACTCAATAGATTCATGGTAACTCCCAAGCAGGTCCTTGAATAGACGCGGGGCAAGGCTGAAGGAAAGGGCGTCATCGCGAGGAAACCTCCGCCTGTAAGGCGGAGATTGACGTGGCGATCCAGAGCCGTAAAGGATTGTTCTTGCTGCTCTGGATTGCCGCGTCGTCTCCCGCCTTCGGCGGGAAACTCCTCGCAATGACAGCCCTTCCTTCATCGTCTTTCTTGTCCTGTTAGGCTCTGGCTTGGCTGTTACGATTCATGTGTTTGTTAGCGCGCTCCCCTGCTCTATATTTTGGTTATGAAGACAAACATTGCCCATATGCGTCATTGCTGAGCCTCCAAAGGCGGCGAGGCAATCCCGGAGCAGCTAGCGCTGTCATGAATGATTCTGGATCGCGTCGCCTCTGTCTTCAGTCTTGCTGTGGCTTGATTTCCACAATGCGCTTTCATGTTTTTTTTATCTTTGTGGTTGCAAATTTTGCGGATGATACGGTTTCCGAGACAAAGCAAATCCAGACGAATCGATAGTCGCGCTTACAGGCGCAGACGTGTTTCCATTGCGCTTGCTTGCGTGATTGTTCTGGCTGGCTTTCTTATCCTCAGACATCCGGAGTCCGTTTCTTTTGCCCGCTTTGACCAGCTAAACGGACCGATGGAAAAAACCATTGTCGCTCCCGCGCAGGAGGCAAAGCGGCAGGATTTCCAGAAGGGCGGCGCGAACAGTTTGGCTATCCTTCTGACCGATCCCCAGTCAGACTGGCTTTCGATTGCATTCGGCTTGCGCTCGATTGGCATACCTTTCATTGTCACAACTGATTACCGTGAAGCGCTGACACATCGCGTCGTTCTGGTTTACCCGAACGTAACCGGCAGAAGCCTTTCGTCCTCCGCGCTGGAAGCGCTTACCGCTTTTCCTGCGCATGGCGGAACCTTGATCGTTCAGCATGCTTTGGGCGGAGGATTCGACAAGCTCATTGGTTTTGAGAGCGCCGTCGTTAAAAATGCTACAGAACTTCGATTCAAGAGCCCTTCGCCGCTGGTAGAAGGTCTGGACGACCCCGAGGAGAAGGATATTCGAATTGGAGGCAAGCTTGTCACCGGCGTGGGCACTTATGCCTACATAAACCCTAAAAACATGCCGCTTGCCGTATACGAAGACGGAAGCGCGGCTATTCTGGGCGATAAAACAGGGCGAGCCTTTGCCTTTGGGATCGATCTCGGCTATCTTTTTTCGCGCGGATATAACAATCGCCAGCAGGATATTGCGCAGAACTATGCGAATGCTTATGAGCCGACACTTGACGTATTGCTTCGCTGTTTGAAAAATATCTATCGTCAGGGCGAGAAAAACGCGGTGACGCTTGGCACCGTTCCGCAAGGCAAGCAGTTGGCGGTTCTGTTCACGCACGATATCGACTACACGCGCTCTCTCGTCAACGCCCTTGCGTACGCAGAGTTTGAGCGCTCTCACGGCATTACCGCCACCTATTTCATGCAAGTCAAATATGTGCGCGATTGGAATGACGATGTTTTCTTTACACCGGACGGCGTCCATGCGCTGCGCAAGTTGCAGACGCTTGGCATGGAAATAGCCAGTCATACGGTTTCCCACACTCGCGCATTCCGCACGTTTCCTCTCGGTGACGGGCTGGAGCGCTATCCGGATTACGCTCCGTTTGTCGTTGACAAGAAGCTTGCGCGAGGCGGCAGCATTCTTGGCGAATTGCGCGTCAGCAAGTTCATGTTGGAACAGACTGTCCCCGGCCTGCAAGTCGCTTCCTTCCGGCCAGGCCATCTGGCCGCCCCCTATGCCCTGCCTCAGGCTTTGGAGGCTACAGGATATCGCTACAGCTCCTCCGTCACCGCTAACGACTCGCTTACTCATTTGCCGTTTCAATTGACTTACAATCGGGAAACTTCCGCGCGAACAGCCATTTTTGAATTTCCGCTGACAATCGAAGACGAGCTGGACGGCCCCATGGACAAGCGTCTTCCGCAAGCCATCGCTCTGGCACACAAGCTAGGGCGTTACGGCGGACTTTTCGTGATCCTGATCCATCCGGACATCCTTGGCCACAAAATGGCTTTTGAGAAAGGCTTTGTCGAGGCCATGGGCGACAAGCCGTGGTATGGCTCGGTCGCGCAATTTGGAGACTGGTGGAGCGCGCGGAACGAGATAGATGTCGATGCGCGAAATCGGGGACGTGGCGTCGTCGTGGTTACGCTGCGCGCGCCGCGCGATATTGAGGGGCTGGCGCTGGATCTTCCAGCCGGATGGTCTTTTCAATCCAGCACGGCGGGGGTAAGCGTATCGCAGAAAAATCAGCGCGTGATTTTAGGGCGGTTTTCCGGCAATGTTGAGTTGTTATTTCGAAACTGAGGCCTGCGGTTTAAGAAATTTCTTGACTTCAGGCGCCATAAAGCCTTTGCGTTTCATTTCACCCCAATGCGTCGCGCCGCAGACGTATTCCCACCATCCTGCCATGCGCCAAATGTTATTGAACTGACGGTATCCAAAATTTTCGGCAACGGCAATCAACGCTAAGAGGGCGAGATCCTTCGCCGTTGGTACGCGATGAAGCTCGGATTCCTCCAGAATCAGCGAAGTGATGCTGATGAATATGCCGAATATAAATGTTACGGCGAGGTAGGCCTTTAGGAACGATAAGCTTAGTATTCCCCCAAAATAGAAGAGCGGAATAAGAATGTACCCCGCTATTTCCAGAAGCGGTCCCAGCACATCCATCACCAGCATAATGCCGAAACTCGCCAGCCCGATGCGTCCATATGCGGGATTCAGCAGCAGCCTGAAATGGATAAAAAAGGATTCCAGTAGCCCGCGATGCCAGCGTCTTCTTTGCTTTCCGAGCATCTCGATCGTTTCAGGCGCTTCGGTCCAGCATACGGGTTCTGGCACATAGCGCATTTGATAAGCTTTTTTTCGCTCGCGGTGATAGCGGTGGATCTTGATGACAAGCTCCATGTCCTCGCCGACAAGACCTCGCGTGAACCCACCAACTTCCAGCGCCGCATTGCGCCTGAAGATGCCGAAGGCTCCGGAAATAATCGTCAATATGCCCCAACGGCTCATCGCCAACCTCGACATCAGGAACGCGCGGACATATTCCATGGTCTGGACGAGCGGTAAAAATCGGCGCGGCAGGGCGAAGCGCAAGATACGGCCGTTCTTGACCTCGCAACCGTTGACAATGCGAATGGTGCCCCCCACGGCAACCATGCGATCTGCGTCTTCCATGAAGGGGCGCACGACACGAAGCAAAACGGAAGGCTCAAGAAGCGAGTCTCCATCCATCACGCAGAACAAGGGAGATCTGGCGAAGTTGATGCCCGCGTTCAGGGCGTCGGCCTTTCCTCCGTTTTCCTTGTCGATCACGAGCAATCGCGGGAACGATTTCGAGCCATAGGCGTTGCGAATGCGTTCATGCGGGATGGCCTGTTCGCACGCTCTCGTAACAGGTATCAGATCAAATGCCTGAATCAGGCGATCTAGCGTTTTGTCTTTCGATCCATCGTTTATCACGACGACTTCAAAGTCCGAATACTGCAGGGCCAGCATGGACTGAACGCTTTGAACTATGCCGGCTTCCTCGTTGTATGCGGGGGCCAACAAGGATACCGGCATCGCGACATCGGAAATCAGAAGCTGCCATGGCGAGTCGAAGTCTTCAACCTGAGAGTGGCGGCGCAGTTCAAGCCATGCCGCCGGCAGTTCGATTATATAGAGCAGATTCTGGAATAAGCCCGTCGCAAAGATGATGATCGAAAGCGTTTGCAGAAGCTGCGCGTGATCTTGCAGAAACGTATAGGCGAAACCTGCGCTTTCAGGGATCATGCAGCCACCCCTCGCCTTTCTGCCAGAATTTGGCGCGCCATTTCACCAGCAACGTTTTGTTGGATGGAAATAGACGTCAGCATGTCCTGCCCTGCCGTTCCCAACTGATACAATGCCGAGGCCGCGCGATATCTTACCCACCAGACAGGATCGTTCAACAGATTAGCCAGCTTCGGAACGGCATGATGCAGGCCGAGATTTCCGGCAGCTTGCGCTGCGGAGAGCCGAACCGGGTAACTCTCGCTTTCCAATCCTGCAAAAATCGCTTCCTGCGCGCGCTGGTCACCCGTGCGGCCCAGCGCCATTAGACTTTGCGCCCTGATATCCTGATCCGGTTGCTCAGTCAGCTCCAACAATGTTTCCACAGATTTTCCGGCCCCGATCATCCCAAGCGCTTTGATTGCGGCAAGCCTTATCTCGCGACGCATTGCGGAGTCTGTGAGGCGTTCAAGTTCCGCGACCCCAGACTCCCGAAAGGTTTTCAGAACATCCGCCAACATCAGCGTGTTCGTTTGGTGCGGCGCCTCCATCAGAGCCTGCACCATTTTCCGCAATAACGACGGGTCGCGGCGATTAGCTATGCCACGCAAAGCCGCCATCTGCACATACGAGTCTTTGTCGCGCGCAGCCACTAGCAAAATTTCCAGAATATCCTGGCTTTTGAATTGAGCCAGCAACGCCAAAGCGCGGATACGCTTTCCGCGCGAACCTCGCAGAGCTGCCTGACTGAGCCATGCGTCCAGTTTCCATCCCTTAAGATTGGCGACTAGCCTTTCAACATCTTTCCCACGCACAATGCGCAACATGTCGAACGCTATGTCACATATGACTTCTTTATCGCATGTTTTGATCGCAGGCAGATTTTCTCCCTCCAGATTCACGGAGGC
Source organism: Bdellovibrionales bacterium (assembly GCA_040275305.1). GTDB lineage: Bacteria > Pseudomonadota > Alphaproteobacteria > UBA9219 > UBA9219 > JBEOJY01. Next base: position 16,766 of record JBEOJY010000025.1, on the reverse strand, counting down.
ATTCAGCATTATATGTAATTTGCGCGACCACATTTTTTTTAGCTCTTCTCTGCGATGCAGGGCCGATTCCTTGATCAAACGCAACGCAATCAGACCGATCAGCACACTTAGAGAAGCCATCGCCATGAGGAATGACAACAACCAGACGGAGTCGAGCAAGGTCATGTCAGTAACGATGGGATATGCTGGCGTTCACAGCGTGGCGAATGTACGATTTTGCCCTGTCGTCATGCGCATAACCTAGCCGTACGGTGCACGCAGAATTTATTGCTGCAGCGATTCCAGCAAATACTGTTTGAGTCGTGACGGTGCTTCCGGCTACGGTTTCGGGGGCATCGGCATAACCAATATTGAATCCGTGGTTCGCAAATAGCCTTCCTTCCCCTTTGACCTGCCATCCATATACTGGGGCGGTTCCCGATTGCACGGATGATATCATGCTTGCGCCCAGCGCCCAGCCATCGCCTGCCTCCACGCGCAGACCTGGGTTTAATCCTCCGACAGTCACATCTGCGTAATCGTCAAACCGCATATCTAGCGTCGTCCATAGCGACCACGGGACATTAGGAAAATCGGAGTTCGGCGCTGTGGCATCCTTAAACAATCTTAGGTTGGCGTTCGTCGCCACATGCCAACGTGGGCGAAAGGCTGGATTTGGCGTGATCGCGGCATAGACATAGCCGTACAGAGTATCGGAAAAGCCGTGATCGACGCCTATCTCGGCCTGAACATCCGTGATCTCAAATTGTCGATAGCGTTGGATAGCCAGATGCGCGAGCGTTCGTCCTTCGTTGAATATCCTTCCGATCTGAACGAATTCGTTATTCCAATCGCTTTGCGGACGTCGCGCGAACGCGCTGTACTCAAAGCCTGTGTCGAGTTGCCAGGCGTAAGATTTTGTTTCCGCGCGGTTATCCAAAGCGGCTTTTACAAGTTCCGCGCCTTTCTTTGATTCTTCATCTTTGGGCTGTTTCGTTTGCGCTTGCGCGAAGTCCCGCGCCGCAGATTCTAGTTTTTCTTGGGAATAGTAGAGATATCCTCGCGCAATCAGGATGTCGGTATTATCCGGTTCGAGGTCAAGAAGCTGATTCAATGATTTTTCAGCAAGATCGTAGCGCTTCTGCCAACCGTAGATGCGGGCCTTCATCAGCTCGGCTTCGCCATCTTTGGGGTGCTTTTGAAGACCCCCCTCAAGAATTGTCAGCGCCTTGTCATAGTCATCTTGCGAAGCCAAATCGCGCGCCGTCTCGACGATGCCCTTCTCGGCGGCTTCCGCGCCATGGCTACGCGCCGTTACGCTCAGCAAGGTTACGAGCAGATATAATGCAATGCCCATATGTCGGGTGTTAGCGCTCATGCGGAATCGATATCCTTGAGTCCCAGAAGCCGCAAGCTGCGCACGACAAGTTCATCCGGAAAAAAGGGTTTTGTGATGTAGTCTTCTGCGCCCAGTTTCAGCGCTTCCAGAACATCTTGTTCCTGATGTCTTGCGGTCAACATGATGATGCGAGGCTGGACGTTTTCCGCCATGCTTTTCACGCGACGTAGCAGCGCTGCGCCATCGAGGCCCGGCATCATCCAGTCAATGATTGCGAGACGCGGGCGCTGGGTCACGATGAGTTCCTGAGCTTCCGTTCCATCCGCAGCCAGAATTGCGCGCAATCCGACAGTTCTGAACTTATGCCACAGCATGTCACGAATCGCTTCGTCGTCATCGGCAACCAGTACCTTGATCGTCAACCTCGCGAGCAGATTGCGAACGCGCGACGCGAAAGCGTTTATGTCGAAGGGTTTGACGATATATCCCAATGCCCACGACATCATGGCTTTGGCGACATAGGATTGCTCATGGTGGGCGGACAGCATGATGACTGGCGATTGCCTTAAGTCTTCGTCATGTTCGAGCGTCTCCAACATAGACAACCCGCCCATGCCGGGCATTGAAATATCCAGCAGCGTAAGGTCAGGTTTTTGCCTGCGCAGAATATCCAGCCCTGCTTGACCATCGCTGGCCGTTAATATCGTCGCGTCTTTTTCAAACAGCTTGGATATCAGATCCTGCATGGCCGGATCATCATCAATCAGCAGTATCTTTTTTCCGGAGAATTCTTGTTTTCCATTTTGCGCTACTACTGGCAATGTCGTTTCAGGCGCGATGAAGGAAACGGGCTGACGTTGCATGTCGTTTGGAATTATGGACTTACATACACTTATAAGGTCGCTCGCGCGCGTCCAGAGCGCGGCTTGATCTTCATTTGCCAGAGTTGCGGCTTCCAGCGCGCTGGCGGCCACTGTGATGTTCGGAAATCCATAGGTCGCGCCGGAACCCACGAGGCTATGCGCTTCGGTACGCAGCGCATTGCATTCATCGGGAGATAAATCTCTACCATTCGACTGCGCAAATAATCCTGCGATCCTGTCTATGCGGTCAACCAATCGCGCAAAGTATTTCTGTCGCAAGCTGTTTAGTGTTATTTCCGACAGCAGAGATTCTTCGGACATTCAGATGCTCCGCTTGCTGATTCTTGACACACCACTGTTTCGGGCACGTCGAGATCAGTGTCCCATTTCGGCTCTCTAGCTTTCAAGCGCTTTGACTATGTTCTCGCACATATGTTTGGCGTCCCCGAACAGCATCATCGTGTTCGCGCGGTAAAACAGCTCGTTCTCGACGCCGGCATATCCCGTTGCCATTGAACGCTTAATGAACAGAACGGTTTTCGCCTTTTCTACGTCTAGAATTGGCATTCCATAGATTGGGGAGCTTGGATCTGTTTTCGCCGCTGGGTTGGTGACGTCGTTGGCTCCTATGACGAAAGCCACATCTGTTTGCCCAAAATCGCGGTTGATTTCATCCAGTTCCAACACTTCGTCATAGGGAACGTTCGCTTCGGCCAGAAGAACATTCATGTGGCCCGGCATGCGCCCCGCGACGGGATGGATGGCATAACGCACCTGCACGCCCGCTTTTTTCAGATGGTCGGCCATTTCCCTCAAGGCATGCTGCGCCTGCGCGACGGCCATGCCATACCCCGGGACTACGACCACGCTGGAAGCGTTTTTCAAGATGAAGCCGGCGTCTTCGGCTGAGCCAATCTTAACCGAACGGTCGCCCGCAGGTCCGGCGGCTGCGACGCCGCCTTCCGTGCCAAACCCGCCGAGGATCACGTTGAAGATCGAGCGGTTCATGCCTTTACACATGATGTAGCTCAGAATCGCGCCGGAAGAACCGACCAAGGCCCCCGTAATAATCAATAGCGGGTTTTCCAGCGTGAAGCCCGTCGCGGCTGCGGCCCAACCTGAGTAACTGTTGAGCATCGAGATAACGACAGGCATATCGGCGCCGCCGATGGGAAGTATCAGCAGGAAGCCTAGCACAAAGGTGACCAGCACGATCCCCCAGAACATCGTCGCGGACTGCGAGATCATCAGCAGCACGATCAAGATGACCGTCAAGATAGCCAGACCGAGATTGAGCTGATGTTGGAACGGGAAAGTTAGGGGTTTGCCTGACACGAGTCCTTGCAATTTCGCGAATGCGACAATTGAGCCGCTGAAGGTGATAGCTGCGATGGCGACGCCAAGCCCCATTTCAACTAGGCTCGACAAGTGGATTTTGCCATTGCTTACGATTCCATAGGCTTCAGGATTCGCAAACGCAGCGGCGGCAACCAGTACGGCAGCCAGACCGACGAGCGAATGGAAAGCCGCCACCAGCTGGGGCAAGGCTGTCATCTTGATCTTTTGCGCCACGACCGCGCCGATGCCGCCACCTATCAGAATGGCGGGTATCACCAAAACCAGCGACCCCGCATGCATCAAGAAGAAGGTCGTTATGACTGCCACGGCCATTCCGATAATACCGTAGCGATTGCCTTGCCGCGCCGTTTCGGGCGAGGCCAGTCCGCGTAATGCCATGATGAAGCAGATACCGGAGAAAAGGTAGGCTAGCGAGACAAGACTGTTGTTCATGGCAAGGTTTTTCCTCGATTATTGACCTGTTCAGCCTATTCGCTCGACGCTTTTCTTAAACTTCACTGTGAAAAGCATTTGGCTTATATGGCTGCAAAATTCCTGAAGATCAGGCTGATCCCTTCTTGGGTTGTTCTTTCTTGCGATACATCGCCAACATGCGCTGAGTCACGATAAAGCCGCCAAAGATGTTGATGGAAGCAAGAATGACAGCTCCCAGGCCCATCAGCTTGGAGGCTGATATTTCTATAGGCCCTGCCGCAATCAAGGCTCCGACGATAATGACGGAGGATACGGCATTGGTCACAGCCATCAGTGGCGAATGCAGCGCGGGCGTCACGCGCCAGACGACGTAATATCCCACGAAGCATGCGAGCACGAATACGGTTAGGCCTACGATGAAGAAGCCGTGGCCGCCGCCGCCTGTGGCCGCTTGTTCGACCACGTTCTGCGCCTGCGCCGCCAGATTTTTCGCCAATTCCGCCAGTTTTTCTTGGTCGGTTGCGAGTTTATCCAGTCCAGATACCAGATCGCTTGATGACATTCTTACTTCTCCCTCTATCGGAATCTCACGATATTATTTTGTTGTTGTTGTGGTTGGGACTTGTATCGGTTGATTGGCCGGGGCTTGTTGTCCGGCAGGCGGCATCGCAGTTGACGGCGCCCCGGCATGAGGCATCTGTGAAGCTGGGGATTGCGACTGTTGTTGTGAAGGCTCCTTGTTTGCAGGCGGCGCAGGCACACCTACGATTGGAGGCGACTTCTCGCCTGCGTTCGCCTCTGACGGAGGCAACATAGGCTGCATGTATTGTTGCGGGATATTTGATGGCATGACTTGAATATGCTGGATCGGCGCGCGGCGATGGAGATTATCAATTTCCATTGATAATTGCGCGTTTCTCTGCTCGACCATGCTTAATTTCGTCTCGACAACCAGCAACTTCTCGCGGAAGCCAAACAGATAGCCTGCAAAAACTACAAACAAAATTGCGCAACAGACCACCGAGATCGCCAGACTGGTGATCCACCATGTCGTGTTGCCTTGCGTTGTCGTTTGAGCGTTGTCCATGTTACCCTACGTGTGATTGATCTTAGCTGGCAGATGCCGTTGTAAATTGAGGGTGGATGATCGCGCCATCTTTTGTCAGGGCGACACCTTTTACAATTTCGTCATCCCAGTTGATGGTTAGCTTCCCACCTTCCTTCGCCGAGATTAGCGTTACGAAGTTCAGTAAGTTTCTTGCGTAAAGAGCCGATGAATCCACAGCTATGCGGCTTGGCGTGTTGCGATGGCCGACAATTTTCACCCCGAAGGCCTCCACAACCTTGCCCGGTTCGCTTAGCGCGCAGTTTCCACCCTGCTCGACCGCCAGATCCACGATGACAGACCCCGGCTTCATGCTGCGCAGCATGTCTTCCGAGATCAGCTTCGGCGCGGCACGTCCGGGAATTAAGGCCGTGCAGATGACGATATCCTGTTTCTTGATTGTCTCCGCGATGAGTTCGGCTTGACGGCGCTTGTAATCTTCGCTCATTTCCTTGGCATATCCGCCAGACGTTTCCGCCAGCTTGGTTTCTTCGCTTTCGACCATAACGAAGGTTGCCCCCAGACTTTCGACCTGTTCCTTCGCTATCGGGCGCACATCGGTCGCTGATACGATGGCCCCCAAACGACGCGCGGTCGCTATCGCCTGCAAGCCCGCGACGCCTGCTCCCATGATCATAACGCGCGCAGGCGGAACCGTGCCCGCAGCCGTCATCATCATCGGCAGGGCACGTCCGAATTGCTCGGCGGCATCCAGAACGGCTTTATAGCCCGCAAGATTGGATTGACTTGAGAGCACGTCCATCGTTTGCGCGCGCGTGATGCGGGGCATGAGTTCCATTGACATGGCCGTGAGCCCGCCCCGCGCGTAGGCATCCAGTTCGCCACGCGCCGCGTAGGGATTTAGTATCCCTATCAGCACTGCCCCCGGCTTGATGAGGCCGACTTCGTTGCGCCCTTCGGATTCGCTCATGGGGCGCTGAACCTTCAGCACAATATCCGCTTCGCGCACGATCAGCGCGTCAGCCACAATTTGCGCACCGGCAGCGGCATAATAGTCATCGGGGTATGCCGCCTCCGCGCCAGCCCCGGCTTCCACCACCACGTCATACCCCAGAGCCCGGTATTTTTTGACCGTATCGGGAGTTGCGGCAACGCGCTTTTCATAAGGGCGACGTTCTTTGAGTATAGCTATTTTCATTTGAGCCGGATCAAGCGAGAAGAGAATCAGTTGACGTTTTGAGCATGGCGTAAATTTTTAGATTTGTGAAGAGCGCGCAAGGGCATAGCCCGCCTCTGGCCTTGATCTTGACGAGGAGCGCTTCAACCTATGACGGAAAAGCAACACTGGCGCGGCGCGAACGCTCAAGATGCATGGTTGGGGGACGTGGATTCGAACCACGGTAAACAGAGTCAGAGTCTGTTGTCCTACCGCTAGACGATCCCCCAACAGCGCAAACGGGGAGTCTTTCTTAGCACTAAACCAGAAGGCAGGCCAAGAGGGATTTACGTTCAACTTACCGCACCGCCCCTCCGGCGAGCAAACAACCAAGAAACACCTCCTGCGCTAACCAACAAAACGGTTCTTGGCGTCGGTTCCGGCGCTACTTGATCTTGCCTTCGCGGCGGGCTTTGGCCAGCATCATGGCCAGCGCGCAAGACATTAGATGCGTACGCAGGTTGTCGGTCGGACGCGGCAGGAGGACGGGCACACGCACGCCGAGCAGGACTCCAGCCGCATCGCTGTGGCCGAAGAACGCCAGACGGCGCGCCATGATGTTGGCGGCCTCCATGTTCGGAAACATCAGGATGTCGGTGTCTCCCGCAATCGGCGTATCCACGCCATTGTCCATGGCCGCCTGCGCGCTCAGCGCGTTGTCGATGGCGAGCGGTCCATCGACGATCGCGCCTGTGATTTGTCCGCGATCCGCCATCTTGCACAGGGTCGCGGCGTCGAGCGTGGTCGGCAGCTTGGGCGTCGTGATGTCTACGGCGGAGAGAATGGCGACGTTGGGTTTTTTCTCGGTGCCGAACATCACGCGCCACAGGTTAATGGCGTTCTGGCAGATATCAACCTTGGTCGGCAAGTCGGGTTCGACGTTGACGACGGCGTCCGTGACCAGCAATAGCTTGTGGTAGCCCGGCAAATCCATGACGTAGGCATGCGAGAATTTGCGTCCCGTGTGAAGTCGGGATGAAGTCGGCGCTATGACATCGAGAAGCTCGGCGGTGTGCAGCGAGCCTTTCATGATCGTATCGGCTTTGCCTTCGGCGGCGAGGTCGGCGGCGGCAGCGGCGGCGGCGTGGCTGTGTTCGGCGTCGATCAGCTTCCAGCCGGAAATATCCACGCCCGCCTGATTGGCCGCCGTGACGATGCGCTGGCGGGGGCCGATCAGGATCGGGATCATCAGCCTTTCTCTGGCGGCGTCGGCTACGGCGGTGAGGACGTGCGATTCCACCGGATGCACGACGGCGGTCGTCACAGGCTCTAGCTTGCGGCTGCTTTCGATGATCGCATGGTAGTGATCGTGGGAGCTGATTTCGACATCGGGCATTTCGGGGCGCGGGCGGCGCACACGTTCGGTTGGAGCCAGCACGGTCGAGGTGCCTTCAAGAACGGTTTCGCCACTTTGGTTCACGCAGCGGCAATCGAAGGTCACGATCGGCTTGTCGCTTCTTCTTTCGCGCACGCAGAGCGTCACCATGATGCGATCGTTCAGGCGGACGGGTTTTTTGAATTTGAGGTCCTGCCCCATATAAATCGTTCCCGGCCCCGGCATGATGGTGCCAAGCACGGTCGAGATTAGGCCGCCGAGCCACATGCCGTGGCCGATGACTCCTTGAAACAAATTGGTCTTGGCGTAATCTTCGTCAAGATGCGCCGGGTTCACGTCGCCCGACACGCGCGCGAACAGCAAAATGTCTTCGCGCGTCAGCGTTCGCGTCAGGCTCGCCGTGCGTCCGACCGTCAATTCGTCGAACACGACGTTTTCAAGATAGGGCGACGGCGCGGCGGCGGCGGCGGCTGCGGGGGTCATCAGCGCTGAATTGGGGTTCGCGGGTGTGCTCATGGAAGATATCCTTCACGACGTGGGCGTCCGGATGATTCACGGGACGCAAGGCAGGAGGCGGGAGGCGGTTTATCCGCGCCCTTTGACATGCGGGGCGGGACAACTTTACGGCAGGACGATACACGCACAGGATAGTAAAATTTTCGTTAGGGATTCGGCAAGCATTCAAAGTGCCTGTATTCACGTGGTTTTCTGCGCTACTCGACTGTGGAATGCCCTTCTGGCACGCGCGGCGCCCCTGCCCCAAACTTTGTCCTTGAGTTTTCCCCACGCTTCGATATTTTGTCCTCCTTCCCAAAGAACGGGGCCATAGCTCAGCTGGGAGAGCGCGACAATGGCATTGTCGAGGTCAGGGGTTCGATCCCCCTTGGCTCCACCATTTCAAAGTCCAGAGGCGTCTAAAGAACTTCAGAAACGCCTTAAAAATAACGGAAAATCTGTGTTTTTGAGTCCGTTTCGATCCAGAAAAATTCATGGGCAACCAGAGGGTGTGGGGGTATATTTGGGGGTAGAACAAACTCCTGATTATCAGATACCCCCAGATGGCGCTCACAGATACCGCCATACGCAACGCAAAGCCACGGACAAAGCCCCTATAAAGTCTATGCGGGCGGAAGGGCTTTTGCTGCTCGTTAACCCACATGGAAGCAAGCTATGGCGATTCAAATACCGCTTTCAAGGCAAGGAAAAACTGCTGTCCCTCGGCTCCTACCCCGAAATCGGGCTTAAACAGGCGAGAGACCGCTGCGCCAAGCTGCGTCAGGAATTGCAGGACGGTTTTGACCCCGCCATCACCCGGCAGGTTAAAAAGTCTGGATGGGGGGAAGATGCGGAAAACAGCTTTGAGGCCGTAGCCCGCGAGTGGATAGCAAAACGGGCGGCCATCTGGGCCGAATCGCATTCCAGCAAGATTATCCGCAGGCTGGAACTGGATGTTTTCCCTTGGATTGGAAAACGGCATATCAACACAATAAAGGCTCCGGAACTTTTGGGAATTCTGCGCCGGGTCGAGAATCGCGGGGCAATTGATACGTCTCACAGGATTTTACAGAACTGTGGCCAGATATTCCGCTATGCCATCGCCACGGGCCGCGCAGAGCGCGATTGCGCCGCCGACCTTCGCGGGGCGCTGGCTCCGGTCAAAGAAAGCCATTTCGCTGCCATAACCGAGCCCAAGGCCATCGGCAACCTGTTGCGGACAATCGACGACTATCACGGCAGCGTAATCACGAAATGCGCCATGCGGCTTGCGCCTCTGGTCTTCGTCCGCCCCGGCGAATTGCGAAAAGCCGAATGGAAGGAAATAGACTTCGATACGGCGACATGGAACATTCCCGCCACGCGGATGAAGATGCGCGAGGCGCATATCGTTCCCCTGTCACGTCAAGCCTTGGCAATCCTTGAAGAACTGAAGCCGCTAACCGGGCAAGGGCAATTCCTGTTTCCAAGCGCACGGTCAAGCAATAGACCTATGAGCGATAACGCCGTTCTCGCCGCCTTCCGCCGCATGGAAATCCCCAAAGATGAAATGACCGGCCACGGCTTCCGCGCCATGGCACGGACGGTATTGGACGAAATCCTGCACGTCCGCCCCGATTATATCGAACACCAGCTTGCCCACGCCGTGCGTGATCCGAATGGCCGTGCCTATAACCGCACCGCCCATTTACCGGAGCGCAAAAGGATGATGCAGGATTGGGCGGATTATCTCGACGGGCTGCGGAAGCAGAGAAGCTAACCCTCCGCCCCCATTTTCTCGCTAAGCAAATGCGCTGCGAAGCGAAGTGGTGCGAGGTGCGATGCCAAAGGTGCAACTTGTTCTCCCCTTAATAGCTTCCCTTCCGACACGGCTATGCTAGGCTTCCATCCGATCTAACGCTCTGGTTTTAAATAAAAAATACCGAACAGCTTAAAATAAAAGAAGCTGTTCGGCTTTTTTTTTCTTCCCGTAAATTCCGTTTTCCGATCAGAATCTTCATGCGTTCATACTGTAGGTCCGTAATCTGAATGGCCCGCACGCTGCCCTTAGCGGGTATCGCATGTTCCAACCGTGTCAAATGCTTCTCTACCCGTTCTTGCCCATTGCACACACGAGCGTAAACCGAAAGCTGCATCATCATATAGCCGTCATTCAGCAAGAAGTTACGAAAGCGCGCTGCGGCGCGCCGTTCTTCCTTGGTCAGCACGGGAAGATCGAAGAATACAAACAGCCACATAAATCTGTCCTCGGCGGCGCTCATAACAGGGCTGTGCGAATTTCGGGAAACAGCATCATTTTCGAGTCTTTGTTTTCGGTCGCCGTCACAAGCCGCTCGGCAGCTTTGTCGGCAGCATTGGCAAGCTTGTAAACTTCACCTTGGATCATGCAGGTGGCATTAAGAATGCCTGTCAGCTTCTGGCGATTTTCCTTTGTCAGTTCCGCGTTATCAAGCTCTCCGGCGGCGTGCATGATTTTAACAAGGTCATCCACAAAAGGACGGAAAACCTCGATCACGTCATCGGCCAGATTAAAGGCGTTCAATTCGCTGTTATGGTGCAGACCGAAAGTTGGCAGCAGTCCATAACTGACAAGAGAGCGAGCTATGGCGGCGCGAATAATGGCATAACCGTAGTTCAGCGCGCCATTCACACAGTCTTCGGCGTGTCGGTGGAATTCATTGCTGAACAGCGTGCGCCAGTATTCACGCGCGGCCTGCGCTTCGATATTTTTTTCATCGCCAGAGGTCACATTGGCAGACATGGCGCGAAGGGTTTTGGCAGGTCCTGCAAAATTGAACCTTTCAAGTACTGTGGCTTGCCCTAAAATCTTGGCGCGCACGATGGCCTGCCATGCGCGCTTTTTGAAAGGTTCTGACCATCCGGTTTGCAGATGAGCCACTTTCGTTTGGCGCGAATGGGCATGAAAGGGCAACATGACGCCATTGGGCATATGGGTGCCATCACACACAACAATGCAGACACCCATATCCTGACAGCGTGCTACAAGGGCGGTGCTGACGGTAATGTGGTGGCTTTCCAGAACCACACAAATCAGATCTTCAACGGCAACGGAGAAAACCCCGTCGTTATTCTCCAGCTGAAGCTGCGCGTTTTTCAGCGACAGCTTCGCTGGCTTCTGCACCAGCAGACTTCGTCAGGCCAAGGCGTTTCTCCTTTTTTATTTTGAATTTTTCGCCAAAATAATTGACGTTGTATTTTTCAAAGGACAGCAGGGTTTTGACGCCGATGCTATCCTTTAAGCCATTCTTCCCAAACGATGGGTCTCTATCGTGGGTAATAATCTCCATCGAATTTGTTGCCCTGTTTGCACCTTTATAATAGCCTTCAAGGATTCCATCTCTGTTCTCGATTTTTATATAATCATTCTTATAGAGACTGAACAGAAACTTCATACCACTCACATCTGTCCATTCCTTTTCAGGTTTGTTGGCGACAATTGCTTTTCTTGGCAATTCCCCCTTGGCTATATTGCTGATATAAACCGGGCACAGATAATACTCCATCTTGCCTTTTCCATTGGGTTTAGTGAACACATCCACGCGCAACATGCCGCCTTGCGTGTTGGGGGCGATGGCCCCCAACTTCTCGCCGTTCGGCTTCTCGGCGACAGGGCCGGTATCCAGCACAAGACCGGTGGTGTAGCCCATGTCCATCTGCACGTGCTTTATCTGCTCGCCATGCGTTTTGCCTTTGGCCAGCGCCTTGACGCTGGCCTTCATGTAAACCGGCTCGTCGAAAACGGTTTTGGGATCCCTGCCTTCTTTACGGCAGGTTTCAACGCGTTCTTTCAGGGCTTCATATACGCCCCGCGCCCGGTCTTTTTTATAATAGATTTTTTCAACCTTGCTCAACAGGTGCGCGTATTGATCGTCACCCTTTTTCCTTACGTCGAACAGGTCTTGTAACGCCATACGCGAAACGGCCGTGGTTGATGGTATTTCTTTGCCCTTCTTGTCAACAGCAACTGTCTTGCGCAGGCTGTAAACCGTATCTTGGTGCGCTGCGCCGGTGGCACTGCGGTCCGGCAGGCGGGAAACGATGATACCTTCCTTGTCCGGCACGCCATAAACCTTCGCCAGAGTGTCCTCGCGGAACGTCTCCCACGGCTTCGGATACTCACGTGCCTTCTTATTGTACTTGTGCTGTCTGGCAACATCCTGCACCATGCTTTGGGTGGAGCAGGCCAGCACGATGGCGTCCAGCGCATGGTGACGGTCATTGGTGCGGTCTTTATAGTGGATAAAGCCGCGCAATACTTTCTTCATCTCCGCCTGATTCATGTCGCGCACATGCAGCGCAGCCTCAACATGGTATTTCTTCAGGCCCAGCGCCTCCAGTTGCTTTTTGGCGTAGGCCTCTGTCGCATCCGATTGCAGTATGTGGATAATTGAGTCCAGTTTCTCGTCGGTAAATCCCCACAGACCACGTAGATGGGCGGTAACGGCACCGTTGCGCACTTCCACCTTGCAGGGCAGACACGCCTGTAGGTGGCTGCGCAGCTCACGCGCCATATAGCGAGTGTCGTTCAGAGCGCGATCTTTCCATCCCTGAGCGCGGGCGGAAAATTCCTCCATTAAAATCCGGTCTTGCTTGGCTTTGGGCAAACATTGGGCGATAATCTTTATCTTCTCCCACAGCGGCGTTTTGCCCCATATGTCGAACGGGATTTTGTCCAGCTTCTTCTGGTTGCACTCCAGATGTACCAGCACCTTATTCATATAAGAAACATCCCATGACTGGGAGTAAGGGGGAATATGGTCGATCTGCGTCGCGTTATCCGCTTTGAAGACCGCAGGGGAAATAGGTTCACAGCAATAGGGGCAGACGTTCTTTTGTTCTATCCACAGGCGATGTTTTAAAACATCGCCGCCTGAAACAAGGGCCGGATGGATGCCAATAATTTCTGCAACGGCCTTGGCCGCTGCCTGCCGCCGCTGCCAATTCTTCTCGTTTTCTTTCTCGAAGTCGGCGCGGCACATAATATAGCGGTCCCCTTTTGCGAGGTCGCCCTTGCCAAGTTTCTTTTTGCCGGTTTTATCAACCCAATAGCCTTTCATCGGCTTGCCGATATCGCGGCCAAGCTCAACGATAATCGTTTCCGGCATTCCGTGGGTGCGAATGCAGGCGTTGATGATTTTGCGGGCCTGCGCCAGTGCGCGTTTCACAACAGGGTTCAGGGTGTCACCAAGGGAGGGGACGCATCCCTTCTTTTCTTCAACCAGATGGTCGCTGTAACCATGCTTTTTCTTGATGTCATCAAAACTTTCAAACACCTGTCCGGTTGCAGGATCGGCAAAAGGAACCTTCTGCATATCAGGCAATATGATGCGTATGGCTTTCAGCGACAGGCTAACTGTGCCTTTGAAATTGGTGATGGAGGCCAGCTTGTCTTGCGTGGCCTCGTCAATTCCCAGCGCAGAAAGTCTTTTGCCAAATTCTTCCTTGTCTTCGATGTAAGACAGGATTCTGGCCATTTCATCCAGCGTGTCGCGTTTGGGGCCGATCCATTGCTGCCAGTCGGTGATGCTGCCAGTATTCAGCGCCTTTTTCAACGCATGATAACCCGGCAACTGCAGAAAAACTTTTTTCTCGGTAATGTCGCGGATTTTTTCCCATGTGTCCGCATCGTCTTTGTTGCCTTTATCATTCTTAATTTTGCGATACCCAATATTGAACCGTTCATTGTCGGTAAGGCCCAGCGCCTTACGGGCTTCGGCATATCTCACGCCGTCGGTCTCCTTATGGGCCAGATCTGCCAACAGGCGTTTCTGGTCGGCGGTAAGCTGATCTTCGTTGCCGTTTGTGCATCGTATGATGGTATTATTCAGCCTAGACCACAGCACAAAAAGTTCCGCCGTATAGGCAAATTTTGGTGCACGCTTTTCATTTCTTTCAAAGGCACAGAAACCTATCATGTCCTCGGCGGATTGCAGCGGTCGTTGATAAAACGCAATACCATCACCCTCCAGCGTGTTGCGCTTTTTCGGGTCGCCATCTCCGGCATAGGCCAGCAGGAAATCCTCTGTGGCCTTGGCATTACCCTTCTGGCGCTGCACATCAAAAATCCTTTTGATTTCCCTGCGCAGGCTGTCGCGCTTGATGGAATTTGTATATACCTTGCCATCGTTACGCTGTTTGGGCTGTGCGGCCAGATAGGCTGCTTCTGTTTCAGCGCCAGCATCGCGGGCAGCCTCCTCAAGCTTGATGGCGCTTTCCAGCACCACCTTGCCTTCGGTATCGTTTGTCAGATTGCCTTTTTTGTTTGATTGGAACCCGCGTCGCTTAGCGATATGAAACAGCACGCGTGCAAACTCGGCATCTGCCAGCTTCCGTTCCAGCGCGGCCTTACGCAAATCCCACGGTGAGATGGGCGGCTTGGTACCCTCAGGCGGGGCGTAGTCAATTGCTTCAAGATCACGAAGACCGTATTCGGCCAGCAGGGCACGGATATCTTTTTTGCGTGCGGCACGGCGGCTCAGCAAACGGCGTATACGGCGCGCCTTGCCACGGTCTGCCGCCAGCGATCCGCCATCGGCGGTTTCAGCGGCATCGAAAATATGCGCATTAGAAAATAGAATAGACTCGTTTTCACGATCAACCCCGGCGAACCCAACCGAGGTAATACCCATATCAATTCCCAAATTATAGGCCATAATGCCCCCTTTGGCGTTCTCTATAGAAAACTTGACAAATGCAGCCCTGATTTGCAAACATAAAGTTGCGTATAGCATAGCCGTGTCGGAAACGTTGTTGTGATAAGTAGAAATACGTGGGGCTCTGTTCACAAAATGAACATCCCCTATTTTTCTTATAAATCGCAATCGCTTAATCCTTATGGGTTCACATTACTGCGTGCCCCCCCACTTCGTAAAATACTGCCTCCACGTAATCCTGCCCTCACACGCGGCGAAGAGGTCGATGCGTTGTTCTTCGGATATGCCGGAGAGTGTGCTTCGGGCTATCGCCGCGCCGTGACAGAGGTGGTGTGGTTCCGCTGGCGCATTGGGCGTTACAGGCAATGGCTTGATACTTGGCAACGGGCCTGCGCTGGGATTGGACGCTGTTGTTGGATCACCCACCATGGGATGGAAGGGATATCGGCGTTGGTCGTGCACCCGACCCGGCGAGCCTTGTCGTGGATATTGGCCCTTTCCTGATCCGACAGCCTGACGGTCAAAGGGTTTCTGCGTCTTCGCCTGCCGGGGTTGTCAGTATGGAATCCGTGCTTCAGCGCGCAAGATTTTGGTGACACCGTGCACGGTGACACCGAAGTCTCAACTTGCGCGCAGCTTTTTGAAAGAATCCGCGCGCACCTCCTCCACTGCGCGACAAGGGGATGAAGGGACGCATTGCTCACCGTGATCACCCTGTTCTGGAGTGGGGGCAGGCAAGTGCACAAGCTTGGCTATTGGGCCAAACGGTGTGATGGACGCGTGAGGAACGGGGTGCCGTCAAGTGCGCACACGACAAATAGCACAAACAAAAAGCCGCCGGAATGAACCGTGAGGCCTTTGTGGATGACTCTTTACGTTTTGCTGATGGTTTTGTGTTCTGCTTCTTTTGCTCCCCGCTCACGCGTTTTCGCGAGGATAGCCACATTCATCGCATAAACGTGGCATAAAATCAAGAGAAAAGCGCATTTGTTAAAATATACATTTTTTATTGTCTCATATTGTCTCATTCTACACAATAATTAATTCAATATCTATTTAATACAACATCGCGACGTCGTACCGCCATGGTATTACCGACAAGCGTTGTGAACCCAATCTCGCCACAAGCTCCGCGCAAGGTGGGAGTTTGGTCAGACCGCACGCGGTCAGACCAGACTCCGGGGGGCTGAAGCCCGAAGGCAGCTCACAGACAGATTCAAC
Source organism: Bdellovibrionales bacterium (assembly GCA_040275305.1). GTDB lineage: Bacteria > Pseudomonadota > Alphaproteobacteria > UBA9219 > UBA9219 > JBEOJY01. Next base: position 804 of record JBEOJY010000025.1, on the reverse strand, counting down.
AAACCGTTTTGGAAGCCGTGTTGTTCAGAGCCTTACCCCCGCTCCCGCGCCGCATCTGCACACGAGCCGCCAGCCATGCTTCGACCTCATGTTCGAGCCAGCCGACGGCGCGGGGGCCAAGAGAGATAGGCCCCGGAAACGTTCCTTTGCCGATGTGCAGATAAATCGAGGCCCGTTTCAGCCCGACGCGGGCAATGACATCAGGCAAACGTAGAACCCGTAACGCCGGAGGCGAGTCGTCAACCACAACGCGACAATCTCTTTCGTCAATCGAATGAATATCGGACATATCTCCTCCTTGAAAAAAATCATCAAGGAGCTCACTGCTTTTCAAAAAGGGATATTTCTTTTCTAGCGCCGTTTCATTGCGGAAAGATGAATCTCTGCCGCCGTCGTCGGCAAGCTGACCGACACGATCAGAGACAAGGTGAGTTGCGGTGAGGCTTGGAGAAATAGTCCCGATAGAATCGACCTCCCAAAAAAATAAATTGTGCTATAATTTTTTCGCATAGAAAACTTGAACGGGGCTGGGGTTCGAGTGCTGCTTAGTTCGATTTTCCAGTTTTTGGGTCTGGGGGTAGAAATGGGGGTATGAAAAATTATAACATCACTTTTGTTCAGTGTTTATTGGATTAAGCAAAAATTCGTCGATCCCCCTTGGCCCATTTAATAAATGTGGTTAACTAAGCGGCTCTACGGCTAAGGTCATTTTGAGCACGGCTCAGGCCGCCGCGCAGTGTTGTTTATGCCACTCAGTTTGGCGAGAAGAAAATCAAAAATAAAAATCCTTGTATCTCCCCTTCT
>JBEOJY010000024.1:0-7725 GCA_040275305.1 Bdellovibrionales bacterium | reverse complement strand
AAATGTCGCCGCCTCTGGAAAAACTGTGAGCGCAAACTCAACACCAGTCTCAACATGGTCGTTTTCGCTTTCCTCGCCCTCCTCCTCAAAAGATCATGAACAGGCTCTTAAAACCTTGGCTCAATGCTGACCTCAATGGCAATGGCATGCAGGAAGTCGCGGTTCTCTTGCGCGACAAGCGGGAACCTCTGGACTCTGACAATGCCTATCCAACCCATATCGCGATCCTTGAGGTGGATGAGAAATCAAAAGAAATCAATAAGATAAAAAGCAAAATCATAGTAAAACTTGAAGACGGAAAGCCCGTATACGAACAGAATTCCTTCCGTGTAACCCGCAATACGCAATATCTAAAAATACTAGGCTGCAAGCAACAAGTTGCTCTAGAATTTTATGAAGAAGCAGCGACTAGATTTTTTCTGTGCTGGGATGGTAAAAGCTATGGCTTTTACCGTGACCCTACCGATGAGCCTTGATGACATCTCTAACCGATAGCGCCGCATGGCAGGCCCTGATACGCCATTATGAATCGCTGCAAGCGAGCAAGACAAGCCTAGCGGCGCTGATCGAAAGCCAAAAAGATCGGCTGGCGCGGTGCGCGGTAGCGCTCGATGGCCTGACGCTGAACTACGCGCTGAATCTAGCGACTGGCGAAACCATTGATTTGCTAACACAGTTGGCGCAGCAAAGGGGAGTAGAGGAATGGCGCGAACGTATGTTCGCAGGCCAGCCGGTAAACAGTACGGAAAATCGGGCGGTACTCCACACCGCGCTGCGCGCGAAAGACGATGCCTCCATCATGGCAAACGGTCGGGATGTCATGCCGGATATTCTCGCGACGCGCCACCGGATGGGAAAATTTGTGGAGGGCGTGCGTGCGGGCAACATAAAAAGCGCGACCGGAAGACCGTTTCGCAATATCGTAAATATTGGTATCGGCGGTTCGGATTTGGGGCCGCGTCTGGCGACGCAGGCATTGGCCGCGAGCGCGTCAGGCCCTCAGGTTCATTTTGTCGCCAACGCCGATGCGTGGGAGCTAAGCTCGCTGTTGACGAAGCTGGATCCTGAAAGCGCGCTGTTCGTCATCGTATCGAAAACCTTCACCACGCAGGAAACTTTGCTGAACGCGAATTTGGCCCGCGATTGGCTTGCGGAATCGCTTGGTGAGAACGCGATCCAGCAGCAGGCCGTAGCCGTGTCTTCGAACGTTGATAAAGCGCTTGAATTTGGCATTGGTCCGGACAAGATCTTCCCGATGTGGGACTGGGTCGGCGGTCGCTACAGCCTCTGGTCGTCAGTAGGGATTGGCATCGCGCTGTCTTTGGGGATGGAGCTTTACGGCAAGCTGCTCGCCGGAGCGGCGGCAATGGATGAGCATTTCAGGACAGCCGAGCTTTCGCGCAACATGCCATGCCTGATGGCCATGCTTGGAATATGGCAGCACAATTTTTGTGGGACGGCGCCAGCGCGCGCCATCTTGCCCTACAGCGAAAGGCTGCGCGATTTACCGCGCTATCTCCAACAGCTGGAAATGGAAAGTAACGGAAAATCCATAACGCGCGAAGCCATGCCCGTTGAAACGCTGACTGTGCCTGTAATTTTCGGTGAATGTGGCACTGTCGGACAGCACAGCTTTCATCAGGCCTTGCATCAGGGAACGCAGGTCGTGCCGGTCGAGATGGTGGGCATTGTCAACGATGATCTTGGACATCCCGAAAATCATAGGACTTTATTGTCGAATATGGTTGCGCAGGCCGTGGCATTAGCCTTCGGGCAGGAATGCGGCGCGACGCCATTCGATACCTATCCGGGCAACCGTCCATGCACAATTCTAACGCTTGACCGCCTTGATCCCTATCGTCTCGGCCTTCTGCTGGCGCTCTATGAGCATAAGGTATTTGTGCAGGGAATCATCTGGGGCATCAATTCGTTTGACCAGCCAGGCGTCGAACTGGGCAAACGTCTGGCGCGCGAGCTAGCCGAACCATCCAAAGCGAATTCGGGAACATCGCGTCCCGATCTTGCCTTTTTGGCCAGCCTCTACAAAACCGTGTCGCCAGAAGAATAAAAAGTGAGCTTACGCGCTATTTGGACCCGTAGAATCGGCAGAACATCAAACCATCCTTCATCGCGGCCATGCGATTGGACCACTTGATCACATGGCGTTTGATACCTTCGCGAGTCGCGCTGTCCGGGTTCGGGTGCTTGATAAGGTACGTGGCCAACCGCTTAACCCCAACCAGAACCTCAGCGCAATAATATTCCGTAAGATTCTCGCTGATATGCATGCGAAACCCAAGCTGTGACCAGGCCTTGCTCATGTCGGCCAGACTCAGCGGCGCTGCGTTCGGTTCCACGCCTTTCCACAGAAGAACGGAAGCCTTCCTGGCATGCTCGGGTTCAAGGGTATAATCGGTAAATGCGATTTGCGCCGAAGCTTTTGTGCCCGACGCAAGGGCATTGAAAAATCTGGGCTTGTCCGCGACGCGATAGAAAACCTCGCGCGCAAGAACGCAATCATAATGGCGATCTGATTTAAAGCGAAGCGGGTCATAGGTTTTGATCGGAGCGCGCTTTTCCTGACGAGCTCTTTGCGAAAGCAGCATGCCGCGCGCCGCGATCTCGGCATCGGGTTCAAGTCCTGTGAAATAGGCGCCGAATTGCTCAGTGGCGCGACGCATATGGCCGCCAAGCCCGGCGGAAATATCCAGAACGCTCATGTCTTTGTTAAGGCATAAGGGCGTAATCAGCTTGTCGTAAAGTTCGATGCCGCCGGGCATCATGTTGCCAGCGCCCCACATGATCTCGGAAATCTCTCCGGGCAGAGCATGCCATTCCTTTTGGCCAGACAAGCTGGAGGCATGATCGCCATGCTCGCGGGTCAATATATCTTGGACGGACAGCTTGACCTTCATGTGTGCGGGCGACGGCGCACGGCCTAACAGAACATCGACCGGATTTTCGTCTCCATCGTGCCAGAAATCCTCGGCAAAGCCGCGCAGCGCCGCCCACGCTTGCGAAGCTACATTTCCAGCAGATTGACGGGACGCTCCGGAAAATGAGGAATCGTTCATAACTAAAAGCCACGAGAAAGGCAGGCGATGATTCGTCTACCCCTGATTATACGACTTGCGGAAAAGGGCGATACGCTAAATATCTGCGACTTCCCTACCGAGGGTGGTCTGCGGCTCCTTGCGACAACAATCCTCGCCGTATGGAAGTTTAGAGAAACCGGGGCTCTCTGTAGGGTAGTATGATCAGCGGCATAAGATGCTGCGCGCATGGTCGCAAGCTAGCTCTTACGCATGCCCGGCCTCGCCTGAAAGCATGATGGGGCTAATCCCAATGCGCGCCAAAGCGCGTTCCCAGGCGCTCTCGATATCGCGCCCGAAAATAAGGTCGTCGTCGGCGGCAACTGTGATCCAGCCATTGGCTTTCATTTCGGCATCGAGCTGCCCAGCGCCCCATCCTGCATAGCCAAGCGCCATCATGACTTTTTGCGGACCTTGCCCCGCTGCGATAGCCTGCAAAATTTCGACTGTGGAAGTCAGCGAAACGCGCTCGTCGATCGAGGTTGTGCCTTCCTGTTGGTAATCGGAAGAATGCAACACAAACCCACGGCCGGATTCGACCGGACCTCCATAATGGACAGGTATATCCGGCGTCTGCGCGGTCATAGGGATATTGAGCTGTTCAAGCAGCATCCTGAAATCGGCTTCGCCGAACAGTCGGTTGACGACCAACCCCATCGCGCCGCTCGCGCCGTGCGAGCACACATAGATCACTGCGCGGGAAAAGCGCCAATCCGCCATGCACGGCATCGCGACCAGCAACTGGCCAGTCAGCCAACCACTACCGCCTAATCCAAGATCCGGATTCTTGTCCTCGTCCATCGGGGCTCCCGTGTCTTGCCAAGTTTTTTTCGTATACCCTGTTTTCACATTGTCCAAGCATGAACTGTAATGCATCATGGGGCAAGGCAAAAGCCTTATGAATCGGCCCGGACACGCCGGGCCAAACGAAAACAAATGAACCTTCAAGACGCGCCAGTCAATTCAGAAAAAACTGTAACGCCCAAGCGGAAGTGTAATGAAAACAGATCAAGAAAAGCGTAACAGTTAGCGTCATTGCGAGGAGTTTTCCGCCTTAAGGCGGAAGGCGACGAAGCAATCCAGTGTCCCGATCGACATCTCTAGAAGACTCTGGATTGCCACGTCGCCTGAAGAAGGTTCCACGCGATGACGGCCCTGTTTTAGCCACGTTTGCCGATTTGACCCGTGAGAAGAGTCTGGAGCGACACACAATCATGACAAACCATAAGGCCCATGGTTCAAGCAAACTGACGCTTTCCCTGTTGGGGGGACTTCTGATCTGGAGTTGCCTGACCCCCTCGGAGACTTTCGCGCTCGCAAGCGAATGGCAGCGCGAGGAAGGCGTCGCGGTGCGCCTGATTTCAGGTGTTGAGGGCGTCGGGCAGGGCGATTCAGTGCCGCTGGGCTTGGACGTACAATTGGATCCCGGCTGGCACACCTATTGGCGTTCGCCGGGCATGGCGGGACTGCCTCCACAAATTCAGTGGAAACTCGATGCGACCTCGGTGGCAAGCCCGGAAGTCGCCAATCTCGGCGAGACAACCCTGCATTACCCGATCCCCGAACGCTTCACCGATTCTGGCATCGAGACGATCGGCTACCGCGAGCGTGTCGTCTTCCCTATCGACGCGAAAATCAATCACCCCGGACAGGCGCTGGAGGTGCGGCCTTCGGTTGACATCCTGATCTGCAACAACATATGCCTGCCCAGACATCTTGTCCTGTCGCTTAAGATCCCGGCGGGCGCGGCGACGGAAGGCCCCGAAAGCGAATTGCTGAAGGAATTCCGCGCTAAGGTGCCGCAAAACCCAACGGCGGCGGGCATTGACGTGAAAGACGCGGCGGTGATGGATGATGGCCTGACGCTGCGCGTGGAGGCGACCGAGCCATTCGATAAACCCGAACTTCTGATCGAAAATGACGCTGAACTTTCCTTCGCGGCCCCCTCTGCGACCCTATCGCCTGATCGCCGCGCTGCGACCTTTTCGGCGCGTCTGACCGAGCCTCTGCAACCGGACAAAACGCTGGAAAGGCAATCCTTAACCGTAACCGTCATCGACGGCGCGCGTGGCATGGAGCAAAAAATCAGGCTCCCTGCGCGCGGAGAAAATTTCGAAGGCGCAACCAAGTCTGTTGAGAACATCGCTCCGACTTCGCCGACTTCGCAACGATCCCCGCAGGCGCAACCGCAAGGGCAGGAGACAAAAACGCGCCTTTCGCTCTCTTTCGGGCTGGCGATTTTCGTCGCGCTGATTGGCGGATTTATCCTGAACCTGATGCCCTGCGTCCTGCCTGTGTTGTCGCTCAAGGTCCTAAGCGTCATTGGTCATGGTGGCAATAAGCGTCAGACGGTGCGGCGCAGCTTCTTAACCACGGCCTCAGGCATCGTCGCGTCGTTCCTCGCGCTCGCGGGCCTGACCATCGCCTTGCAGCAATTGGGACATAACATCGGCTGGGGTGTGCAATTTCAGCAACCAACCTTCCTTGTGTTTCTGACGCTGCTCGTCACGATATTTGCCGCGAGCCTGTGGGATCTCATAACTCTGCGCTTGCCCTACTGGATGACCGGAGGCTGGGGAAGCTGGAAGGAACGCCGCAAAGATTCTCAACCCGGCCAACATCTGGCTGGCGATTTCATGACCGGGGCCTTTGCGACCTTGCTGGCGACGCCATGCTCCGCCCCCTTTCTTGGTACGGCGGTGGGATTCGCGCTGACGACAGGACCTGTGGAAACCCTTGCGATTTTCGCGGCGCTCGGCTTCGGCATGAGCCTCCCCTATCTAACCGTCGCCGCGTTTCCGCGCATCGCCACGGCCTTGCCCAGACCGGGCGTCTGGATGATCCACCTACGCCATGCGCTCGGCGTGGCGCTGGCATTGACCGCCGTCTGGCTGGTCTGGGTGCTGTCGGTGCAAATCGAAATGCCGCGCGCCATCTTCATTGGCCTTTGCATGATTGGCATCGTGCTTGTGCTCGCGCTGCGCAGAACGGGCGCGAGCCGTAGGAAATATGCCTTTGCGGGGTTGGCCGTTTTCGCAGTCGTCGCGTTGGCAATCGCCGGGGCCGCGCCGCTCGCGCCCGCCATGGACAAAGCGCAGGCATATGCGCAATGGAAACCGCTCGACGAAGCGGAACTGCGCCGCGCAGTCGCGGAAGGCAAAACGGTCTTCGTCGACGTGACCGCCGACTGGTGCTTGACCTGCAAGGCGAACAAGCGCTTCGTTCTGTCGCGCGACGACGTGAAACGCCGCCTGTTCGAAACCGGCATTGTCGCGATGCGGGCGGATTGGACCAAGCCTGATCCTACCATAGCCGAATTTCTGCACGCCTATGGACGCTACGGCATCCCGTTCAACATCGTTTTTGGCCCGAAGGCGCAGCAGGGGATCATTCTCCCCGAACTCCTCTCGCGCGACGCCGTGATGAACGCGCTCGATCAGGCCGAAGGAAATTAAGTAGCCCCGTCGCGCGTGAAGAGTTGGGATAAGGTTTCGCCGCTGGCGCAGCGCAGTCCCCTCCCCCTCGTGGGGAGGGATAGGGAGGGGGGGGATTCAGCAAGGAAAAGACTGGGGTCAAAAGGCAGAGTCTTGCCGCAAGGCCGCTTCTGATTCCTGATACCTGTTGTCTGCCCTCTGGTCCCCCACCCTATCCCTCCCCGCGAGGGGGAGGGGACTGCGCCGTCCTTTCCTCAAATTGTTCCCAACCTTTGAAGGGGAATAAGTATATAACAAAAAACAGCTCTGGACGCGAGCGAGGGCGCTGACTAATATCACAATCCATATGATTGTTCGAAGGAGGCTGCAACACACGTGTCACCCTCGGTCGAAAGCTGCCCTGCGCTGGTGCTTAACGCGGATTATCGCCCGTTGAGCTATTTCCCGCTATCGTTGTGGTCATGGCAAGACTCCGTGAAAGCGGTCTTTCTTGGGCGTGTGTCGATCCTGTCCGAATATGACCGCGTCGTCCGCTCGCCGGGCTTCCAGATGAAGCTTCCGAGCGTGATCGCGCTAAAAGAATACACCGCAACCTCGCGCCACCCGGCCTTCACGCGATTCAACGTCTTCCTGCGCGACCGCTTCAGCTGCCAATACTGCGGCAACCGCTACCCCACTCCGGATTTAACCTTTGATCACGTCATCCCGCGTTCAAAGGGTGGTCGCACAATGTGGGAAAACGTGGTGACGGCTTGCAGCGCTTGCAATGTGCGCAAGGGCAGCCGTCTGCCCGAACAGTGCCACATGCATCCCAAACGCCGCCCGTGGCGACCTCTAAGCCACCAGCTTCAGGAGCATGGCCGCGCCTTTCCGCCGAACTACCTTCACGAAAGCTGGCGCGACTACCTCTACTGGGACAGCGAGCTGGAAACGACTTAAAAAGCCTAGAAAACCTCCACAACTTAATAGAGGTTACGGGCCGTCAACCATGGTATTAGGCAACGCGTTTCACAAGAACGATATGCTAGTAATTGAATATAAAGGCAACCGCAATGCAGCCTAGTAAAAAAGCACATGCAGAGAAAAAAGCCAGCGTCTACTCCTCTGTTCGCATGGATCAATATCAGGTCATTACATCGAAGCCTGAGCTGCACCCCATCGTCTAGACCACAAACCGGGGTAAATTAAGGTCCTTGGAT